>DASTSM010000294.1:0-9676 GCA_035760685.1 Gammaproteobacteria bacterium | reverse complement strand
GCGTCATCGACACCACGGCCGAAGAGGTGCTGCCCGTGCCCGAGGGCTGCGCGCTCGTGCGGCTCGACAAAGAGACCGGCGAGCCGCATCCGCGCGAGTTCGATAGCGAGGCGCTCGACCTCGGCTGGTCGTACTTCTCGGGCGCGCTCTCGATGTACCGGCTCAGCCAGGCTGTCGAGAAGATGGTCACCGAGCGGAAGCCGCGCGGGAAGGCGGCCTAGCCGTGATCGGCCGTCGCGTGCAGTGCACGCTCTGGCAGGTCGAATACCGCTACCTCGATGCGGCATACCAGCCGCGGCCGGAGCCGTCGAGCCCGCAGGAGCGCATGCTCATCGCACAGGCGGGGCCCGACGTGCCTTACCGTCACGGCACCCTCTTCGTCGTCACCGCCGACCCGAGCGGCACTGACCTCGTAACGATCGCCGAGCGCGCGGTGCGCGACGCTGGCGCAGCGACGATGCAGGACTTCGCGCTCATCTCGGCGCGGCGCGTGGCCGACACGCTTCGAGGCCTCGCTCGGCTCGATGACGCAGCCAGTTGAGCTCGCGTGCCCCGAGTGCGGCGCGCCGATGGTGTTCCGGCGGAACCGGTGGCGCGTGAGCCGCGCGCATCCGACGGGGAGACCCTTCTACGGCTGCACCCGGTACCCGGCCTGCCGGACTACCCACGGCGCGCGCGAGGACGGCACGCCGCTCGGCAAGCCCGGCACGCGGGACGAGCGCGCGGCACGCATGCAAGCGCACGAGTGGTTCGACCGGCTCTGGAAGAGCCGCGTGCGCACGCGTGAAGAGGCCTACGCGTGGCTCCGCGAGCGGCTGCCGCACCTGCCGCCTCACATCGCCGCAATGGACGTCGCTCAGTGCGCCGAGCTCGTCGCCGCCGTGCGGGCGCAGCTCGTCATCGATCTCAACGCTCGCTTCAAAGGGAGAAAACCATGATCGGACCGACCGCCCCCAACGTCATCACCGTCCCCCTCGACCACATCACGCTCGGAAAGAACTACCGGCACCGCCGCCCGGCGAACTGGCAGCAAAAGCTCGAAGAGCTTGCCGCGAGCATGAAGCAGAACGGCCAGCTCGAGCCCGTGCTCGGGCGACCGCATCCGAAGTCTGGCGGCGTCGAGCTCATCTTCGGCGAGCGGCGTTACCGCGCCGCAAAGCTCGCCGGGCTGCCCGAGTTGTTCGTGACCGTGCGGGACGTGCCGGACGAGCAGGTGCTCGAGCTGCAGCTCGCAGAGAACGACGACCGCGACCAGCCCCACCCGCTCGACGAGGCGGAAGCATTCGCCGAGCTCGTGAAGCGCGGCGCGACGCCGGCGAGTATCGCGGCGATCCGCGGGCGCACCGAACGCTACGTGCGCGAGCGGCTCGAGCTCAACAAGCTGCACGCGAAGGTCCTCACGGCACTCGACGAAGGCCGCATCCTGCTCGGGCACGCGCTGCTCATCGCGCGGATCCCCGAGAAGCTGCAGCCGCAAGCGCTCGAGGACCTCGAGCGCGCGGACGAGCCGCTGAGCCTCAGGCTAGCCGGCGAGCACGTGCAAGAGCACTACATGCTCAAGCTCGTGAACGCGCCGTTCGACCGCGCGAGCGCCGAGCTCGTCCCAAACGCCGGCCCCTGCACGACCTGTCCGAAGCGCACCGGGAACCAGGGAGAGCTCTTCGCGGACGTTAAGAGCCCCGACGTCTGCACGGACCCGGTCTGCTTTCGCGCGAAGCTCGACGCTCAGTGGAAGCTCGAACAGAAGGCCGCCAAGGCCGCGGGTAAGACCATCATCCCAGCGAAGGACGTGCAGTTCAGCAAGTGGTCGGCTCGCGCAAGCTCGACCAAGTGGGAGGCGCTGGACGACACGCGATATGTCGGCTCACAGAGCGCGAAGATCCGCACGCTCGTGGGCAAGGACGCCGCGGTCGCCATCGCCCAGAACCCCTACAGCGGCGCGATCGTGGAGTTCGTCTCGAAGGCCGCAGTCGACGCGGCCGTCCGGCGTCAGCAGTCGAAGAAGGCTGCGAAGAACGGCTCGAGCTCGTCGGCACGCGAGAAAGTGAGCCCGAGCGAGAAGGCGCGCCGCGAGAAGCAGAAGCTCGAGAGCCAATCACGGCTCGAGATTGCCGAGCGCACGCTCGAGGCGATCGCGGACGGCTGCAGCAAGCTCGCCGCCGGCGACGTGCTCGCAGTGCTCCGCGAGGCGGCCGCCATTGCAGTCATGAGCAACGGTAGCTGGTCGCAGGTGCTCGAGCGCCGCACCGACAAGGGGGTCTCCTACACGAAGGCCCCCGCCGCGCTCGACGGCCTTCTCAAGGGTGCGTCGCTCGGGACCGCGCTCGGCATGTTGCTCGAAGGGCTGCTCGGCGCCTCGATCGACTACCCGCCCGCGGACGAAGAGCGCCGCATCGCCACGATCTGCAAGCTCCTCAAGGTGGACCGGAAGAAGATCGCTTCGGACGTGGTCACCAAGCTCAAGGCGAAGCTCGAGCAGGAGAAAGCCGAAGCGAAAGCCGCGAAGACGAAGGGCAAGAAACGCGGCCTCGCCGCCGACCTGGAGGAGTACGAGCGCGCGGCGGCGCGCGAGCTGGGTTCGAAGGGGCGCAAGTCGTGACCTGGAGCGATGCCGCGATCCCCTGCCAGGTCCCGGGACACGAGCACGTTGCCGCGTGCGATAGTGACACGGGGTTTCGGCTCCCGTTCTGCGAGCCGCACTTCGACGCACTACCCGTGCGTCTGCAACGGAAGCTCATCGAGGTTGCCGAGGCGAGCATCTACGAGACGGAGAACCACGCCGTCGCGCTCGACCTGCTCGTCGAGGGCAAGCGGAGGCTCTCATCGCCGCTTCTCTCCGTGCCGGGCATCTGCCGGAAGTGCGGCTGCACGGACGAGTTCGGGTGCGACGGCGGGTGCTCGTGGGTGAACGCGCGCCGCACGCTGTGCTCGCGGTGCGCGCCGGCAAAGCCCAAAGGACGCTGATGAGCCGCTTCGCGGAGACAACGGAGGTGCCCGTCGAAGAGACGCGCGCCGAGCTCGAGGCTCTGCTCGTGCGGAACGGTGCGACGCAGCGCGAAGATCGAATGGGTGCGCAAACGAGCGTCGACGGTGGCATGCCGAAGCTCCTCGGCAGTGGCAGCTGATGGCCTACCTTCGTGAGCTTCCAACACCGCGTTGCCGCGAGTGCTCGGCGCGCGCGACCGTCGAGCTCGTCAATCGCTACAACGCCACGTTCGGCTTCTTCTGTCGACGGCACGGCGTTCGCGCGGAGCGCGAGCTACAAGCGCTCGAGGGCCAGCCGGTCGGCGAGGACACAAACAGCAAAACCCCCGCAGCCCGGGGAGGGTTGCGGGGGTTTTGACGCCGGATTGTTAGGGGATAGACTAAGGCATGTTTCGGATCGGCGTTGTCATGCCGGAGCGCGCCCCCAGCGTGGAGGACGCACTGCAAGGCTGGATAGGGATGCAGCTCGGACGCGCTGTACGGCTAACGCCATTGGGGGCCTTAGATCCTGAGGAAGAGCTGGTGATCTACCTCACGCCAGAGCGAAGGCTCGAGCTCTTTACGTACGATTCAACGCTCGGCGCGGACGACGAGCGGACGCTGGCGCTCGAGCGTGCCGACGCGGGCGTCTAGGCGGTCGACGGCGAGCTCATCCTTTGCGGCGCGGGCGTCGAGCGGTTCGCTCACTGTAAGCGCTCGGTTCGCCTTGGCATCGGCGAGCTGCGTCGTCGTCTCTACGCGCGCAAGCTGCTCGGTGACGGCCGCGAGCTTCGCGCGGAGCTCCGCGACCTCGGTCGCGCGCGCCTGCTCGGCGACGGCGTCTCGCCCGGTCTTACCTACGACGCCGCCGCCGGCGCCGAGCACCAGCGGCACGAGCCAGGACAAGAGCTTTCGCGCCAGCCGTGGGCGGAGCTCGCCCTTGAAGCCGGCGAACTCGACCTTGAGCGGAGGGCCGCTGTCCGGCGGTTGTCGGGCCGGCGGAGGCGGAGGCGCAATCCCGGGCAGCGTGCGCTGCGCAGGCCGCTGCGGCGGCGCGGGCGGGCGATTCGGCGGCAACGCCCCGGCAGCGTGAGCTTGCCCGGGGGCGCGCCGGTCAGTCACGGCGCTCCGCTACGAGCCGCCGGAGCACGCGAGCGAGGCGGCCAGAAGAGCCGCGCTCGGCCTTCACGACGGCCGGCACGTGGAGCTCGACGCCGAGCTCGAGTACCGCGGGATCGCCCGAGATGAGCACGAATCCCGTGGACGGATACCAGCGCCGAACGGCCTCGAGCAGGGCGCGGCAGCCGCCCGGGAGGTTCATGTCGCACACGACGGCGCCGGCGCCCGCCCCGCCGAGCTCGGCGAGCGCGCTATCCACCGAGTCCGCCGTGCGCACAGCGAAGCCCTCGCGCGTGAGCTGGTGCTCGAGCACGACGAGCAGGGCCGGTTCGTCATCCGCCACCAGCACGATCGCTCGCGCGGGGCCGCGCTTCTCGTTCGCGTCGTCCTTCTTCGGCTTCTTGTAGCTCACTGATCGACTTCTCCCCCTCGACGAGGCGGTCGTGCAGCTCCTGCACGCGCCCGGCGGTGCCGGTGAGCACGAGCTTCTGCTCGCCGAGCTCGCGCGACTCCGCGCGCACGTCTTCGTGTAGCAGGTGCAGCTCCTGCCGCATCTCGAGCTGGACGTCGGCGACGTGCCGGATCGCACCGATGAGCCAGTCGAGCTTGTGCGAGTCGAGGGCGTCCGGGTCGGGCGGCGGCGGGAGTGTGGACGCGCTCTCGCTCACGCTTCCTCCGCTGCCATCTCGCGCATGCCGGCGGCGTGCGACTCCGCGACGCCCTCGCGCGCGAGCGTCGCGAGGAGATCGGCGCGGAGGGCCTCCGTATGGTGCTCGTCGAGCTCCGGGGCTTGGTGCGTCGCCTGCGCCGCCGCCGCGTCGCCGAGCCTCGTGCCGTTCAGCAGCGGCAGGACCTGCGCGAGGTTATGGTCGTAGGTCGCCGGCTGGTAGTACCCGTGCGGCCCGGCGAGCTCGAGCGGCCCCACGCGGTGCTGCCAGATCGCCCATGGACGTCCGCCCGGCGTCGCCGGCGACTGCCGCGAGGCCGCGCTGTAGTGGGCGACCCAAAGGTCGTGCTCGAGCGCCCACGCAGGCGACCCCACGCGGCCCCAATCGCGCTGCGTGATGTAGAGCAGCGGTCGCTGCCCGAAGGCCTGCGCGAGCTCGCCGCAGAACTCCTCGACGAGCGGCGACTGCGCGGGCGTGATCGGCGCCTTGCTCGTGTCATCCTCCCAATCGACCGCAGGGACGATGTCCGTCGGGTGCCCGTAGTCCGCCGCGCTGCAGGCGCCACGGAAGGCGCCGAGCTGCACGGCGACCGGCTGGCTCGCGCGGAAGAAGTGATACGCCCCGACGCGCACGCCGGCCGCTCGGGCTCGAGCGACGTGTTCGGCCGCGCGCTCGTCACGCGCGACGCCGTACGTCATGCGCACGATGCAGAAGCCGCCTACCGCCGCGAGGGTCTTCCAGGGCACGGCGGCGGGCGACTGGTAGTGAGAAACGTCGATGCCGGCGGTCATCACTTCTTGGCCCGCCCTTCCAGCCGCGCGAGCTCGATCTCGCTCCTCAGCGTGTCCGGCAAGCGATCGAGCGCCTCGGGCCTATCGTCGTTGCCGTCGAGCCAATCGACGATGGCCTGCAACACCTCGGGCCCGAGTCGGGCGAGCTCGCGCACTACGTCCGCCACGCTCACGAGGCGGCTCCGACGTAGCCGCCCACGAACTCGAGCGCGCGGTCGAGCTCCGGCGGGATCTTGACCCCGACCTTTTCGAGCTCGCCGCACGCGCCATCGAGCAGCTCGTAGGCCTTCTTGATCTGGTCGAGCCCCGAGCCATCCTTATCGATGTACGGCTGCGCCGCGTTCAGGATGTTGCGCGCGTCCGTGAGCGCCTTCGTCACCGTCCGCGCGACCTGGACGTCGACGTCGGTCGGGGTCGCGAGCGATGCCATCCAAGCGGCGTTCACGTCGTCGAGCACGCGCACGGCAAGCACCGCTCCCGTGAAGACGCCCTTGGCCGCCTGCTGGGTCTCGGCGCCGGCGGCGCGCGCTTGCACGCTCGAGCAGGCAGTCGTGCTCACGGCCGCGGGCAGCATGAGGGCGAGGACGACGGCCGCGGCCGCGCCGGTACCGCCGGAGCCCTTCTTGCCGAGCTCCGGGAAGGCCCAGCCGATGAGGAAGGTGCCGACGCCGACGAGTAGCTGCGCCTGGTCCGCTGGCACGAACCGCGAGGCGACGAGCGCGACGATGGCGACGATGATGACGAGCAGCTTGAGAAGGGTGGGATTCATGGTGCTTGGTCTCCGTTCGAAAAGAGCGCGCGCCTCGAGGGAGCACGCGAGCACGGGCCGACTTCCGCGGCCCGGGAGGGTGGCGGCGGCGTGAAGGCTGGCGAGCTCGCGCGCTCCCGCGAAGCGCGCGGGGGATCAGTCGTTCATGCGCGTCGCGATGATGCGCAGCGAACACGCGGGCGCGCCTGTCGCGCCGACGATCGTCACGCTGTATTGCGGGGTCGTGGCGCCGTCGGTCTCGATGACCGAGCTGTCGCTCCTGCGAGAGGTGCCGGCGAGGCTCTGCGCGTTGACGGGCGTGATCGACGTCGCGCCCTTGTCGTCCGTGTGCGTCACCTGCACGGTGATCGTGCCGCCGGTCCCGCCGCTCATCGCGAGGTAGGTCGTCACATGATAGACGCCCTTCGGCGGGATCGCGGCGAAGAGGTTCGTCGCGCCGATGCTGGCAGCGAACGGCGTAAGGTAGATCTGCGCGCGGTCGCCGTCGTCGCCGAGGTTGTCGCGCACCTTGCGGCTCGAGCCCGCCGTATTCTTGCTGTTGTCGTTCAGACCGACGCCGAAGTTGCCCGTGAAGTCGTTGTCCTCAATGACGTAGTTCGCGCAGAGCGCTCCGACCGTCATGCCGAACGAGTGGTTTGGTCCCGACGAGCGCACGCCGACGACTCGGAAGCCCGAGATGCTGCCGAACGTCGTGATGCCCGTGCCCTGGTTCGCGCCCTTCTGGCCGCAGTTCAGGACCTCGGTGCCGAGAATGTCCCCGCCGCCGCCGATGGCGACGCCGTCCGTCCAGCAATTCTCGACCGTGCCGCCGAGGATCTCGACGTGGCCGGCCATGTTGACGCGCCAGTCGATGCCGCGGCCACCGTAGGTCGTATCGATCGCGGGGACGATGCGCACCCGCGACCCCGTGTCCAGCACCACGCCGTTCGATATGGCCCCGACCACGCGACAGCGATCGATGAAGAGGCCCTTGGGCGCGCTCGTGCCGCCGGACTTCCACATCTGCACGCCGTTGTTGATCGGTCCGGCGCAATCGAGGTTTCGGATCACGAGGTTATTCGCGTCGTGATCGTGGTTGACGCCGAAGCTATTGCCGATGAGGAAGCGCCAGTGGACCGTGCCGTCCACGACGTCCGTCGTGTAGGCAGTCGGCCCGTCGACGCCCGGCGTGTTCGTCGGACCGCCGCTCGCGGCGCTGTTGCCGGCCGTCGTGCAGATCCAAAAGCGATCGTTGTTGCTGACGATGTCCCCGACGACGTACGCCGTCGAGGCCGTCCACACGCCCTTGTTGAACGTGGGAATGACCGGGTAGGTATGGTCGTAGATGATCGAGTCGACGATGCAGTCGTTCGACGGCGCCGCGCCGCTGCCCGTATAGAGGAAGAACCCGGCGCCGCCGCCGGCGGTCATCTTCTCGACGACGAGGCGGCCGAACCGCATCTCGGTGCACGAGTTCACCTGTACGCCGGCGCCGCAGTAGCTGATTCGGACCGTGCCCATGCTGCCGCAGCGCGTGCAGCCGTTGAACACGAGCGAGTAACCGCCCCCCGCCAGGAAGAGCGCGTCGGCTCGCTCGATGCCGAGGTCGAGAGGGTAGCAGCTCACGCAGTTCGTGAAGGTGATGATGCTACCCGTCTGGCGGGCCTTGATGATCGAGACCTTGTCACCGAGACCACGAAGGCGAACGCCGGTAGCGTTCGCGACGTTGAAGTTGTTCGTCGAGAAGACGCCGGGACCAAAGAAGACGTCGCCGCCGCCGCCGGCGATGCACGCCGCGATGGCGTTGGCGATCGCGCTCGAATCGTCGGTCGTGCCGTCGCCCACGGCGCCGAAGGCGCGCACGTCGTACACGCCGCGGAGCTCGTACAGCGTGAAGGCGATCGGGTCGGTATTCAGCGTGAACGAGCCGCTCACCGACAGGATGAAGCGGCGGAGGCCGTAGAGCGTACCGGCCGAGACGGGCCAGACGGTGCCGCTCACGAGTTCGCTCGCCGAGTCGGCGTCCCCGTCGCGCACCATGATCCATGGCGAGCCGGCGCTCCCGAGCTGCGTGACCCGATAGACGCCGTTGTTCGCGGCCGTCGCTTCCTTCCACACCAGGACGCGCATGCCCACGAAGGCGGCGACGCCGTCCTGCGCGCCGAGCGCGCCGTTGGCGTTCGCTTGCAGCGTGTTCACCGTCCGCGTGTTCGCGGGCAGGGCGGCCGTCGTGGCAACGTCGACGGGCGTCTTCACGGCGCCGGGCGTGACGTTCATCAGCCGCCCGATCGTGAGCGTGCCGTTCGCGTCGGTGAAGCCGACGTACTTGTTTGGATCGCCGCCGCGCTCGGTCCGCGCGTTATCGTCGATGCTGACAGGGCCGGCGCCACCCGCCGCGAGACCGCTCACAATGCGCGGCACCATGCCGAGCGGGATCCCTCTGACCGGCTGTCCCGGCTGCGCGGACTCGACGGCGATCGCGAGCGCGGCGCCCGCGGCCGCGAGCGCGGCGGACACGGCCTTCGTGACCGTGCTCCCGCTCGTATCGGACTGCGAGACGCAGAACCAGTCTCCGACCTGTAGGGCCGCGCTCGAGAGGTCGAGCGTGAAGCCGGCGATCACGACCTGCTGACGAAGCAGGTAGTCGTCGAGCCAGGTCATGGCGACACCACGGCGTAGATGCGGAAAAGCGTTAGCGAGCTAGCCTGTGCGTTGGCGGCCGCTTCTCCGCTGAAGTGAGCGAGGAAGACGTCCGATGCCCCGATCGAGAGTGCCGCGCCGGTAATGGCAATGTCGTGGAGCACGTCGTACGCGGCGGCGTTGGCGCTCGGGTCGGCCTGCGTGACCGTAGTGGTCGTGAGCCCGGGGCCGGGCGGCATGACGGCGCCGAGCGTGTAGGTGAGCCGCGTGAGTTGGAGCTGCGGCTTGAGGGCGGGCAGGTCGGCATGCGCTACCGCACAGCCAACGATCGCGTGGAGCTCCTGCACCTTGCCCGTGGGCGGCACGGGGATCGGGAAGTAGAGACCCCCAACGTCGGCAATCGATGTCTGCTTGAATCCCAAGTTGCTCGCATCGAAGGTGAAGCGGGTGTTCACGTTCAGCGCCGGCGCGCTGAGCGGCACACCAACGGGCAAGCCGGCGGCGACGAGGCCGGGGACGATCTGGCCGATCTTGCCGAGTCGGTTCGCGACCTTCTGGAGGTGCACGAGCCACGCCGCGCTCGTGCGCGGATCCCCGCCCGACGGGGCGGTGAGTGGAGTGTCCCAGCCGGGTACTTCGATGATGTTTTGCGGCACTCAGCCTCCGTCCCAAACAGAGATGTACATGGCGTGCGAATTCCAATTCGCTGCATTGCCCCACGTGCCGTTAGGCAGCGCGGCGTTCCA
>DASTSM010000293.1:0-9649 GCA_035760685.1 Gammaproteobacteria bacterium | reverse complement strand
AGCCCGTCGCGATAGGGCGGATAGTCCTCACCCCGAATCAGCGGCTCGAGGTAGCGGCGGCAGGCCTCGGTGATCGAGAAGCCGTCCTTGCCGATGAATTTCGCGGGCAGGAGCTTTTCCTTGTTCGCGACCTCGGAGAGGGCGGCTTTGCCGATGGACCAGCGGTAGGGCCGGTCGGACTTGCGCACGATCGTCGGCATGACCGCGTCCTCGCCGCGCAGGGCGAGCTCGACGGCGGCCTTGCCGACGGCATAGGCCTGCTCGACGTCGACCTTGGAGGCGATGTGCCTCGCGGAGCGCTGGAGGTAGTCCGCGATGGCGTAGTGGTATTTGTAGCCGAGCTCGGAACGAACGAGCTGAGCGAGCGTCGGGGCGACGCCGCCGAGCTGCGCATGGCCGAAGGCGTCGCGCGTGCCGGCCTCGGCGAGAAACCTCCCGTCCGCGGAGCGGGCTCCCTCGGACACGACCGCCACGCAGTACTCGTAGCGCTCGACGCTCTCCTTGACGCGGGCGAGGAAGGCGTCGCGTTCGAAGGGAATCTCCGGGAAGACGATCGCGTGCGGCGGCTCCCCGGCCCCGGCGCCCGCGAGCCCGGCGGCCGCGGCGATCCACCCGGCGTGCCGGCCCATGACCTCGAGGATGAAGACCCGTGTCGAGGTCTTGGCCATCGACGCCACGTCGAGCGCCGCCTCGCGCGTCGAAACCGCCACGTACTTCGCGACCGAGCCGAAGCCCGGGCAGCAGTCGGTCGCGGGCAGGTCGTTGTCCACGGTTTTCGGCACGCCGATCGAGACGATCGGGTAGTCGAGCTCGCGGGCGATGAGCGACACCTTATGGGCTGTGTCCATCGAGTCGCCGCCGCCGTTGTAGAAGAAGTAGCCGATGTTGTGGGCCTTGAACACCTCGATGAGGCGCTCGTATTCCGCGCGGTTCTCGTCGAGGCTCTTGAGCTTGTAGCGCGCCGAGCCGAAGGCGCCGCCGGGCGTGTGCCGGAGCCCGGCGACCGTGCTCGCGCTTTCCGCGCTCGCATCGACGAGGTCCTCCGTCAAGGCGCCGATGATGCCGTTTCGCCCCGCGTAGACTCGCCCGATCTTGTCGCGGTGCCGCCTGGCGGTCTCGAGCACGCCGCACGCCGATGCGTTGATGACGGCGGTCACTCCGCCCGACTGCGCATAAAAGGCGTTTCGCTTCACCGTTTCCTCCGGCCGGCGTTCCGATCCGTTTTCGCGAGCGCGTAAGAATAGCAAGCCGTGCCGGTTTGACGAAGACGCGTCGCGCCGCTACGGTTGCGCGAAATGTCGAAAAATGGGGTCTGACCCCATTTTCCAAGGAAGAGGACAACGAATGCGTATCGTCATGCTCGGTGCGCCCGGCTCCGGCAAGGGCACGCAGGCCAAGCGTCTCGAGGCCGACTACGGCCTGCTTCAGATCTCCACGGGCGATCTCCTTCGCAGCGCGGTAGCGGCCGGCACCGAGCTCGGGCTCAAGGCCAAGGCCGCGATGGACGCCGGCGAGCTCGTCTCGGACGACATCGTGCTCGGCCTCATCGAGGAGCGGGTCGCGAGCCCGAAGGCGGCGCGCGGCTTCGTGCTCGACGGTTATCCGCGCAATCGAGCGCAGGCGCGCGATCTCGAGACCGTGCTGCGCGGGCTCGGCCGTGAGCTCGATCGCGCCGTGCTCATGGACGTCGACTTCGACATCCTCATGAAGCGGCTCACGGGCCGCCGCACGTGCTCCGCGACGGGAAAGCTCTTGAACATCTACTTCTCGCCGAAGGAAGAGCTCGAGGCCTGCGAGAAGGCCGGCGGCACGCTCGTGCAGCGAGCCGACGACAACGAGGAGACGATCAGGAACCGCCTTCAGGTCTACGAGCGCGAGACCGCGCCGCTGATCGACTACTACGCCGGCCGCGGTCTTCTGATGCGCGTCGATGCGAAAGGCGCCGTCGACGTCGTGTACGCCCGGCTCAAGAGCGCCCTCGAGCTCGTCTAGGCAGCCGCCGGGGATTCGCCCTCCCGCGAGTCGTGCGTGCTACAGCAGCGGCTCGATCTCGGCGGCCCGCCAGCCTTTCTCGAGATGCGCGGGCGGTCGGCCGCGCAGCAGCGCGCCGAGGTCCCGCCGTGTCGCGAGCACCTCCGGCTCGATCCCGAGCTCCGCGGCGCGCTCACGCACTCGGTGTTGAAGCTCCTTGAATCGCTGCTTGTCGGGCGGCTCGCCGGCCGCCTCGGCCTCGACGACGGCCTCGAGGTCGGGCCGCCGGCGCGCTTCGACGGCGGCGAGAATCTCCTCCCCGTAGCGCGCCGCGAGGCGGCGCGGCATGTCGGCGATGCCTTCGAGCCGCGCGTGCGTTCCGGGCTTCTGTTGCACGATGCGGACCAAGAGATCGTCGCTCATGATCCACCGCCGCGGCCGATCGAGCTTTCGCGCCGTCGCCTCGCGCCATTCGACGAGCGCCAGGGCCGCGGCCTGAGAGTCGCGATCGAGCCCTTGCACGCCCTTGAGACGCCGGAAGATCACGAGGCGATCGCCGCCGGCCGTGTCTTCGATCAATCGGCGGCAGTCCTCGTGCAGCCACTCGAGCCGGCCGAGCTCGATCAGCGAGCGCTCGAGGCGTTCCCAGAGCGGCAGCAGGTGCGCGACGTCGTCGATGGCGTAGCGCACGGCGCCCTCGGGCAGCGGCCGCGCGCTCCAATCCGTGCGCGTGAACCCTTTGCCGAGCGCGACGCCGAGCACGTCGCCGAGCAGATCCTGAAGGCTCACCTGCGGCGCTCGGCCGAGCAGCGCCGCCGCGACCTGCGTGTCGATGATCCGGGCCGGGCTCGCGCCGGCGTGATGCCGCACGACCTCGAGGTCCTGACGCGCGGAATGCAGGACCCACGTGTGCTCGGGCGCGGCGAGCTCGCCGAAGAGAGCCGCGAAATCGAGCGACGCGAGGCAATCGACGCAAGCCGCTCGCTCGCTCGTCGCGGCCTGCACGAGGCAGAGCTGCGGGAAGTAGGTGCGCTCCCGTACGAACTCGGTATCGATCGCGACGAGCGGCGCCGTCGATATCGATGCGACGAGCGCCTCCAGCGCGCCTCCGTCTGCGATCAGGGTCTCGGTTTGCAATCGCGCCTCGTGTCTTGCCTCCTGCCCGATGCGGTATTATCGCGGCCCTTGTCGCTGGAAACACCTTCGTGTGGCGCCTCGGACTCGTCTTCGTCGATATCTCCCTGCACCGCCGCGGACCGGACGTGTTGCCGGCGTCGCAGTTCCTGCTGGGACTCGTGCTCGTCGTGTACTTCCTCGTCGGCGCCGCAACGTTGCCGGCGAACGAGGCGCCTCTCGTTGCATTCGCGCTGCTCGTCGCGGACCGCGTGCTCTATCTCGGCGCGGCGTGGGCCGCGCTCACGGCGATCGCCAAGCCTCGCCGCTTCACGCAGACCGCGATCGCGCTCGTCGGCGCCGACGTCTTCTTGAACCTCGTGAGCCTGCCGCTGTTGCTTTGGGACGACCGCACGCACGCGCCTCTCGAGCAGGTCACGTTGCCTCGTCTCCTCATCGCGATCGTGTACCTGTGGTCGATCGACGTCGGCGGCTTCATCGTCGCGAGAGCCATGTCTAGGCCGTATATCGTGGGCCTATCCGTCGTGGTAGTGTACGTCCTCCTTTCGTTGGCGCTCCGGGACGCCATTTTGCCGACGGTCAGCTGATGCGTGTTCATATTCTAGGTATCTGCGGCACGTTCATGGGCGGCATCGCCGCGCTCGCGAAGGCGGCGGGGCATCAGGTGTCCGGGTCCGACCAGAACGTATATCCGCCCATGAGCACGCAGCTGCGCAAGCTCGGAATCCGCCTGCACGAGGGCTACGACGAGACCCAGCTGGACGACGACCTCGACTGCGTCGTCGTCGGCAACGTGCTGAAGCGCGGCAACCCGGTCATCGAATCGCTGCTGAACTCGGGTCTCCCGTACTACTCGGGCCCCGAATGGCTTGCCGACAACGTGCTCATCGACAAGTGGGTCCTCGCCGTCGCGGGCACGCACGGAAAGACCACGACGACGAGCATGCTCGCGTGGATCCTCGACTACGCAGGCCTCGAGCCGGGCTTCCTCGTCGGCGGAATCCCGAGCAACTTCTCGATCTCCGCGCGGCTCGGCAAGTCGAAGTATTTCGTCGTCGAGGCGGACGAGTACGACACGGCGTTCTTCGACAAGCGCGCGAAGTTCGTGCACTACCGCCCGCGGACGGTCGCGATCACGAACATCGAGTACGACCACGCGGACATCTACCCGAACCTCGACGCGATCCTCTGGCAGTTCCATCAGCTGATCCGGACCGTGCCGAGCCAGGGCCTCGTCGCCGTCAACGGTCACGACCCGAACATCGACACGCTGCTGTCGAAGGGAATCTGGACGCCGGTCGAGACGTTCAGCGCGCGCGACGAGGCCGCGACGTGGTCCGCCGCCTACGATCTCATCGGCGCGAAGTCGAGATTCAGCGTGCTGCGGCGCGGCGAGAAGGTGGGTCAGGCCGGCTGGGCGCTCGTCGGCACGCACAATCTCGAGAACGCGCTCGCGGCGCTCGCGTGCGCCGTGCACGCGGGCGTCGGCATCGACGTCGCGCTCGAAGCGCTCTCGCAGTTCAAGGGCGTCAAGCGCCGCCTCGAGAAGCGCGGCGTCTTCCAGGGCGTGACGGTCTACGAAGACTTCGCGCATCACCCGACGGCGATTGCGATGACGCTCGCGGCGCTGCGCAGCCAGCAGAACGACCGGCGCATCCTCGCGGTCGTCGAGCCCCGCTCGAACACGATGCGCATGGGTGTGCACCGCGACGCGCTGCGCAAAGCGTTCGACGCGGCGGACCGCGTATTCGTGCTCGCCTCGGAGCAGCTCGACTGGAAGCCCGAGGCGGCGCTCGCGACGCTCGGCGCGAAGCTCTCGGTCGCATTCGACGTCGACGAGCTGCTCGCGAGCGTCCTCGAAGAGGCCGCCAGCGGCGACCAGGTCGTGCTGATGTCGAACGGCAGCTTCCAGGGGCTGCCGCGTTTGCTTCAGCAGGCGCTCAAGAGCCGGGACGTCCAGCAGGCGAGCGCCGGCTGAGCCTCGAAAGCTTCATCCTCGTAAAGCTTCGTTCCGTGAAGAAATACATGTGCCTCATCTGCGGCTTCATCTATGACGAGGCGGCGGGTCTGCCCGAGGAGGGCATCCCGCCGGGCACGCGCTGGGACGACATTCCCTTGTCCTGGCGATGCCCGGACTGCGGGTCCGGTAAGGAAGATTTCGAGATGATCGAAGTCTGAGGGAGATTCGAAACTAACCCAACGGCAGCCGCGTCTCTAGCCGCTTGCCGCGGCCTCGCGGCGCGGCGGGTCGAGCCAGACGACCTCCGTCGCGATGCCCCCGCTCGGCTGCAGCTCGAGCCACCTGAACGCCGGGCCCCGCTGATCGAGCGCGAAGAATTCGCTGCCCGGCTTGAATTGGGCGCACGTCGAAGGAGTGCTGAGAAAGCGGACGTCGCGGCGCTCGCGGTCCGAAGCCTGGTGCACGTGCCCGAAGACGACGCCCCGCACCTCGGGATGGGCGTCGATGATTCGCAGGAAAGCCTCGGCGTCTCGGAGCGCGACGCCGTCGAGCCACGCGCTGCCCATCGGCAGCGGATGATGGTGCATGCAGACGAGCACGTGCTGGCGCGCGTGCGCCCGCAGCGCGGCCTCGAGGCCCCGGAGCCTGGTCTCGCCGAGACCGCCCGCGTCCTCGCCCGTCAGAAAAGTGTCGAGCAGCACGAGCGACCAGGGGCCGAGCCGAACCTCGCCGCCGACCTGAAACGGCGGCTTGTCGAGCAGCTCGTGCATGAGCTTCGGGTCGTCGTGGTTGCCGGGCAGGCAAAAGACGGGCAGGCCGAGCGGGGACAACATCGCGCGGAAGCGCTCGTAGCCCGCGCGGCTTTCGTCCTGAACGATGTCGCCCGTTACGAGCACCCCCGCCGGCGGCCACTGCGCGGATCGCCGCGCCTTGTCGAGAACGCTCTGGAGCGTCTCGGCCGTTACGACGCCGCGCATCCGGCTGTCGGGCGCCGCGTGGAGGTGCGTGTCGCTGATGTGGAGCAGCGTCACGGGCCGGTCGGAATGCGCTTCGGGCATGGGATAGCTCGTTCTCGGCGCCTCGAGGCCATCATACTGAAATCTCCCGTCCGCGTTTTGCCCTGGCTCACAGATCTCGCTTCCGTGTGCGAGCCGCGGCGACCGAGCGGCGCGCCGGCGCGGGGACCTCACGAGTTGCGCCGCGCGCGGACGGTAAGCGAAAATTCTTTGCTTCATTCAGCGAGCGATTCGCTCCTCGGGACGGCGGCCATGGCATCGATCGGTGAGGAAAATACGGCGGCCGGTCGGCCATCGCGCCGAAGGCTCGCGAACGCCGTGCGCGTGCTCGCGATGGACGCCGTCGAGCGCGCGAAGTCGGGGCACCCCGGCATGCCGATGGGCATGGCGGACATCGCCGAGGTGCTTTGGAACGACTTCCTCAAGTTCGATCCCGGCAACCCGTCGTGGCCCAATCGAGACCGCTTCGTGCTCTCGAACGGCCACGGCTCGATGCTGCTCTACGCCGTCGGCTACCTGACCGGGTACCGCATCGGCATCGAGGATCTCAAAAGCTTCCGGCAGCTCGGCTCGCGCACCCCGGGTCATCCCGAGCGCGATCTCGAGATCGGCGTCGAGACGACGACGGGGCCGCTCGGCCAGGGGCTCGGCAACGCCGTCGGAATGGCCATCGCGGAGCGCGTGCTTGCGGCCACGTTCAACCGGCCGGGCCACGAGATCGTCGATCACTACACTTACGTATTTTGCGGCGACGGCGACCTCATGGAGGGCGTCTCGCACGAAGCGTGCTCGCTCGGCGGCATGCTCGGGCTCGGCAAGCTCATCGCCGTGTACGACGACAACGGCATCTCCATCGACGGCGAGACGCGCGGTTGGTTCAGGGACGATACGCCCGAGCGCTTCCGCGCGTACGGCTGGCACGTCGTGCCGAACGTCGATGGACACGATTCGGCCGCGATCGCGGCCGCGCTCGACGCGGCGCGCGCGGAAACGGAAAGGCCGAGCCTGATCTGCTGCAAGACGATCATCGGCTGGGGCGCACCGACGAAGCAGGGCACGGAAGCGGCGCACGGCGCGGCGCTCGGCCCGGACGAGGTCGCCGCGGCGCGCAAGCAGCTCGACTGGCCGTATCCGCCGTTCGAGATTCCGGACGAGATTCGGAGCGCGTGGGACGCGCGCAAGCGCGGAGCCAAGCTCGAGGCCGAGTGGAGCGCGCGCTTCGCGAAGTACTCCGAAGCCTTCCCCGACCTTGCCGCCGAATTCACGCGGCGCATGCGCGGCGATTTGCCGGCGGACTTCGGGGAGCGCGCGGCCAAGCTCGTCGAGGAGGTCGTCGCGGAGGCGAAGCCGCTCGCGACGCGGCTCGCGTCGCTGCGCGCGCTCGAGGGCCTCGTGCCGGGGCTGCCCGAGCTCTTCGGCGGCTCCGCGGACTTGAGCGGCTCGAACAATACGATGCACTCCCGCGCCGTGAGCCTCGGCCCCGGCAAGTACGGCGGCAACTACATCCACTACGGGGTCCGCGAGTTCGGGATGGCCACGATCTTGAACGGCATCTCCGTGCACGGCGGGCTGATTCCCTACGGCGGGACCTTCCTCGTCTTCACCGACTACGCGCGGAACGCACTGCGGCTCGCGGCGCTCATGAAGGCCCGCAGCATCTTCGTGCTCACGCACGATTCGATCGGCCTCGGCGAGGACGGCCCCACGCATCAACCCATCGAGCACCTCACGAGCCTGCGGGTCATGCCGAACATGCGCGTCTGGCGGCCCTGCGACTCGGTCGAGACCGCGGTCGCCTGGCGCGACGCGATCGAGCGCGCCGACGGCCCGACGAGCCTCGTGCTCTCGAGGCAGCAGCTGCCGTTCGTCGAGCGCACGCAGGATCAGATCGACGCGATCGCGCGCGGCGGCTACATCTTGCGAAGCGGCGCCGAAGCGCCGAAAGTCGTGCTCATCGCGACGGGCTCCGAGGTCTCGCTCGCGCTCGGCGCCGCCGCCGAGCTCGAGAAATCCGGCGCCGCCGTGCGCGTCGTCTCGATGCCTTGCACCGAGCTCTTCGATGCGCAGAGCGACGAGTACCGCGCGCACGTGCTGCCGCCCGAAGCGGCCAAGATCGCCGTCGAGGCGGGCGCGACGCTCGGCTGGTGGCGCTATGTCGGGGGCCGCGGCGACGTGATCGGGATCGATCGCTTCGGCGAATCGGCGAAGGCCGCCGATCTCTTCCGCCACTTCGGCTTCACGGTCGAGCGCGTCGCCGCCGCGGCGCGCCGCTTCCTTTGATACGGACCACGCAAGAATTCTGAACGAGGAGAAGGCAGACATGCCCGTCAAGATCGCCATCAACGGCTACGGCCGCATCGGCCGGAACGTCCTCCGCGCGCTGTACGAAGGCCGCCACCGGGATCGGATCTCGATCGTCGCGATCAACGACCTCGGCGACGCGAAGACGAACGCCCACCTGACGCGGCACGACTCGGCCCACGGACCGTTTCCGTTCCCCGTCGTCGTCGACGGCAACGACCTCGTCGTCGACGGCGACCGCATCCGCGTCTGCGCCGAGCGCGACCCGAAGAAGCTCCCGTGGAAGAGCCTCGGCGTCGACGTCGTGCTCGAGTGCACGGGCCTCTTCGCCTCGAAGGACAAGGCGTCGGCGCATCTCGAGGCGGGAGCGCAGCGCGTCCTGATCTCGGCGCCGGCGGGCGACGACGTCCCGACGGTCGTCTACGGCGTGAACCACGAGAGCCTCAAGAGCTCCGACCGCATCGTCTCGAACGCCTCCTGCACGACGAACTGCCTCGCGCCGCTCGCCAAGGTGCTGAACGACGGCGTCGGCATCGAGCAGGGTCTCATGACGACGGTGCATGCTTATACGAACGATCAGGTGCTGACCGACGTCTACCACAAGGACCTGCGGCGCGCACGCTCGGCGACGCAGTCCATGATCCCGACGAAGACGGGCGCCGCGTCCGCGCTGGGGCTCGTGCTGCCCGAGCTCGCGGGCCGGCTCGACGGCTTCGCGATCCGCGTGCCGACGATCAACGTCTCGATCGTCGACTTGACCTTCACGGCGAAACGCGCGACGTCGCGCGAGGAGATCGACGCGCTCATGCGCAAGGCGAGCGAAGGGGCGCTCAAGGGCATCCTCGCGTACAACGACGAGCCGCTCGTCTCGATCGACTTCAATCACAATCCGGCCTCGTCGATCTACGACGCGGGGCTCACGAAGATCCAGGGCGGCACGCTCGTCAAGGCGTGCGCGTGGTACGACAACGAGTGGGGATTCTCGAACCGCATGCTCGACACGGCCCTGGCCCTCGCCGCGCTCTGACGCCATGGCGCTCGCCGTCCTCCGCATGAGCGACCTCGAGCTGCGCGGCAAGCGCGTGCTCGTGCGCGAGGACCTCAACGTGCCGATCAAGGACGGCCGCGTCACGAGCGACCAGCGCCTGCGCGCGGCCGTGCCGACGCTCGAGACCGCGCTCGCGGAGGGTGCGGCCGTCATCGTCATGTCGCATCTGGGCCGTCCCAAGGAAGGCGTGGTCGATCCCGCGCTCTCGCTGCGTCCCGT
>DASTSM010000292.1:0-13952 GCA_035760685.1 Gammaproteobacteria bacterium | reverse complement strand
TGCTCGAACGCCCGCACGATCGGGTTGCCTTCCGGGAAGATGCCTCGCTCGATGACCCAGCGCTGCGTCTCCTCGTACATCTCTCGCGTGTAGGGCTCGAAAACAATGCGCTCGCCGGGGCCGAAGAGGCGCGTGTCCATGGCGCCGTGGAAACGCTTGGGGAATTCCTTGCGATAGTGATGCGTGAAGCGGTGCGCGTGGAGATCGATGTCCACCTGCGCGCGGCGCAGGGCGCTGAAGTACTTGCGCACGGACTCGGTGTCGACGCGCTCGCTGACCATCGCCGCCATCATGAAGCTCGTGTCGAGGATCTTGCGGAAGCCGAGCTGCTCGAGGAAGTAATAAGGGCCGGAGAAGACGCTGACCGCGGGCACCTCGCCGTCGATGAGCTTCTCCATGCGCCGGAACAGCAGGCCGTCCGCGAACGAGAGCTTGATCTCGTCGGGCTTCAGGAACCGGTCGAGCGCCTCGATCGTCGAGTAGTGGCTGCCGGATTGATAGCCGACCGAGATCGGCACGCCGGCGAGGTCCTCCGGGCGTTCGATGCCTGAATCCGGCGCCACGAAGACGGCGCACGGCGCGACCGAGTAGGCGTCCACGTAGATCTTGCCGTGACCGGCCGCCGCCGCCATGTTGACCGTCCAGTGGCAGGCGCAGCTCACGTCGCTCGTGCGGCCCTGCTCGAAGGTTTGATAGGCGCCCACGCGATCACCGAGGTCGTGCTGCTTCGCGTCCTCGGAGCCGAGGGCCGCGCGAAACTCGTAGTCGAGGCCTTCCGCGGAAAAATAGCCCTTTTCCTCGGCGACCCACTCGTGGAGCCGCATGTGCGGCGAGATGATGAATTTCGGCATGGCGACCTCCGCTTGCGGCCCCGCGCTTTGCGCCGCGGCCTTATCCCGAGCATCCCGGATAGGCCAGCACCGCGCAAGGGCTCGAGTTCGACGCTAGGGCGAAATTTTACGCGCCGTGCGAATAGCGTGGGGTTATGCGGATCATTTCCGCGGCGGCGCCCGCAGGATCTCATTTCCGCGGCGGCGGCGGCAGGAGCCGCGGGGCTCCTGAAGATCCTGCCGGCTTCTAGGACTCCGTGCGCCGATCTAACGCGGTTCCGGCGCGCCTTCATTTTCATCCTGGGCGTAGCGGCACGGCGGCGTGAGGCTGCGCCGCCGCGCTGCGCTTGGCTGGAGCTTACGTCCCGCCCTTTTGCGTGCCTCAGCGCGGCTCGCCGCCGCTCGGCCTGTCGGAGCCCGAGTCGTCGGACGCGGGCTTCGGCCGGCGCCGCTCCGCCATGAACTGATCGAATTCCGCCTTGTCCTTCGCGTGCCGGAGCCGATCGAGGAACTCCTTGAACTCGCGCTGCTCGTCCTCGAGGCGCCGCAGCGTTTCCGCGCGATACTCGTCGAAGGCGAGGTTGCCGCTCGATCCTCTTTCCCGGTACCAGCGTCCGTGCCGATGATGGTATCCATGCCGGCGTCCCGCGCCGGCCGCTCTGCAGCATCCCATGCGTCCGCTCCAAATCAAGAAGGCCAACAGCGCGGCCCCCAAGGGCCAATAGATGACGAAGGTGAGCACCAGCAAGCCGATCCAGGCCGGCTTACCGATCTCGTCGACTTTTCGGATGATCTCCATCGTCGGCTCCGCATGTGAATGTTAATAACATTTACATTGTGCCGCGGATCGACGGGATGTCAAGGGAGAGTCGACACCAATTTTCGGCGCGCGCGCGTCGCGCCGCCGGCCGGTCAGTCCGGACCCTGCTTCGAGCCCCGGGAGCGAGGCGCGCCGTCGTCGAATCCGAGGCCGCGCAGGTATACGAGGATGCCGGCCTCGAGCAGCTCTTCCGGGGACATCGGCAGCTTGCGCCGGCCCGCGTCCGGCCGCGCAAACAACGACGCGATGCCGTGCGAGATCGCCCAGACGTGCAGGCTCATCATGGCCGCGGGCGGGCGCGAGGCGGCGGGCAACAGCGCGGCCAGCGTCTCCGAGGCGGAGCGCAGCACACCGAAGGCGCGATCCGCGGCGCGCCGCAATTCGGGATGCGCCTCGACCGAGATGCCGGCCTCGAACATCGCCGCGTAGTAGGCAGGCTCGCTGCGCGCGAAGCGCAGGTACTCGGCGCCGAGCCGCTCGAACGCGGCCCGCGGCTCCGGCCGGCCCTTGTCCCACGCGCGCTCGAGCCCGTCCGCGAACTGCTCGAAGCCGCGCTGCGCGACGCGCGCGAGCAGGTCCTCCCGATCGCGGAAGTGGCGATAAGGCGCCGCGGAGCTGACGCCCGCGTGCCGCGCGGCATCGGCGAACGTGAAGCCGCCGGCCCCCTTCTCGGCAATGAGCGCGAGCGCGGCGTCGAGCAGCGCCTCGCGCAGGTTGCCGTGGTGATAGCCGCGCCGGCCGTGTCTCCAGCTCATGTAAGGAAGTCTTACATACTTTCGCGACAGCGGCACAGAGCCGACCGCCGCTAGCGCACCGGGGCGCGGCCCGAGCGCGAGTCCGAGCCTGCCCCGGCGCTATCGATCGCCTTCGCGCTCCGATGCGAGCGGGCGCTGCATGAGCGCCGCGGCCGCGTCCTCCGGGCGCACGCCCTCGTAAAGCACTCGATAGATCTGCTCGATGATGGGCATCTCGACGCCGAGCCGAACGGCCACGCGATGCGCCGACCTCGCCGCCGTGTACCCCTCGACGACCTGGCCGATCTCCGCCCGCGCCTGCTCGACGCTGCGTCCCGTGCCGAGCGCGAGGCCGAAGCGGCGGTTCCGCGAATGATCGTCCGTGCAGCTCAGCACGAGGTCGCCGATGCCGGCGAGCCCCATGAACGTTTCCTCGCGAGCGCCGAGCGCGAGTCCGAGCCGCAGCATCTCGGCGAGCCCGCGCGTCACGAGCGCCGTGCGCGCGTTGGCGCCGAGCCCGATCCCGTCGCTCAACCCTGCGCCGATCGCGTAGACGTTCTTCGTCGCGCCGCCGACCTCGACGCCGACCATGTCCGTCGAACGATACGCGCGAAACGCGCCCGTCGAGATCGATGCGGCGAGCGCGAGCGCGTACTCCTCGTCGGGCGAGGCGACGGCGATCGCCGTCGGAAGCCCCGCCGCGACCTCGCGCGCGAACGTGGGCCCCGAGAGCACGGCCAAGTGGAGGCCGCGAGGCAGGACCTGCGCGATGACCTCGTGCGGCAGCAGCCCGGTCTCGAGCTCGAAGCCCTTCGTCGCCCAGGCGATGCGCGCGAGCGGCAGGTCGAGCTCGCGTAGATTCTCGAGCACGGTGCGCAGGCTCTGGCTCGGGACCGCGATGACGAGCTCGCTCGCGCCCGCGGCGGCGGCGAGATCGTCCGTCACCGTCAAGCCTTCCGGAAACGCGGCGCCGGGCAAATAGCGCGCGTTGCTGCGCGCGCGCCGCATCGCATCCGCGCTCGCGGAGTCGCGGGCCCAGAGCGTCGTCGGGCGGCCCGCGCGCGCAAACTGGATCGCGAGCGCCGTGCCCCAGGATCCGGCGCCGAGCACCGCGATCGTTTCGCCTCGGCTAATGCGCGTCGCCCTGCGCGCCCTCCGCCGCCGCTGCAGCTCCGGCCTGTTGACTGCGCTGCTGCAGGGCCTGCGCATAGAGCGCATCGAAGTTGATCGGTTGCAGCAAGAGCTGCGGGAAGCCGCCCTTGACGACGATATCCGAGACCGCCTCCCGCGCATACGGATAGAGCGTCGCGGGGCAATAGCTGCCGACGAGCATCGCGCGCTCCTCGTCCGAGTAGCCCTGCATCGTGAAGACGCCGGCCTGGGCGACCTCGACGAGAAACAGGGTCTGGTCCCGGTCCTTGGCCTCGACGGTCAGCGTGAGCGTGATCTCCTGCGTGCCCGGCGCGACCTCGCGCGCGCTCGAGCGCATGTTGAGCTGCGTCTGCGGCGCGACGTTCGCGTTGAAGATCTCGGGTACCTTCGGGGACTCGAAGGACAGATCCTTGACGTAGATCTTCTGAAGAAAGAGTTGCCGCTGGACCTCCGCTCCGGAGTCGAAAGAGTTCGAATCTTGTTCTGCCATGATGTTGCCGTTGCCTGTGGTGAAATGGAGGACGCCCGCGTCACTCCGCGGGCGATGCGCCCTCGGTGCGAAGCAAGGGGTCGAGCTCGCCGCGCGACTCGAGCGCGCTCAAGTCGTCGAAGCCTCCGACGTGGGTCTCGCCGATGAAGATCTGCGGCACCGTCGTGCGGCCGGAGCGCTCGATCATCTGCCTTCGAGTGTCGGGATCCATCATGACGTCGATCTCTTCGTATTCGACGCCCTTCCGATCGAGCAGCCGCTTCGCCGCCGCACAATAGCCGCAAAACGGGGACGAGTACACGACGACTTTCGGTGGGCTCACGACTCTTTCACCAGGGGCAGATTGTCCGCGCGCCACGCGTTCAGGCCGCCCTTCAGGCTGAACGCGTTCTCGTAGCCGGCCTTGCGCAGGCTGGCCGCGGCGCGTCCGGAGATCGCGCCCGTGTCGCAAACCAGGATGAGCACCTTGTTCTTCTGCTTCTTGATCGGGCTGCGTTCCGACCCGAGCGCA
This sequence comes from Gammaproteobacteria bacterium, assembly GCA_035760685.1. Taxonomy (GTDB): domain Bacteria; phylum Pseudomonadota; class Gammaproteobacteria; order Steroidobacterales; family Rariloculaceae; genus ZC4RG20. The sequence goes on along the minus strand of DASTSM010000292.1, from coordinate 9,415 downwards.
TCCGGCTCGACGTTGCGCGCGCCCACGATATGGCCCGCGCGATACTCCTCGGGCTTGCGCAGGTCGTAAACGATCGCGCCCTTGTTCATGAGCCGCACGGCATCGGCCGGCGCGATGCCGTACCCGCCCTGCACGCGCCCGCGCAGCTCGTACACGGCGACCGCCGCGAGCAGCGCGACGAGACCCGCGACGAGGTACGGGTGGTTGATGACGTGTTCGGCCAACTGGCCCATCGAGGGCTCCCGCGCGGCAAAGGGCCAAAGTATACCCGCTCGAGAAATGGGCGGAGCCTAAGCGGTGGCCCGTGCGCGCGGACGGACGTAGACTTCGCCCCCGGAGATGGGGGGCCCTTCGACACGGACGACGCTGGCCGCGGCGCTGCTCGCGATCGCGGCGGTTTCGTCGGCGCCCGAAGGTCTCGCGCAGAAGGCCGGCGCGGCCTCGACCGAAAACCCGGCGCGCTCGCTCGACGCGGTCCGCACGCGCATTCACGGTCTCGAGGAGCGCGTCGCGAAAGAGACCGTCGAGCGCGACGCGGCCGCGAAGGAGCTGAAGCGCCTCGAGCTCGAAATCGGCGAAGCGAGCAAGAAGCTCGCGGCGCTTCGCGCGCGGAGCGCCGAGCAGCAGCGTAAGCGACAGGATCTCGGGCGCGAGCGCGCCGAAGCCGAGGCGCGGCTCGCCGCCGAGCGCGAAGCGCTGGCCGGGCAGGTGCGTGCGAGCTACATGAACGGCCGCGCCGAGATGCTGAAGCTGCTGCTGAGCCAGGAGTCGCCGGCCGCTTTCGGGCGCATGACCGTCTACTACGAGTATCTGAACCGCGCGCGGAGCCGGCGCATCGAGGCGGTCTCGAGCGAGCTCGCCACGCTCGCGCGCGTCGCCTCGGAAGGGACGGCCGTGGCCGAGGACCTCGCGCGTCTCGAGCAGGCGCAGGCGGCCGAGGTCGCCGAGCTCGACCGCTCGCGCAAGGAGCGCGAGGCGCTGCTCGGGAATCTCGACGACTCGATCTCGTCCGCCGGCGGCGAGATCGGGGACCTCAAGGCCCAGGAGGCACGGCTCTCGAAGCTCGTCGCCGATATTGCGGACGTCATGGCCCGGTTTCCGCCCGACACCGAGGACCCGTTCAAGTCGGCGAAGGGCCGGCTCGCTTGGCCCGTGTCGGGCAAGGTCGCGGGCGACTACGGGGAGAGGATCAACGGCGGCCCCGTCCGAAGGAGCGGTGTGCTGCTCGCCGCACCCGAGGGCACGCCCGTCCGCGCCGTCTACCACGGCCGAGTGGCGTATGCGGACTGGCTGCCCGGGCTCGGCCTCCTGATCGTCATCGATCACGGCGACGGATACATGAGCCTCTACGGCCACAACTCGGCCCTGCTCAAGGAGGCCGGCGACTGGGTCGCCCCCGGCGAGCCCATCGCGGAGGCCGGGGACACGGGCGGGCAATCGCAGCCCTCGGTCTATTTCGAGATCCGGCACGACGGAAAGCCCGTCGATCCGCATGACTGGGTCGCGCGTTGAAGGGCGAAGACGCCCGCGCTCTACCCGGGCCGGGAGCCTTTCCGGGGACGGCTTGTTTCCGGCTTCGGCTGTGCTAAGGTTCGTCGTCGTCGTGATCCGGCCGGCAAGGATTTAATGTCTGCGAACAGTCGAAGTGTCGTCGTCCTCGCGGTCGGAATGGCGCTGGGGCTCGGCCTGTCGCTGACGAGCACGGTCTGGGCCGATCACGACAAGCAGGCGCCCGCGGCAGCGCCCGGCGGAGTCTCGCCGGAGTACATGCAGCTCCTGACGGAGGTGCTCGAAAGGGTCCGCACGGAGTACGTCGACGAGATCGACGACAAGCGCCTCGTCGAAAGCGCGATCCACGGCATCCTCGAGAATCTCGATCCTCATTCCCGCTACCTCGATCCGACTCAATACGCCGACATTCGTATCAGCACGACCGGCAAGTACTCCGGCGTCGGGCTCGACGTGAGCCTCGAGGACGGCAAGGTCAAGGTCGTCTCTCCCCTCGACGGAGCGCCGGCCGACCGCGCGGGCATCCTGCCCGGGGACGTCGTCGTGTCGGTCGACAACATGCCCGTCAGCGGAAACAACATCGAGGAGACCGTCGAGCGCATGCGCGGCACGGCCGGCACGCAGGTCGAGGTCGCCGTGCTCCGCGACGGCCGCACGGAGCCTCTGCAGTTCGAGCTCACGCGGGCCGACATTCAGGTCAAGACCGTCCGCAGCACCTCCCTCGGTCAGGGCTACGCCTACGTCAAGCTGACCGGCTTCTCGGATACGACGGCCGCCGACCTCGAGCAGGCCGCAATGGGTCTCATGGACGGCGCGCGAGGCCCGCTCAAAGGTCTCGTGCTCGACCTTCGCAACAATCCCGGCGGCGTGCTCGACGCGGCCGTCGACGTGGCCGACCTCTTTCTCGACAAGGGCCTCATCGTGCGCGGCGAAGGCCGCGTGCGCGACGCGACGTTCGCGCAGTACGCCTCGCCGGGAGATCTGCTCGAGAACGTTCCGCTCGTCGTGCTCGTGAACGCGGGCTCCGCCTCGGCATCGGAGATCGTCGCGGGCGCGCTCAAAGACAGGAACCGCGCCCGGCTCGTCGGCGTCCGCACGTATGGGAAAGGATCGGTGCAGACCGTGATGCCGCTCGGCGAAGGCCGCGCGATCAAGCTCACGACGTCGCTGTACCTCACGCCGTCGGGACGCTCGATCAACGGCATCGGAATCGATCCCGACGAAGTCGTGCCGAGCGCGGACCCCAAGCGGCTCTTCGCCGGCGCGGGCGGGCCCGATGCCGCCGCGCAGGACAATCAAGTCGCCGAAGCGCTGCGCCTGCTGGGCTATCGCCCGACGCCGAAAGTGCCGGTCCCGACGCAGGCGGCCGTGCGCGCCCCTGCGGCACGGTGAGGGCGCCGCGCGGAATCGGTTCCGAGCTGCGCCGTTTTCGTCTCACGCATACTTAAGACCGCTCCGCCGCATGAGCCGACGTCCGAGCCCGATCGAGCGCAGCCTCGACATCGAGCAAGCCCAGCTTCGCGGCTTCGCGCGCAGCATCTCCGAGGTCGAGTGGCTGCTGCTCTTTCTCGTGATCCTCTACGTCTTCGTCACGCGCCCCGATCTCACGAGCGCGCCGCCCGTGATCGGCACGCTGATCGCGTTCGCGGGCTTCGTGCTGCTCTTCCGCTACACCCGGCTGCTCGCGAGGCGGGCTCGAACGAAGATCGCCGTCGAGATCGTCGCGATGATCGCGTTCTTGACCTCCGTGCTGAGCTTCGCGGGCGGCGAGCGCAGCCCCCTCGTCAATCTCTATCTGCTGCCCGTCATCACGGCCGCGCTGACGCTCGGCAAGCTCGCGACGACGTCGGTGCTCGTCCTCGTGACGGGGTGCTACGTGCTGCTGGCCTGGCTCATGGGGGGCGCGGAGGCGCTCGGCCCGGCCCTCGCGACGGAGGCGATCGGCGTTCTCGCGCCGTTCGTGCTCGTCGCGTTCTCGACGACGCTGCTCGCCGAGAACATTCACCACGCGAAGGAGCGCATCAAGTCGCTCTCCGATCGCGACGAGCTAACGTCGCTGTACAATCTGCGCGCGTTCACGCGTCTCGCGGAGCGCGAGCACGACCGCGCGAGCCGCTCCGGCAGCCGCTACTCGGTGCTCATGGTCGACGTGGATCACTTGAAGGCGATCAACGACACGTACGGCCACGAGGCCGGCAACCGCGCGGTCAAGCTCGTCGCCGATGCCCTGCAGCGGCTCACGCGATCGACGGACGTCGTCGCGCGCTTCGGCGGCGACGAGTTCGTGCTGCTGCTCGTCGACGCCGAGAAGGCCGTCGCCGAGGAAGTCGCGCAGCGCGTTCGCAACGTGGTGTTCTCTACGACCCTCGAGATCGACGTCAAGATGGTGCGCATCAAAGTCAGCGTCGGCGTCGGCACGTTCCCGGAGGACGGCAACGGCCTCCAAGCGGTCATGACGGCGGCCGATCGCGCGCTCTACAGGGACAAGGAGCAGCGCGAGCCCCCTAAGGGCAAGCTGATCATCCGCAAGCGCTAGCCGGGGTTCCTTAAGTGAAGAACGTCGCACTGGCGGTGCTGCTGCTCTCTTGCAGCAACGTGTTTATGACCTTCGCGTGGTACGCCCATCTCAAGGAGCTCGGCGCGAAGCCCTGGTTCGTGGCCGCGCTCGTGAGCTGGGGCGTCGCGTTCTTCGAGTACATGCTGCAGGTGCCGGGCAACCGGATCGGCTACCAAGTGCTCAGCGTCGCTCAGCTCAAGATCATGCAGGAGGCCATCACGCTGTCCGTGTTCGTGCCGTTCGCGCTGTTCTATTTAAAGGAGCCCTTGAAGCTCGATTACCTCTGGGCCGCGCTCTGCATGCTCGCGGCCGTTTACTTCATGTTTCGCGGCGGCCGTTAGCCGGGCAACGGCCGCGGCGGCGGCCGCCTCCCCTGGATTGGACTTCGAGCATCGCGCGCCCGCACCGCCGGCGGCGCCGCTTTTGCGTTGGGGCGGCCTCGGCGCGCTATGATGACCCCGAATCCGATCGTGTCCGCGGCGGTGCTTCATGCGCGAACCGTCCCCGCTTTCGATGCTCTCGAGGGGCGCCGAGTGACCCCGGCCCCTCGCGGCGGCTCCCGGCCTCCTCCGTTTCCGTTCTGGGGGGTCATCGCGCTGCCGGGCGGCGCCGTGTTCGGCACGCTGCTCGGCGTCCTCGTCGGCGCGATGTTCGGAATCCCGGGCATCGGCGTCGCGATCGGCGCGGGCTTAGGCATCGGCACGGGGCTCGCGGTGCTCGCGGCCGCGATCGTCGTGGCGTCGGGGCGGCAGTAGCGCATGCGCGGCCGGCGCGGAGAGCACGAATGAAGGTCGTGGATGCCGCCGGCCGATCGGTCGGCGTGCTGGCGGGCGGCGTGGCGAGCCTGCTCTGGATGCTCTCCGTCTGGGTCCCGGGCGCCGCGCTCAAGATGAGCGGCGTGAACCTGCTCGTGGCGCTGCTCATGGCGCTCATGGCGCTCTTCGCGATGATCGCGTCGCTGCGCGGCCATGTGCCCGTCCTCGTGGTCGTCTTCGTGGCCTCGTTCTTCCCGGTCGGTCTCGTGCTGCTCGGCGCCGAGCATTGGATGCGCTGGGTCGGCTTCGCGAACATCTGCTATGTTTTGGCGGCGGGGCTCATCTGGCTCGGGAAGCGGGCCGAGCCGAGCCGAGCCGAAGCGGAAACGGAGCCGGAAGCGAGGAACGAATGATGGGACGGTGCGCGCCACGTGGTCGAAGCGAACGCCGAGCGGGGCGCGGGCCGTGGACGCCGCGCGCAATGCTGCGCGCGATTTCGCTCGCGACGCTTCCCTTGCTGCTTGCGCTCTCGTCCGCGCCGTCGCGCGCCGACGCTACGTCCGATCTCGCGAAGAGCCGGGCCGCGTGGCGCGCCGCCGGCATTGCCGACTACGAATACGGCTACAACAAATACTGCGCGTGCCACCCGGACAATCCTCCGGAGACGATCGTGACCGTGCGCGACGGCCGCGTCGTGCGCGTCCGCCACCGCCCGGTCGGCTACGACCGCGAGGTGGAGGCGCCCCGGGGGCTCGAGTACTACTGGACCGTCGACGGGCTCTTCGACCTCGTCTCCGCCGCCCTCCAGAAGCATGCAGAGGTCCGCGCTACATACGACCCGGCGCTCGGCTATCCCACCGAGATCCACGTCGACTACGACCGTGACCTCATCGGCGACGAGGTCGACCTGCGCATCACGCGGCTCGATCGTCTCTCGGGGCAGTAAGCGTACTCGTCTTCGCGGGCCGACCATATCGCATGCAGGACCGTCTCGGGCGTCTCGCCCTTTCCGCTACGGCCGCATGACGCAGCACATACGCCGCTTCCTTCCCCTCTGCGCGTTCGCGCTGCTTTGGGGCGTCTCGCTCGCGCTGCCGGCCGTGCGCGTCCGCGGCGGGCCCGTCTTCGACGGCGCGGACCTGCTGCTGCGCGGCTGGCAAGGCGCCGCGCGGGGAATCCTCGCGTGGTACGCGAACCCGCTCTTCGCCGCCGCTCTCGCGCTCGCCGCGCTTCGCCGCGACGTCGCGGCCGCGGTGCTCTCGCTGCTCGCACTGGCGCTCGCGCTCACGAGCTTCGCGCTCGAGCCGCTGCTCGAGCTCGGGATGGCGTCCGTGCCCGACATAGGGTTTCTCCCCGGGCTCTACGTGTGGCTGTCGGCCCTGGCCGCGGCGGCCGTATGGTCGTCGCTCCGCGCGCCGTGGGGTGGTCGCGGACCTGAGACTGCTCGCGAAGAACGCGGGATTGACCGGCCGCAGGGCTCGCCGTAGAGTCGTACTGCGCCCGGGGGGCGTAGGTGTCGGTTGATTCAGGTTCGTCACAGGCGCTGCCACAACAAAACCATTCGCGGCTTTGATCTACCGATCTAGCGCTTGATCTGACGCCGTTGATTGAGCGGCTAGCTGTGTGAAACGGCGTGAGAGTCCGTTCATGAATATCTACGTCGGCAATCTATCGTACGGCATGAGCGAGGGGGAGCTTCGCGACGCCTTTTCGGCTTATGGGGAAGTGTCTTCCGTCAAGATCCTCATGGATCGCGAGACGGGCCGCTCTCGAGGCTTCGGCTTCGTCGAGATGCCGAACCAAAGCGAGGCCGAGGCTGCCGTCTCCCAGTTGAACGGCAAAGACCTCGGCGGGCGCGCGTTGCGCGTCAACGAGGCGCGGCCGAGGGAACGGCGCTAAGCCGGTCGGCCGGTCGCGGGACCCGGCCTACGTAACAGCAGCACCCGCGAGTTTTCCTCGTCGAGGTCTTCGAAGCCGAGCGCGCTTCGAGGACTTCAGTGGCTCGGCTCGTCCGCGCGGCGTCGGCGGGCGGCAAGCCCGCTCGGGGATCGCAATCTCTGCTCGGGACGGCAAGTGATTTATTTGAAGTGGACCGCGAGCGAGTTGGCGACGCTGGACATGCGGGCCCTCTACACTGAGGTCGACGAGGACGGCTGGGTGCAGCGCGAAGTCGGAATCGGGTTCGACGGCTTCGTGATCCACCACCTCGTGCCCACGCATCTCGATCCGGGATGGTTCGGCAATGCTCGTCTCGGCGGCCTCATGCTGACGAGCAACGTGACACGAGCGGAATTCGAATCGCTATGGCGCGAAGCGGCGCACGCGGGGTCGCGCGCCGGCGCGCCGAGGGGATCGAAGAGGGCGCCGGCGAGGCGCGACAAGCGGGGCGGCGGCGCGTGAGCGGCAGCGCCGTTTCGTTTCTCGCACTCATCGGCGCCGCTTTGCTCGCCACCGCATGCGGCCGTTCTCCGGAGACCGCGCGCGAGGCGGAGGCCGCCGCTCCGGCGCCGGCGGCGGCGGAAGCGGCCGCCCGCGATTACGCCGAATGGCCCGTCTACGGAGGAGACCTCGCGTCGCATCACTACTCGCCGCTCGATCAGATCCGCCGCGACAACGTCGCGAGCCTGCGCATCGCCTGGCGCTGGCACAGCGGCAACTTCGGCCCGCGGCCGGAGCCGAGGAGCGAGGCGACTCCGCTCATGATAGGCGGCGTGCTCTACACGACGGCCGGCGTCACGCGCAACGTCGTCGCGATCGACGCGGTCACGGGCGAGACGCTGTGGCTCTGGCGCCCGAACGACGGCGCCCGCTTCGACACCGCGCCCCGCAAGAGCTCGGGCCGCGGGCTCGCGTACTGGAACGGCGACGGCCACGGGCGCGTCTTCACGGTGACGCCGGGCTTCTATCTCGTCGCGCTCGATCCCGAGACGGGCCGGCCCGTGCCGGGCTTCGGCGAGAACGGCGCGGTCGATCTCATGGTCGGGCTCCGCGGCGAGGTCAACGCGAAGTCGAGCGTCGGCAACAGCTCGCCGCCGCTCGTCGTCGGCGACGTCGTCATCGTCGGTCCCGCGCATCAGGTCGCGATGCGGCCGCCGTCGAAGGCGAACATCAAGGGCGACGTGCGCGCCTACGACGTCCGCACGGGCAAGCGGCTCTGGACGTTCCACACGATCCCCGCGCGCGGCGAGCCCGGCTACGAGACGTGGCTCGACGGCTCGGCCGAGTACACCGGCAACGCGGGCGTCTGGGCGCCGATGTCCGCGGACGCGGAGCTCGGCCTCGTCTATCTGCCGGTCGAGGCGCCGCTCAGCGACCGCTACGGCGGCGAGCGCCCGGGCGACGACGTTTACGGGAACAGCCTCGTCTGCCTCGACGCGAAGACGGGCGAGATCGTCTGGTACCGCCAGCTCATTCATCACGACATCTGGGATTGGGACAATCCGACGGCGCCGATCCTCATGGACCTGACCGTCGACGGCGGCGCGATCAAGGCCGTCGCGCAGCTCACGAAGCAAGGGTTCGTCTACACCTTCGATCGGGTCACGGGCGAGCCGGTCTGGCCCATCGAGGAGCGGCCGGTGCCGCAGTCCGACGTGCCCGGCGAGCGGACCTCGCCGACGCAGCCCTTTCCGACGAAGCCGCCCCCGTTCGACCGCCAGGGCTTCACGGAGCAGGACGTCATCGATTTCACTCCGGCGCTTCGCGCCGAGGCGCTCGAAGGCATCAAGGCGTTTCGGACCGGACCGATCTTCACGCCGCCGTCGCTCGCGAACGCGCCGGACGGCACTCACGGCACCTTGATGCTGCCGAGCGCGACGGGCGGCGCGAACTGGGAGGGCGGCTCGTTCGATCCCGAGACCGGCATCCTCTACGTCGGCTCGTATACCGTGCCGAACGTCATGGCGCTCGAGTCGGACCCGTCGTTCAGCGACGTGCGCTACATCTCCGGAGGAGCCGGCGAGATCCCGTTCCTGCATGGGCTCCCGCTCGTGAAGCCGCCGTGGGGCCGCATCACGGCCATCGACATGAACGCGGGCGAGCACGTGTTTCAGGTGCCGAACGGCCCGACTCCGGACGAGATCGCGAAGAACCCCGCCCTCGCGGGCGTCGCTTTGCCGCCGACGGGACGCGCGACGCGCGCCGTCACGCTCGTGACGAAGACGTTGCTCTTCACGGCCGAGGGCGCGGGCGGGCGCCCGGTCCTTCAGGCGCGGGACAAGTCGACGGGCGAAGTGATCGCCGAAATCCCGCTGCCCGGAGCGGCCGGCAGCCTGCCGATGACCTACGCCGTCGACGGCCGACAGTACGTCGCGGTTACGGTCGCGGGGAACGACGGCGCCGAGCTCGTCGCGCTGGCGCTGCCGCAGTGACGACGGCGCGGCGTCGCTCTCGGAGGCGCCGCTCTCGACTGGCGCGCCAACCTCGGTTAACGTGCACTTCGAGCCGCAACGGCTCGACGCGCCCGTAGCTCAGCTGGATAGAGCGCTGCCCTCCGGAGGCAGAGGCCGGGGGTTCGAATCCCTCCGGGCGCGCCAGCTTTCGCCGTTTCCCCTTTCAATCTTTCTCGATGGCTACCGTCGAGTCGAGCAGGGCC
>DASTSM010000291.1:0-14239 GCA_035760685.1 Gammaproteobacteria bacterium | reverse complement strand
GCGCGTCTCGGCGTCCCTCGCGACCTCCGCCCGGGCCGGAAGCTTCGCATAGGCCGCTATCGCGACATACGCGGCGATCGCGACGGTCGCGGCGCGCGCGACGCGCTCGGCGCGGCCGCTCCGCACAGGCACGAGGCCCGCCGCCCGGACGGCTGCGGCGGCGACGACCCCCGCTATCCAAACAACCCGGGCGGCGAAAGGGACCTGCGGAGCCAGCAGCACGAGCAGCGAGGTTGCGCCCCAGAAGACCGCCCAAGCCGCGAGCGCCGCCGCGCGCGCCGAATAGGCCAGGAAGACGGCCGCGCCGAGCGCGAGCCAGATCCATGGGTCGATGATGAAGAGGGCATCGCCGTAGAACCAGCGGCGGTCGAACGGCATGAGCAGGCGGATGCCGTAGTTGTTGAGCCAATCGAGCGCCGCGTGGCTCGCGAGCGCGAGCGCCGCGACGCCGAGCAGCGCGGCGGCGCGCGCCGGGTCGGCGGCCGGATCGGCGCGCCGCCTTATCCATCGATCGTAGAGCAGCAGCGCGCCCGTCACGAGGAAGGGCCAGACGGCGATCGCGAGGATTCCGTGCGTCCATCCGCGCCGGAACGCAAGCGTCGAATAAGGCCCTCCGAGCGCGGAGAGGATATCGACGTCCGGGGCGTTGGCGCCGATCAGGAGGGCCGCGGTCGCGAGCGGGCTGGCGCGCCTCAAGCCCGCCGTCCCGAGCGCGGCACCGGTCAGCGTGTGGGCGACGGGATCCATGGGCGGCGGACGGCCGGCGCGCACGCCGACGGCGCACCCGTGTCTCGCGCAAGCGGGCGGCCTCTCATGAGGCTTCGAACGTCATGAGACGCGCGCGTGAGATTCCGTTTCGCCTGCGTCTGTGCGTGCGTCGCCGCCGTTCAAGCTCTCGCCGCCGTTGAGGTTCTCGCCGGCGCTCCCCTGTCCGAGCGCCGAGTGTGCGACGCCTGCGACGCCGCGCCGCTGCACCGGCGTCGCGCCCTGCGCCGCCGCGGCGCTTCCGGCGCCGGGAGTTTCCGCGCCGGGGCCGGCGCTTGCAGGCGCCGACGGTTCGCCGCCCGCGATCGGCGGCGCGTTCGCCGCGGACCGAGCTGCGAGTGCCGGGGCCGGCGCCGCGCTTTCCGTGCCGGGCTCGGGGCCGGCCGGGTTCGCATAGCGGTCGTTCAAAGTCTGGATGGCGCGATCGGCCTCGGCGAGGATCGCATCGATGCGTTTGCGCGCGCCGCGTCCCCAGCCCCTCGGCTTCTCGATGAAGTACGGCCGCCACCACGACCGCACGTTCTTCCGGAACGCCTTGTCGACTTCTTCGGCATGCGTGCCGAGGGCTTCGTCGCGCATGATGTCGGCGCTGATCGACCGGGTCGCCCAGCGCCGAATGAGCCGGTGCACTTGGATGAACAGCAGGACGACGGCCGCGACGACGGCCCAGAACGCGACCTGCTGGCCCAAGCCGCCCGCTTGCCACGGCGGCACGAAGCGGAGGCCCTGCCAGTAGCCGAGCCCGATGCTCGTGCCGAGCGCGGCAAGCACCACGAGCAGGAAGACGAGGCCCGTGTGGCGCCACACGCGCGCCCGCCAGACGCGGTTCGCCGCGCGAATGCGCGGCACGAATTCCTCGCGGATCCGGGCCGCCGTCTGGTCGAGGATGCCGACGACGCGATACGCGCGCTCGACCTCGAGCCGCCTGATGCGCTCGACGATCTCCTCCATGTCGGCGTCGCGCTTCGCCTCGAAGCGCGCGCGCATGTTCGGGTCCTCGATCTTGATGGCCGATTTCGGATCGTAAATCCGGTAAAAGCGGCCCGCAGTCAGGCCCGCGTTCGCGAGCGCGCGCTGCCACGCCGCGAACACCTCCTCGGGATTGTCCTCGCGCGCCGCGTTGTCGATCTGATTCAGGATGTGCACGAACTTGTTGAAGTCCGGCCGCCGCATCGTGCCCGTGACGAGATACTCGAGCGTGTCGCGCATCGCGCCCGGCTCCGGATGCCGCGCGTCGAAGAACACGAGCACGAGGTCGGAAAGGTCGATGATGTGGTTCGTGATCTTGAGCGTCTCGGTGCGCTGCGCGTCGGCGTCGAAGCCCGGCGAGTCGATGAAGATCTTGCCGCGCAGCTGCGGGCTGTTGCAGGTCTTGAGCTGCAGATACGAGTCGAGCCGCTTGCCTTCGCCCTGCGTGACCTCGTCGATCTCGCGGCTGAAGTTGTAGAACGGAAAGCGCGGATCGCCGTCGAGCGCGAGCGCGGGCAGCACTTGCGGCCGCTCGCTTCTGCCGTAGCAGATCACCGTGAACTTGTCGTCGACGGCTTGGCTGCCGGTCGCCTGCAGCGACTGGCCCAGCAGATTGTTGATGAACGTCGATTTGCCCGACGAGAACGTCCCGAGGACGGAGATCAGCGGCCACCACGTGACCTTCGCGGCGTACGACTCGTTGGCGTCGAGGAGGCCGAGCTTGTAGGCGACCCTGTCGAGCCGGCGAAAGCTGCGGACGACCTCGACGAGATCCGGATTCTCCTGCTCGAGGTGAGCCGTGAGCTTGTTGAGGTGCTCTCTTAAAGTCGCGGGCGTTATCTCTGGCATGGCCGTCAGTATACCGAAGGGCAAAGCACGAGAATGTACGCGATGCGCGCGCCCGGGTCACGGAGTCTCGACGAGGGACTCGATCTCCGCCACGAAGCTCGCACGCCGGGCCGCGTCGAGCCCGCGGTCGCGGCGCAGGGCTCTGAATACGCCCTCGAGCCGGCGCCGCTGCACGGGTCCGATCGCATCCCCGAGGTGCGTGCCCTCGGCGTCGACGACGAGCTCCTCGCGGCGCGCGTGGTTGCGTTCCGCGACGAGGCGCAGGTGCAGCAGCGCACGCCCGAGCACGACCCACGGCAGATTCGGATCGGTAATAGGCCCTACGCGAAGCTCGAAGCCGCCGAGCGCCTGGCCGAGGATCTGAACCTTCGCGAGACGATCCGCGCCGGCGAGCGCGCCGATCGCGCCGATGGCCGCGCCGATGCCGGCGCCGAGCAGCAGCGAGGCGCCGCCGAGGGCGGCATCGACGAGGCTGCCCGCGACGGCGCCGGACGCCGCGCCCGTCATCGCGAGCTGCGTCGTCGAGAGGCCGAACACGCTGAAGCTGCGCTCGGAGAAGACGTCCTCCGTCAACGCCGTCGACGTCGCCTCGCGCGCGGCGAGCCCCGGGTGGCGGTAGATCTCCTGCACGATTCGCTGCTCGGCGCGCTCGTGGCGGCGCACGGCCTCCTGGAGCCGCCGCCGCGCCTCCGCCTCGACCTCGGGGGCGGCCTCGGAATCGCGCAACGGCATCGTGACGGTCGCCGTCAGCACGGCCGTCAGGAGATCGGCGATGGCGCCCGCGGCCTGGCGCTTGCGGCGCGCGCGCTCCGCGATCAGCGCGTCGGCCGCGCGGTTCAGCTGCGCGGACCAGCTCTCGTCGATCGCGCCGAACGCGCGTAGCAGCTCGATGCGCTTGCCGAAGTCCGCGCGCATCGCGTCGAACACGCGCACGATCGAGAAGTACTGCGAGAGCGCGGCGCGCCACTCCTCGACGTAGTCGCCCGCGGAAATCATGTTGATGAGGGCCATGCGCGGCCGGCCCGTCCAGCGCAGGATTTCCATCTCGGCCTCGTACTGACGTCCGTACGGACGGCTGCCGTCGACGACGTAGAGGATGCCTGCGCCTTGGACGATCGGGGTGAGCAGCTCGCGCTCGTCGTTGAAGCGCGCATCCGTCGCATGCTCGCGCAGAAACTCGCGCACGACGTCGGCCCGCGCGCCGGCGCCTCGGTCGCGGCTCTCGAGCCAAGCGAGGAGCTCGCGCGCGCGCTGAAAGCCCGGCGTGTCGATGAGCTCGTAGAGCACCTCGCCCTCGAGGCGCATCGGATACGTGCGCGCTTGCGTCGTCGTGCCGGGCTGGGGCGAGATCGCGACGGCATCGTCTTCGGCGAGCGTCGCGACGATGCTGCTCTTGCCCTTGTTCGGATGACCGACGATCGCGAAGCGCGGCCAGCTCATGCGCCGCCGACCTCGAGATAGACCCCGGGGTCTGCGAGGCGGCCGACGGCGCGGCTCCACATGTCCGACTCGACGTCGGTGACGACGCGGTCGTCCTCGGCGACGGGCGTCACGAGGATCGATGCGCCGGCGCCGAGCTCGCGCCGCAGCGCCGCCACGAAGTCGAGGAACTCGAGCAGCGGCGGCTCCCAGGCCGGCGTGAAGATCACGATCGTGCGCTGACCGGCCGCGCGCAGCGCCTCGATGGCGGCGCGGTCCTCGTCGAGCGCGCGCTCGCCGCCCGCCTCGATGAGCATCGCGAGCTCGAGGCCGAGCCGCTCGCGCGCGTACGCGGCGGCCTCGGGCTCGTCGACCCCGTGGCTCCAGATGACACCGGCGGCCGAGCCCGCGATCGTCGGGGGCGCGCGCCCGGCCGGCGGGGGGCCGGCTTGCTGCTCGAGGTCGGCCGCGTCCGCTGCCGTCTCGATCTCGGGCGTCGCCATGCGGTCGAGCAGTGCGGTCACCCGCGCATCCTCGAGCAGCAGCGTCCGTTCCGCCGCGCGTAGGCGCGCGCCGGCGAAAAGAAAGAGCAGAAGCCGCGGCAGGAGACCGTACGTCGCGATCGCGAGCACCGTGAACGACCACCACCCCGTGAGCTCGCGCGATGCCGCGAGATCGAAGGTGTTGCTTCCCTGCAGGCGGAAGAATTGCGATCGCGCGATGAGCTCCTGATCGGGAACCGCGCCTGGAAGCACGGCGTGCCAGGGCCATGCGGCGGCTCGCACGATCCGGCCGACGGTCTCGGCATCTGCGGACAGCGTCGTGCTCCAGCCGAAAGCGAGATCGGTGAACGTGATGAGCAGGACGGCCGTCGCGAGCGCCGCGACGTTGAATGCGACGGCCGCGACCTGCGACCAGCGCAGCAGCTGCCACTTCGCGAATCGATTCGTCGCGGTCGCGCGGCCGGGATGCCAGCCGAAGAGCGGCGCGAGCTCGGACTGCGGATGCGCGAGGCGCCGGTAAATCGAGGCCGCGAACGCGCCGGGATTGATGGTCGCGATCGCGTCTTGAAGCGCGCTCAAGAGCGGCACGCGCCCCGGAATCAGCAGCACGAGAGTCAAGACGAGCATGATCGACTGGAGGCCGACGAGCACGGCGAGCACCTTCACGACGTTGACGGGCTCCGTGCCGTTGTAGCTGAAGGCGGCGAGCGCGAGCCCCGAGCCGCCGAAGAGGCCGAGCAGCGCCATCGCGGCCGAGACGATCCGGCGCACCGCCTCGAGGCGGCGGCCCGGACCGGCCGGCTCCTCGTGCTCGACGCGCCGCCACCAGGCGCGCACGCGCTCGACCGGGGTCGCGGCGTCGATCGCGCGGGCGATCTCGCGGTCCCGATGCAGGCGTTCGGCGTACGGCGTATCGCGGTCGCGCTCGAGCCAGAGCGGTACGTCGATCGCGTCCTCGAAAAGCGTGCTGTCGGGCCGGTCCGGCATGGCGCGATGATAAAGGCGCCGAAGCGGTTTTCCGCGTCGGCCGTCCAAAAAAGAGTCGCGGAAACGAACGCTTCCTAGGTGCGCCTGCCGGCGGCCGCTCGCCGCCATGCCCGCGACACGGCTCCGCGGAAAATGGGGTCAGACCCCATTTTCAACCGAAAATGGGGTCTGACCCCATTTTTCGTCACGGCGCGGTGCAGGTGAAGCTCGACGCTTCGTTCTCGGTGCCTCGCGCGCCCGTGAACTTGGGCCACTTCGGCCATTCGCAGAGGGGCCGCGTTCGGTTGGCATTGGCGTTGCCGTCCATCGCGGTGAGATTGCCGGGGGCCCGGCCGTCCTCGACCCAGCGCTGGAGCACCGCCAGACCGTCGAGCTTCGCGTTGAAGGGGCCGAAGCCGTGGCCGAAACCCGGAATCACGTAGAAGCGGATGAAGCCGTCGACGCCCGGCTGCCCGAACTGCGCAACCTGCCGCTCGTAGTAGCGCACCGTGTTGTACGGCGTGATGAAGTCGTCGGCCGTCCCGTGCGTCAGCAGGATCTTGCCGCCTTTCGCGCGAAATTTCTCGAGGCTCACGTTCGTGACGTCCATGATGGCAGCGACCTCCGCGATGCGCGCTTGCCACCTCGCGGGGTCGAAGGTCATCGTGTCGAGATTCGGATTCCGCGTGATGATGAACTTCGCCGTCTGATCGCCCGCGCTATAGAGCAGCGCCTCCTTGCCCGAGAGCGGGTTCGACGGCTGCTTGACCTGACCGAAGTTCGAGACCTGGAAGAGCGCGCCCTCGAGCAGCGGCCACTTCGGGAAGGTGTCCATGCCGGCAACGCGGAAGCCGGGCTTGTAGTCCGAGGCGATCTTCCTGACGGCCGCGATCTGGGCGTCGGAGAGGCAGCCGTCGCCGCGATCGGCGCCGCCTTCGCAGCGCAGCGCGGTCACGTCGAAAGCCGCGTCGCACGCCTTGACGTTGCTGATGATGCCGTCCTTTGCTCCGTCGAGATCGTCGCACTTCGCGTAAACCGCGTCGGTCAGGAGCTTCGTCTCGGCGGGATTCATCCATCCGGCGCCGCCGTTCTCGTAGAGGGCCTTGCCGGCGTTCAACGAGCCGAGGTGGAGCATCGTGACGTTGTACGCCGGGTAGTTCGCGACGACGCCGTCGTAGTCCTCCGGATAGCGTGCCGCCGCGTCGAGCGCCTCGTGGCCGCCTTGCGAGCCGCCGATGAAATAGAACCGTGCAGGAAGGCGGCCGTAAGCCTGCTTGACGATCGCGACCGCGACGTCGTGCGTCTTCTTGACGGATTGCTTGCCGTAGTTCAGCAGCGCCTCGTCGTCGAGGCCGAAGCGGCCGTCGAAGCCGGGCCCGCCTTGATGGCCGCCGTCGCTGCCGAGCGTCACGAAGCCCTGCTTCAACGGATTCGGCACGCCGGGGGGCTGCATCGTGAACGGCCCGAGCCCCGTGACGAGGCTGCCGTCGTAGCCGCCGCCTCCCTGCTGCAGCGCGCGTCCGTTCCAGGCCAGCGGCAGATTGACCTCGAACTGCGTGTTCGGCGACATCGCGTCGTTCGGCTTCACGACGCCGGTCACCTTGCAGAAGTCGCCGTTCGGATTGTCCTTCTCGCCGGCGGCGACCGCGACCGCCGCCTGCACGACGGCGCCGCCGGTCGGAAGGCCGATGGCCGACACGGGAATCGAGAAGCCTTGCAGCGCCCCGCAGTCTTCCGAGCGGAGACGAGCGACGGTCTCGTCCGCCGCAGCGGGGAGCGCTGCAAGCGCTCCGAGCGCCGCGGCCGCGAGCAGGGCCGCGGCATAAGCGCGCGCCGCGGCATTCGGGGGCGAGACTCGAGCATGGACGCGCGTCGCGGGGTTCGCGGGCGCGGGTTCGCTATGGGCGCGCGTTGAGCGACTCATCGTTGTTCTTCTCCTTGGCGTCGAGGTGCCGCGTCCGAATTCGAAAACGGCCGGCCTCGACGAGGCCGGCCGCGCTGCGAGAGTCAAGCGCGGACGCCGATTTCCGGGGAAAGGCGTCCGCGGCCAGCCGAGCTTACTTCGCGAAGACGTCCTTGAGGCTCACGGGCCGGTCTTCGAAGAACGGCTTCCCGAAGTCGTCCTTGAGCTTCAGCAGGAATTGGTTGTTCTCTTGGCAGATGTACTCGGCGAGATCTTGTCCTGCGCTCCACGGGATGTCCCAGGCCACGGTCCACGGCTCCGAGTAGGCGCCGGGATCGGTGACGGTCGCCTCGTAGTGCAGCGTGTTGAGGTTCGGCCGGGAGATGCGCTCTTCGGTGCGCATCTGATCGGTATGCATGTAGCCGCCGAAGTTGAGCCAGCTCTTCTCGTTGAAGCCGACCGTATCGACGACGAGCGTGTCGCCGTCCCAGTGCCCGACGGAGTAGCCGAAGTAGGTCGGCGTGATGTCCTTCGGATCCGGCAGCGGCCGGCCGTCCATATGGATCTCGCGCCAGACGTGGGCGCCGCCCTCGAAGATCACGACGATGCGCTTCGGCTCCTGGATGAACTGCGCAGGATAGGGCGTGCCGAACATGCGCGGTCCGCCGGGCGGCAGGCAGAAGCCCTCCGGATCGTAGGCTACGTGCGTCGCCTGGTTGTAGTCGTACATGGCCTTCGTCCAGGGCAGGAACGGTATGTCCTTCCTGCCGACGAGGACCTTGCCGAAGTCCGTGATCCAGGGGAGCTGCCAGATGCCGTCGCCGCCGAGGTCGACGGTCCCGTCCGGGCGCCGCGGCGTGGGAGGCGACGGCTTGGCGGCTTTGTTCTGATCGGCTCGCGCCGTGCGCGTCGCCCCGGTCGTGCCGCTCTGCTGCGCCGAAGTCGACGCCGCGGTCAGCACCAGCGGAGCGGCTGCGGCGATTGCGAATGCCTTGTTGATCCAGCTGCGTTGCATCTTCGTCCCTCCGCCTCGCACCGGGCAGCCGCCGCGTTCGCTCGAGGCGCCGCTTCGGCTTCGCGCGCCTTCAGTCCCTTAGTTCTTGAGGTCGTCGTTCTGGCCGCTGAAAAGCTTCTTGCCGTCGGCGAGCACGACCGATCGCGCGTTGCCCTTGAAGCTGCCGTCGCGCGCCTGGAAGCCGTCGACCTTGACGGTGTCTCCGACCTTGAGCGAGTTGCGCGTCCAGCCCCGGCGAGAGAGCCCGTTCGGGCTGCCGAGCTCGAGCGCCCAGTTGTCGTAGCCGCCGTCGTTGTTCTGCACGTCGACGTAGAAATAGGTGTGGGGATTCATCCACTCGACCTTCGTTACGGTGCCCGTCAGCGAGATCGGCTTGGCGCTGTCGAACTCGGCCGCAAAGGAATGATGAGCAAGCACGGGCGCAGAGACCGCCAGGGTCAGCACCGCAGCGACAAACGCAAACTTCGCTTTCATTGGTCCTCTCTCCATTGATTCTGATTCGCCGGGCCGCCGCCTGCTCCGCTTCGTCGAGACCTGCGTCCCGATCGAAAGTTTATCAGCCGCGCGGTGCCCGGTATATGCGAACCCGGCTGCTCGGGTCTATCCATCTACCTGAAAACCCATGCGAATCGCCGCGTCCCTTAATCAGTTAAGCGCGACGATGAATTTGCCGGTCTCGTCGCCGAAGCGATAGGTCCCGGAGTACCGGCGGTTCGTCCAGGAGCCCAAGTTCTCGAGCTTGCCGGTCGCGACCCAGCGCTCGGTGCGGCCGTTGTCGCGCGGCATGTCCGCTTCGATCGTGAGCGTCCAGTCGGACAAGTCGAGATTCGCCTTGTCGATCTTCACGCCCTTCGGGCCCGGATTGATGGTTCCGACGATCTGCCGGTCGACCCAGTCCATCGCGAGCAGAATGCGATGAGCCTCGTTCGGGTTCGGCCCCCAGTAGCCGCTCCAAGTGCCTTTGACCGGATGGCCGGTCTGCGCGAGCACCGGCAGTGCCGCCGCCAGACACAAGCCCACGAGGGCCGAACGCAGGCGCAGTCCCTTTCGAATCATCTTCATTCCTCGCTTTGATTCGTCGTCGAAAACCGGTTGTCGTTTTGGGAAGCATATATATCACGCGAGCACGCGCGCTCCCCGGACGCTATAGATAACTCACGATTCCGCCGCGGAGCAACGCGTCCCCTCAAGTACGCTTCGTGGCATGCATCTTGCTCTCCGACGGCTCGAATCGAGGCGCCGAGGAGAAGGGCCATGCGCGTAGAAGAACTGATGTCGAAAAACGTGTATTGGTGCCGGCCCGACGACGGCATGGACCGAGCCGCGCAGCTCATGTGGGACCATGACGTCGGCGTCATTCCCGTTTGCACGAGCGACGGAGCGACGCGCGTCGTCGGCGTGATCACCGATCGCGACATCGCGATGTGCGCGCTGTTCCGCGGCAAGCCGCTCCACGAGATTCAGGTTCAAGAAGGCATGTCGCGCGAGCTCGAGGTCGCTCGGCCCGGCGACAGCGCGAGCGACGCCGAGCGGGTCATGCGCCGTGCTCAGGTCAGGCGTCTGCCGGTCGTCGACGAAAGAGGCGCCCTCGCGGGCATCGTCTCGCTTGCGGACCTGAGCCGCGAGGCGGCAAGCGATCGATCGAGCCGCACGCCGGACGTCTCCAACAGCGAGGTCGGCGACACGCTCGCGGCCATCGTCGAGCCGAAGCGGAGCGAATCGCGCGTGTGAGATTGCGCGGCGGGGGGCTCTAGCCTCAGGCCACTAGCTCGCGTCGCCTTGGCTCAAGTGTCCTCTTCGAGCAGCTCGATCGCTCGCTCGACGAGCGCGGGGTCCGAGTTGATCGCCGCCGCCACTTCGTCGAATTTGCGCCGTGTCCAGCCGTGAGCGCGCAGCGCCTCCGAGCTCGTACGATCTCGCTCGTCCGTCACGGCCCGAGCCTGCTCCTCCGTGCGGGCCGACGCCATGTCGTGCTCGAACTTGTCGTCGGCCTCCTGCAGCTCGGCGTAGATTTCGGCGAAGGTCTTGAGGTCGTCGTCGGAGGGCGTCGCTTGCTCCGGCAGCGAGGCTTGCGACGCGTCCGGGCCGCTCCGCAATCCGCCGGGCTGCGCGGCGTCGCCCGGGTCTCGCGCCGCGGTCGCGACTCGCGTCTGACCCTCCGCGCCGCTCAGCACGAGCAGCGCCGCCAGCAGCGCCGCAGACAAGATCGTCCTGTTCATGAGGAAACGCTCCCTGGATCCAGGAGCAATACATGCAATTTGGGTGCCGTCTTCGGCGGACGGAGGGCGCGAAAACCGCGGATCGCCCGCGCGTCATCCGCCTAAGTCGACGCCGCTCAGCGGTCGATCTCGTCGACGTCGACCTGTCCCGTCAAATGGCGGCGGATGTGAGACCAAGAAAGTCCTACGCTGAGGAGCCCCGCGAGACAGAGCAGCGCGGCCCAGGAAAGCTTGTTCTCGGCATCGAGCCTAAGCACGTGGAAGCTGATCAAGAGCCAGAGCAGCGTGCCGAAGAACGCCGCGCCGAGAATCAGGCCCACGAGGCCGAGGGATCGCAACGTCGCGCGGACCAAGAAGACCCAGCCGATGACCACGACCACGCCCGCGAACGCGTGCGGCGCGCCCGCCCGGTGCTGCTCGAGCGCATCGGCCAGCCAGCCGACGTAAGAGAATCCGCTCGGGTTATAGGTGAGGACGACCAGGACGAACACCATCACGGTGCGCAGCAGTAGATTCGACCACGTCAAATAGCCCGCCATCGGAAAGGCTCCTCGAAGCCTGCGCTGCCAAGGCTCGGTCGGCGCGAGGCGAGCGGTGTCCTTGAGTCGCGGTCGGTATTGTGCGGAAAAGCTCGAGCGGACTCAAACGCCTCTCGCTCGAATTTGCGAGCGCGGACTATATGCTCGACGCGCCGTTCAACGGAACGATCGACGACAACAGCGCCGCGTACGGCGCCAAGCAGCGCGAGCCTGCACCCCGCGGCGGCGGCGCGCGGGGTGCGCTCGGCAGGCATGCAACTCGCCGCCGCCGAGAGAAGACCGACCCACGCGCTAGCGAGTGTCGAGCATGCGGTTGCCCGAGGCGTAGCGCTTGAGGCCGACGCGGAACAGCAGCGCCGCCAAGACCGGGAACACGAGGGCGGCCGCCGCTGTTGCGCCGAGCTCGGCCGCCGAGAAGCTCCGCAGAATCTGGACGGGCAGAAACCCCACGAACGCCGCCGGCAGCACCGTATAAAGAAGGAGCTTCGCGGCCATCGGCAGCCCGATCTGGGGCGTCGTCGCCGCGATCAGGAAGCACTCGAAGAGCTGGTCGAAGAGCCTGGCCGGCGCGGCCGTGAAGAACACGAGGCAGTTGATCGAGACGTAGGTGGCGACGACGACGCTCGTCCCGAGCGCGGCGAGGCCGAGCGCGAGCAGCAGTTCGCCGGGCGTCGCCGCCGCCCAGGCGATGAGCGCGATGCCCGAGACGATGTCCCCGAGCCCCGTCGGATCGGAGCGGCTGAAGAGGACGCCGAGCAGGGGCGACCGCGGCCGGCCGAGGTAAACGTCGAGGCCGCCGTCGAGCGCGAGCTGCGCGACGCTCCGGGCGCCGCCGAAGAACGCGGCGTAGATGCCGTACGCGACGGCCACGACGCCATAGAGCTCGGTCACGTCGCGCAGCGTCCACCCGCGCACGCTTCCGGCGAGCCCGAAGAAGAGCCACCAGATCGCGAACCACACGAAGTTGTTGAGCGCCATGAAGACCGCGAGCAGGGCGGCGTTCCAGGGGCGCGCCGTCTCCGAGCGCACGTTCGCGAGCGCGAGCGCGGGGATCCAAGCGAGCCGGCCCGTCCACTTGCGCGCCCGCGAGAACGCATTGCGCTTCACGACGCGGCTCCCGTCCGCACGAGCCGCCGCTCGAACGCGTCGCCCGCGGCCGCGAGCGCGACGGCCGCCGCGGCGATCCAGCCCAGCTGGCGCGCGAGCGTCTCCGCCGCGTGCGCGAGGCTCGCGTCGAGCGCGAGGCTGCCGGGCGCGTAGAGCATCGCCGAGAACGGAGTCAGGACGGCGATGCGCGCGAGCGCCGTCGGGTACGCATCGAGCGGCAGCAGCAGCCCGCCGAACACGAAGACGAGCTTCTGCACGATGAAGAAGACCGGACGCGCGGTGCCGAGCCACGCGGCCGACAGCCCGATGAGGATCTGCGCCGCGAGCAGGACGGCGGCGCCCGCGCACAGCGAGGCCGCGATCGCAGGCAGCGCCGCGACGCCGAAGGGCACGCCGCCCGCGAGCGCGTAGGCGACGACGCCGCCGCACGCGGCGAGCGCGGCCATCTTGGCCGTCATTCGACCGAGCTCCTGCGACGCGATCAAGGCGACGTAGCCGACGGGACGCACGAGGTGAGCCGACACGGTGCCGTCGCGGATCTCGTCCTCGATCTGCCGATAGGCGTGGCCGATCGAGAACGCGACGGCTTCCGTCAGCGCGAGATACCAGACGATCTGCGCGTAGCCGAGCGACGCGCTCGCGAGCGTTCGCGCCGGCAGCAGCCGGTAGAGGTTCGCCCAGAGCGCGAGGATCGCGGCATACGTCAGGAACACGCCCGCGATCGCGCCCGGCTGCGCGAGGACCTCGCGCCAGCCGAGCCCGAAGGCGTGAGCGAGCGCGCGAACCGTGCGCGCCCGGGCCGCGGGCCGAGCGCCGACTCTTCCGCTCATGGCGGCTCTCCGTACAGGTCGCGAATGATCGTCTCGAGCGGTGCGTTCTGCCGCAGGAACGACGAGCGCAGCTCCTCGAGCGGCTTGTCGAGCAGGAGGCGGCCGTGGTTCACGAGAATCACGCGCGCGCAAATCTGCTCGATGTCGCCCATGTCGTGGCTCGTGAGCAGGATTACCGTGTCCTCGGCCTCCGCGAGATGCTTGAGGTGCTCGCGCAGCAGCGCCTTCGCCGTGACGTCTAGTCCGATCGTCGGCTCGTCGAGGAACAGGATCTTCGGCCGATGCAGCAGCGCCGCGGCGATCTCGCAGCGCATGCGCTGCCCGAGCGAGAGGCTCTTGACGGGCGCGTCGAGCAGCCCGCCGATGCGAAGGACCTCCGCGACGTGCGCGGCGCGCGCTCGGTAAAGCTTAGCGTCGAGGCCGTAGATCTTCGCGAGCAGCTCGAAGCTGTCGCGGACCCGGAGGTGATACCAAAGCTGCGAGCGCTGCCCGAACACGATGCCGATCTCGTAGGCGAGCCGGCGCCGCTCCTTCCACGGCACGAAGCCGGCCACGCGCGCCGACCCGCTCGTGGGATAGAGCAGGCCCGTCAGCATCTTGAGCGTCGTCGACTTGCCCGCGCCGTTCGGGCCGATGAACGCGACGCGCTCGCCGGCGGTTATCGAGAAGCAGATGCGATCGACGGCCGTGAAGCTCTCGCTCCGCCGTCTCGAGAATTGCTTCGTGAGCCCTTCCACGTCGACGATCATGACGGCATCACTCCTTTCGAGGAGCGAAAGGCGGGCTCGGGATCGTGGATGGATCAGGAGGAGCCGTCAGCCTTTCGCTTTTGCGCTCGGCTGACGATCGGTTCTGCTAAGGGAGCGTCAGCCTTTACCCGGGACTTGGTGCGCGAGAGCGGGGCGCATGGGCACGCACATGCCCGGAGCCGCAAAGAGCGCGGCCGGTACCGAGCGAATGATCGTCGTCGTGCGTTGCATTTCGAGCGCCCTTAAGAGCCCGAGGGCTGACGGCTCCGGGCTCGGGAAAGGTCGCGTAGTAGAGCACATTTCGTGCCGGGCGCCAAGCGCGCGCGTCCTCGCTCAGGTCATGAGACGGCGTTTCAGCAGCGCGACGACGAGCGGATAGAACGCGGCCCCGAGCGCCGCGATGTAG
>DASTSM010000290.1:0-16095 GCA_035760685.1 Gammaproteobacteria bacterium | reverse complement strand
CCGTCATGACGACCGGGAGATCGTCAAGGAAAGCATCGAGGATACCGGCCGCCACGTCGTCCACGAGCTCGAGCGGTACGTGAATACGCTCGGCACGATCGCGCAGGTCGCGCCGCTGCTCGGCCTGCTCGGCACGGTGGTCGGCATCATGAAGGTCTTCGCGGCTATCACGACCAGCGGAGTCGGGAACCCGCAGGTGCTCGCGGGGGGCATCGCCGAGGCGCTCATCACGACGGCCGCGGGACTCAGCGTCGCGGTCCCGGCGCTGCTCGGGTTCCGGTACCTGCGCGGACGCGTCGACCGGCTCGTCGTCCAGATGGAGAAGGAGGCCCTGAGCTTTCTCGAGAGCCTAGTCAACTATCGGCACTCGGGCAGGACCGCTGCGATCACGCGCAATGAAGCTGCAGAACCGCGCAAGAGAAGAGCTTGAGATCAGCCTGACGTCGCTCATCGACGTCGTGCTCGTTCTTCTCGTCTTCTTCATGATCTCGACGAACTTCGTCAGCGAGACGGAGATTCACCTGCGCTTGCCGGAGGCCAAGGCGGACGCGGCGACGAGCGCGCCCGAGCCGCTCGAGATCATGGTCACCGAGAAGGGCGCTTACTTCGTCGACGGCCATCCGCTCGTCAATAACGAGGCTCGCACCCTGCGGACGGCCGTGCAAAAGCTCATCGGCGAGCGCCGCGACATGCCCGTGCTCATCAAGGCCGATGCGCTCTCGACGCATCAAGCCGTCGTCACCGCGATGGACGTCGCGGGGCAGCTCGGCTTCGTCAACATCAGCATCGCGACGGTCAAGCCGCCGGAGGGCTAGCTCCGCGTGCGCCTCGCTTCCCGCTTCTTGCGCTCGGAACGAGCGGCAGGAAAATGGGGTCTGACCCCGTTTTCGGAAAAAAGGGGTCTGACCCCATTTTCGCCATCTTCCGTCTGAACAGCCCATCGCTCCGGGTTTACCGCCGGCTGCTGCGGTACATCTATCCGCAGTGGCTGCTCGTCGCCGCCGCGGTGGGCGCGGCCGCCGCGCAAGCGGGCGTGAACGGCCTGATTCCGCTGCTCATGACGGGCGTCATCGACCGGCTCCAGCATCCTGAGGCCGGGGGCGCCGCATACCGCTTGCCGCTGCTCATCGTGCTCGTGTTCGCCGTGCGCGGGGCGCTCGAGTTCCTGACCGCGTACGGCTTGAGCGCCGTCGGCAGGTCCGCGATCCGCGAGATGCGCGCGCAGCTGTTCGATCACTACCTCGCGATGCCGGCGAGCCGGTTCGACCGGAGCTCATCGGGCGCGCTGATCTCGAAGCTCACGTACGACACGGAGCAGATCTCCGCCGCGATCTCGACCTCGATGATCACGTTCGTGCGCGACAGCCTCACGATCGCGGTCCTGCTCGGCGAGATGCTCGTGTTCAGCTGGCAGCTCACCCTCGTGATCGCGGTCGTCGGCCCGGCGATCGGCGTGCTCGTGAGCTACATGAGCAAGGCGTTCCGACGCTACAGCGCGCGCATCCAGAGCTCGATGGGCGACGTGACGCGGGTCGCGGAGCAGTCGTTGCAGGGGCACCGCATCGTCAAGGTCTTCGAAGGGCAGGAGCACGAGCTCGCGCAGTTCGACGCGATCAATCGGCACAACTTCCGCTTGAATTTGCGTCTCGTCGCGACGCGCGCCGCGGGCGACGCCCTGACGCAGTACGCGGTCGCGCTCGGCGTCGCCGCCGTCATCCTCGTCGCGTTCACGGATTGGGTGCTCGAGGACCTCAGCGCCGCGCTCTTCATCGGGTTCCTGACCGCGATGGCGCAGATCCTCACGCCGCTCAAGAATTTGACCAACATCAATGCGTCCTTGCAGCGCGGCATCGCGGCCGCCGAGAGCCTCTTCGAGACGCTCGCGGGTCCCGTCGAGGACGAGGGCGGCGTCGAGACTCTCTCGCGAGCACGCGGCGACGTCGCCTATCGCGACGTCTCCTTCCGCTACCCGGACCGCAAGGAGTCCGCGCTCGCGCACGTGACCGTCGAGGTGCCCGCGGGCTCGACGCTTGCGCTCGTCGGACATTCCGGCAGCGGCAAGTCGACGCTCGCGAGCCTGCTGCCGCGGTTCTACGACGTCGACGACGGCGCCGTTCTGCTCGACGGCAAGGACGTTCGGCGCTACCGGCTCAAAGACCTGCGGCGGCAACTGAGCCTCGTGAGCCAGGACGTCGTGCTGTTCGACGACACGATCGCGGGCAACATCGCATTCGGCGCGCTCGGGGCCGCGCCCCGCGAAGCCGTCGAGCGCGCCGCGGAGGCGGCCTACGTGACCGATTTCGCGGCCGGCCTCCCGCGCGGCCTCGACACCGAGGTCGGCGAGCGCGGCCTCCTGCTCTCGGGCGGGCAGCGGCAGCGGATCGCGATCGCGCGCGCGCTGCTGAAGGATGCGCCCGTGCTGATTCTCGACGAGGCGACGTCGGCGCTCGACAGCGAGTCCGAGCGGCGCGTGCAGAGCGCGCTCGCGGCGCTCATGCGCGGACGCACGACGATCGTCATCGCTCATCGTCTCTCGACGATCGAAGCGGCCGACCTCATCGCCGTCCTCGAGGAGGGCACGATCGTCGAGCTCGGCGCGCATGCCGAGCTGCTCGCGCGGGACGGATACTACGCGGCGCTGCATCGCATGCAGTTCACCGGCGAGACGGCGTGAGCGAAGCGGCCCGTTTCCTCGAATCCGTTTGGTACGGCGAGCGCCGCCGCCGCGGAGCGGAGGCGGTCCTTGGGCCTTTCGAGGCCGCGTTCCGGCTCGCGGCGCGCGCGCGTGCAGCGCTCTACGCGCGGGGCATCCTGCGCCGCATCGCGCTGCCCGTGCCCGTCGTCGTCGTCGGAAACTTGAGCGTCGGCGGCACGGGCAAGACGCCGCTCCTGATCTGGCTCGCGGAGCGTCTACGCGAGCGCGGCTACTCGCCCGGCATCGTCTCGCGCGGCTACGGGGGAAAGTCCGCCGTTTGGCCGCGGCTCGTCGAGGCGGGGGCCGACCCGCTCGAGGTCGGCGACGAGCCAGTGCTCGTCGCCGAGCGCACGGGTTGCCCGGTCGCCGTCGGACCCGATCGCGTCGCGGCCGCCGAGCTTCTCTTGCCGCCGCGGAATAGCGGGGGCGGCGCGGAAGCTCGTGCTGCTGCGTCCCCGCCGCAGGCCGCGATCGACGTGCTGCTCTCGGACGACGGCCTCCAGCACTACCGGCTCGATCGCGCAGTCGAGATCGCGGTCGTCGACGGTCGCCGGGGGCTCGGCAACGGCCGGTGCCTGCCCGCGGGGCCGCTGCGCGAGCCGCCGGCGCGGCTCGACCGCGTCGACGCCGTCGTCGTGAACGGAGGGACGTGGGGGGGACCCGACGCGCTCCGGGCGGAGATCGCGCCGCTCTTCGTCTATCGCCTCGGCACGGAAGGCTCCGACGCAGAGCGTCGAGCGCTTGCGGATTTCGCGGGGCGGCGCGTGCATGCCGTCGCGGGCATCGGCCATCCCGAAAGATTCTTCGAGATGCTGGAACGGCACGGCATCGACGTCGTGCGCCATGCGCTCCCCGATCACGCCGAGATTCTGCCGCGCGACCTCGATCATGCCGGAGGCCCGGTGCTCGTCACCGAGAAGGATGCCGTAAAATGCCGCGAGTTCGCGGGCGACGACGTCTGGTGCGTCGTCGTCGATCTGCGCTTTCCGCCCGCCGCAAGCAGCGCGCTGCTCGATCGCGTCCTCGCTCGGCTGCCGCCGCCGTCCGCATCAGGAGCTCGACGATGACGATTCCCTTCACGGTCGTGATTCCGGCCCGTTACGGCTCGAGCCGCTTGCCGGCCAAGCCGCTCGCGGACATCGGCGGCCGGCCCATGATCGCTTGGGTGTACGAGCGCGCCGCCCGCAGCGGCGCGCAGCGCGTCGTCGTCGCGACGGACGACGAGCGCATCGCGGCGGCCTGCCGCGCCTTCGGCGCTCCGGTCGAGCTGACCCGCGGCGATCATGCGAGCGGCACGGATCGGATCGCCGAGGTCGCGGAGCGTTGCGGGTGGGCGTCGGACGCGATCGTCGTCAACGTGCAGGGCGACGAGCCGCGCGTTCCGTCCGAGCTCGTGGCGCAAGTCGCGGACTTGCTCGCGGCGCGCTCCGATGCGGACATCGCGACCCTCGTGACGCCGATCGAGTCCGAGTCCGAGTTCCGCGACCCGAACATCGTCAAGGTCGTGGCGGATCGAGCCGGCAACGCGCTCTATTTCAGCCGGGCGGCGGTGCCTTGGCCCCGCGACGGCGAACGCCGCGTCGTGCCGCGCCGGCACATCGGCCTCTACGCGTACCGAGTCGGAAGCCTCAAGGTCATGACCGCGGAGCCGCCGTGCGCGCTCGAGCTCGAGGAGAAGCTCGAGCAGCTCAGGGCGCTTTGGCTCGGACAGCGCATCGTCGTAGCCGACGCCGAGGTGCCGCCGCCTCGCGGCGTCGATACGGCCGAGGACCTCGCGGCCGCGCGCGCCGCGCTCGCGTCGACGATCGGCCCGCGGCGGAGCGCCTAGAGCCCTGCGGTCGGACCCGTAGTGCCGGCGGCCGTCGAGCGCCTTTCCTCGGCGCCGCCTGGGCTACAATTGCGGGGCGCGCGCCGGCCACGGAAAGGACCGAAGTCATTGAAGGCATTTTTCGACAGATTCAGGCGTAACCGCGAGGACGAAGAGGGCGGGCCCGACGCGGACTGGCGAATCCTCTTCGTCTGCATGGGCAACATCTGCCGCTCTCCGACGGCCGAGGGCGTGTTCCGCAAGGTCTGGCAGCAGACGGCGCCCGAGCTACAGCTGCTGCTCGATTCCGCGGGAACGCACGGCTACCACATCGGCGAGCCGCCGGATCCGCGGGCACAGCGCGCGGCCGCGCGCCGCGGCATCGACTTGAGCGCCAGCAGGGCCCGCAGAATCGGGCTCGAGGATTTCGAGCGCTTCGACCTGATTCTCGCGATGGACGAGACGAACCTCGAAGCGCTCCGGGAGATGTGTCCGCCCGAGCGGCACGAGCGCCTGCATCTCCTTCTCGAGTTCGCGCCCCAGACGGGGCGCCGCGACGTGCCCGATCCTTACTACGGCGGCAGCAACGGCTTCGAGTACGTGCTCGATCTCGTCGAGGAGGCGTCGTCGGGCTTACTCGAGCACCTGCGCGTGCGGCTCAAGGATACGACCCCGACCGAGTGAGATCTCAGGGCGTCGTGACCTCCGACCCTCCGGAAACCGCGGCCGGGGCCTCCTGACGCGCCGCTCGTTCCGGCGGTGGCGCGTCCGGAACCGGTCCGGCCGCGCGCGCATCGTCGCCGCCGCCGTCGTTCCTGCTGCCGCTGCCCTCGCTCCTGCCGCCGCTGCCGCTGTCGTCGCCCTCGCTCGTGCGGCCGCCGCCGCCCTCGCCGCCGCCGCTTCCCGCGTCTTCGCGGAAGCCGGGGGAATCGCGGCCGGCGTCCCAATCCGCCCGTCCGGCGTCGCGCTCTTCGCGGCCCGCGGCCGGCCGATCATCCCAGCCGGCGGAATCCGAGGCCGGCGAGGCCGAAGGCGTATCGCGATGCGAATCCGTGGGGGCATCGAAACGGCTCGAGCCGTAGCCCTCGTCGCGGGGCGGTGCATCGCCGCCGCGGGGCGGTGCGTCGCCCCCGTTTCCCTGCGCGGCGCGCGGCGCAGCGTCCGGCGCGCCGGCTTCGTTCGTCTCGCCCTGCCGGCCCTCGTCCCGCCGCCCGGACGATTCTCGGCTGCCGTGCTCTCCGCCGCGCCCTCTGCGGTTTCTCGAGCGGCGGCTTCGCGATCCTCCGCCTTGACCTTGCCCGGCGCCTTGCGCTCTGCCCTCGGCGCGGCCGGCATCCGAGCGGGGAGCGCCTTGGCGCTCGCCGCGAGCACCGTCGCCGCGTTCGCTTTCCTGACGCCCGACGTCGCCGCCCCGGCTTTCCGCGCGCGCGGCGTCGGAACGGCCGCCTTCGCCCCGACCACCTTCGCCCCGGGCGCCTTCGCCGCGACCGCCGTCGCCTCGCCCGCTTTCTCGGCGCCCGCCGTCGCCGCGGCCGCCTTCGCGGCGTCCGCCTTCATCCCGTCCTTCACCTCGTCCGCCGTCGGCCCGGCCCTCACCTCGTCCGCCGTCGCGGCCCCCCTCGGCCCGAGCGCCGTCGAGCCGGCTGCCTTCGTGCCGGCCGTCGTGCCGCCCGCGGCCCCTGCGTCCGTTGCCGCGGTTGCGGCGATCGCCGTGCGCGGGCCTCCGCTCGCGCGACCGCCGGGAGCGGCCCTCGGGCTCGGATTCCTCTTCCGCTGCCTTGGGCGCGCCGTTGAGCCAACCGAACAGGCGCTGCCAGACCGATTTCTCGACCACGGTCGGGGGCGGAGGAGGCGGGGGCTGGGGCGCCGGCGTCTCGGGCAGCACGCCCGAGACCGCGGCTTCCTCGGTCCGGACCGGCTTCTTGATCTCCTCGTACGCGAGGGACGGGTCTTCCTTCGGCTCGACGAGCTTGTAGCTCGTCGCGGCGTTGTCGGGGAGATGCGCTTCGTCGTCGCGGACGCGCCGAATCGCGTAGTTCGGAGTGTCGAGGTCGGGGTTGCCGAGCAGCACGACCTCGACGCCGTTGCGCTGCTGGACCGTTTGCACCCAGTCGCGCTTCTCGTTCAGCAGATAGTTCGCGACGTCGAGCGGCAGCTGCGCGATGACCTTCGCCGTGCGCTCCTTGCGCGCCTCCTCGCCGACGAGGCGCAGAATCGCGAGCGCGAGCGACTCGACGCTGCGTACGTTGCCGGTCCCGTTGCAGCGCGGGCAGACGGATTGCGTCGATTCTTCGAGCGACGGCCGCAGCCGCTGCCGCGACAGCTCGAGGAGCCC
Source organism: Gammaproteobacteria bacterium (assembly GCA_035760685.1). Classification (GTDB taxonomy): domain Bacteria; phylum Pseudomonadota; class Gammaproteobacteria; order Steroidobacterales; family Rariloculaceae; genus ZC4RG20. Next base: position 9,258 of record DASTSM010000290.1, on the reverse strand, counting down.
GAACCGCGAGATGCGGCCGATCTGAATGCGGGCCCGATCGTGGCGCACGGCCTCGCGCAGCCGATTCTCGACCTCGCGCTGGTTGCGGTGCGGGCCCATGTCGATGAAGTCGACGACGACGAGACCGCCCAAGTCCCGGATCCTGAGCTGCCGCCCGACCTCGTCGGCGGCCTCGAGATTCGTATTGAGCGCCGTTTCCTCGATGTCCTCGCCCTTCGTCGAGCGGGCCGAGTTGATGTCGATCGCCGTCAGCGCTTCGGTGTGGTCGATGACGATGCTGCCGCCGGAGGGCAGCTGCACCTTATGCGCGTAGGCCGACTCGATCTGGCTTTCGATCTGAAACCGCGTGAAGAGGGGCACGGTCTCGTCGTCGTAGAGCTTGAGCTTGCGCACGCTTTCCGGAAGCACGCGCTCCATGAAGTCGCGGGCTTCCTGGTAGACGCGCGCGTCGTCGATGAGGATCTCGCCGATCTCGGTCGAGTAGTAGTCGCGCAGCGCCCGGACGATCGCGTTGCCTTCCTGATAAATGAGGAAGGGTGCGGGCCGCGTCACGACGACCGACTTGATGGACTCCCACACCTTGAGCAGGTAGTCGAGGTCCCAGCGGAGCTCCTCGGTGCTGCGGCCGACCCCTGCCGTCCGGACGATGCACCCCATGCCGTCCGGCGGATTCAGCTCATCGAGCGACTGCCGGACGATGTCGCGGTCCTCGCCCGTGATTCGCCGCGAGACGCCGCCGGCCCGCGGGTTGTTCGGCATGAGGACGAGGAAGCGGCCGGCGAGGCTCACATAGGTCGTCAGCGCCGCGCCCTTCGTGCCGCGCTCCTCCTTGTCGACCTGGACGACGATCTCCTGGTTCTCGCGCAAGACTTCCTTGATCTGGATCCGGTCGCCTTCCGGCTCGCGGATGAAGTACTCGGGCGAGATTTCCTTGAGCGGCAGGAAGCCGTGGCGCTGAGCGCCGTAGTCGATGAAGGCCGCCTCGAGGCTGGGCTCGATCCGCGTGATGCGGCCCTTATAAATGTTTGCTTTGCGTTGCTCTCTGGACGGCGTTTCTACGTCGAGGTCATACAGCTTTTGGCCATCCACCATGGCCACGCGCAACTCTTCCTGTTGAGTTGCATTTACCAACATTCGTTTCATAAGCCCTCAACCCATCAGGGGCGGGCCCGGTTCTGGGATCGATAGCCGCGATCTGCGAGGCAGGATACGAACGATGCGTGGTGTTGAACCCCTGTATCATGGATTCTCGCGGGAGGCCTAAGCCGCTCGATCCGTCGCGGGTCGTCATTTGCGCGACGGAGAGTCGTCACCCATTCTCGCGGCACCCCTTCTCCGGGTTCGCCGACAACTAAACCCTTCTCATGAAGCCATTGAAATGGCCGCTCGCGTACGAGACCGGCCGAAATCGGACACGGACCCGCGCCCGGCAGTTGCCCTGTCGGCCCAATCCGTTGCCGGTACTATAACCATAGCGTCCCTTATGCACAATTTTTATGCCCGCCTCCAGCTCACATCAGAATAAGACGACCGCCGTGACGGAGGAGATCGATCGGGAGCTGGCCGGCCAGCGGCTCGACAACTATCTGCTCGGCCGTCTCAAGGGCGTGCCCCGGAGCCACGTATATAGGCTTATACGGTCGGGGCAGGTTCGCGTGAATTCGGGCCGGACGACGCCGAGCTACAAGCTCAGAGCCGGGGACCGGGTCAGAGTTCCGCCGGTGGCGCGCTTAGGATCCCGGGCGGAGCCGCCCGCGGCCGAGGGCCTCGGCTGGCTCGAGCGGCGCATCCTATTCGAGGACGCCGCGCTCCTCGTTCTCGACAAGCCCGCGGGCCTCGCCGTGCACGGCGGAAGCGGCGTTTCCCTCGGTTGCATCGAGGCCCTGCGCGCGCTGCGGCCGCAGGCGAAGTCGCTCGAGCTCGTGCATCGGCTCGACCGCGCGACGTCGGGCTGCCTGCTCGTCGCGAAGCGGCGCAGCGCCTTACGCCAGCTGCACGCCGTGCTGCGCGAGGGCGGCATGGACAAGCGTTACCTGGCCCTCGTCCGCGGCGCCCTGCGCGAAGGGACCGTCGAGGTCGATGCGCCGCTCGCACCGAGCCGCCGCGAGGGCGAGGTGCGAGTCCGCGTCGACGAGGAGGGCAAGCTCGCGAGGAGCCGCTTTCGGCGGGTCGAAGCCTACGGCTCGATCGCCTCTCTCGTCGAGGTCCGGCTCTTCACGGGCCGCACCCACCAGATTCGCGTGCACGCCGCGCACCTCGGCCATCCGCTCGCGGGCGACGACCGGTACGGCGACCGCGCCTTCAATAAGGAGATGCGGCGCTACGGGCTCGAACGCATGTTCCTGCACGCCCACTCCGTCGCATTCGCGTGGCCCGACACGGGGCGGGACTTCGCGGTGAGCGCCCCGCTGCCGGAGGAGCTCAAGGCCGTCCTCGACGCGCTCGCCGCCGGTCCGGGTGCCGAGCGCCCCCGCCCAGCCCCGCCGAGGAGCTAGTGGAACTCGCCGGGGCCGAGCGGATCGAATCCCGCGCGCCTCAGCGTCGCCGCGAGCCAAATCAGCGGCAGCCCGATCAATGCCGTGGGATCGTGCGACCGGATGGCCTCGAACAGCACGATGCCGAGCCCTTCGGCCTTGAAGCCCCCCGAGCAATCGTACGGGCGCTCGACCCGTAGGTAACGCTCGACACGATCGGCGTCGAGCTCCGCGAAATCGACCTCGGTCACGTCGACGGTTTCCCAGGTCCGGCCCGAGTCGGAGTCCATGACCGCGGCGGACGTATAGAAGACGACGGTTCGGCGGCTGCACGCGAGAAGCTGGGCCGCCGCGGCGGCGTGTCCGCCCGGCTTGCGAAGGACTTCTTCGCCGAGCGCCGGCACCTGGTCGGCGCCGATGACGACGCTGCCTGAGCTCGCGGCGGCCGCCGCCTTGCCGCGCGCGAGGCGTGCGGCCAGCGCGCGCGGGTGCTCGCCGGGCTCGGCGCGCTCGTCGAGGCCGGGGTTCCGAGTCTCGAAAGGCAGCCGGAGCCGCTCGAGCAGGGCCCGCTTGTAGCTCGACGTCGAGGCCAGGATCAGTCGCTTCATGGAGAGCAGGGGCTAAGTTACGGTTTTGACAGAAGAAAGTCGGATGCCCTATGATGGCCGTTCTATGCCGGGGTCGCTGTACAGATGGTATGGCGCGCGCGAGCTCGAGGCCCTCGCGAAACGCGGCGGTACGCTCCAGGGGGAGCTCGACCTCGAGCGGCTTCCGCGGCTCGCCGAGCTTCTCAATTCGGACCGCGGGAGTGTAAAGGCGGCTCTGCGCTTTCGACAACAAGGCGGCTGGCTCATAATCGCGCTCGAGCACGCGGCGGTGCTCGAGCTCACGTGCCAGCGCTGCCTCGAGCCCGTCGCTTACCGGCTCGAGGACACGGTCGAGCTTGCCGTGCTCGAGAGCCCGTCGCAGGAGCAGCGCCGTCCGGAAGGGCTCGAGCCGCTCGTTCTCGAGGACGAGCGTTTTCGGCCCGCGACGTTGGTCGAAGATGAACTTATAATCGCGCTTCCGTTCGTGCCGCGGCACGAGTCCATCGAGGCGTGCGGCAGCTTGGCCCGTGACTCGGTTCTCCTCTCCGACCCCGAGCGCGAGGAGAGGTCGTAGGTTCCGTCCTTAATTTTTTGGAGTTTTCGCAAATGGCTGTGCAGAAATCGCGCAAGACGCCGTCGCGGCGCGACATGCGGCGTTCGCATGATGCGCTCGAAGGGCCGACGCTCTCGGTCGACAAATCGACGGGCGAGACGCACCGTCGGCATCACGTGACCGCGGACGGGTACTACCGCGGCCGCAAGGTTCTCGAGCTTCGGCAAGAAGAAGCCGACGAAGAATAGCCGCGATCGGGGAAGCCTTCGGGCGCCCGAAAGCCCATCGGCTCCCGCAGCAAAGCCGCCCAGAACCCAAGCCGAATGACTCGAAAGGTCACGATCGCCCTAGACGCCATGGGCGGCGACCGCGGGCCCGATGTCGTCGTGCCGGCCGCGCTCGCGACGCTCGAGAAGGACGACTCCCTGCACCTCGTCCTCGTCGGCCTGCCCGAGGTCCTCGAGCGCGCGCGGCGTGAAGGCGGCGAGCGTCACGGGGAGCGGCTGCGCTATCGCGTCGCCACCGAGGTCGTCGCGATGGACGAGCCGCCGGCCGAGGCGCTGCGCCGCAAGAAGGATTCCTCCATGCGCGTCGCCCTCGAGCTCGTGAAGAGCGCGGAGGCCGATGCCTGCGTGAGCGCCGGCAACACCGGCGCGCTCATGGCGACGGCGCGCTACGTGCTGAAGACGCTGCCCGGCATCGACCGCCCGGCCATCATCTCGGCGCTGCCCGGCATCGAAGGGCCGACCTACATGCTCGACCTCGGCGCGAACGTCGGAGCGACGCCCGAGCATCTGCTGCAATTCGCGCTCATGGGCTCCGTCATCGCCGCAGACATGCTCGAGATCGGGCGGCCGCGCGTGGGCCTGCTCAACATCGGTCAAGAGGACATCAAGGGCAACGACGTCGTGCGCGAGGCCGGCGAGCTGCTGGCCCGCAGCGGCCTCAACTACATCGGCTTCGTCGAGGGCGACGGCGTCTTCCGCGCGGACGTCGACGTCGTCGTGACCGACGGCTTCGTCGGCAACGTCGCGCTCAAGACGATGGAGGGCACCGCGAGGCTCATCGGCTCGTTCCTCAGAAAGGAATTCGATCGCAACGCGCTGCGCTTGCTGCAGGGTTTCGTCGCGCGCTCCGCGCTCGACGCGCTCCGCGACCGGCTCGACCCTCGCCAATACAACGGCGCGAGCCTCGTGGGCTTGAACGGCGTCGTCATAAAAAGCCACGGCGGTGCGGATCAGATCGCATTCGAGACCGCCGTGCGCACCGCCATCGTCGAGGCCCGCAAAGGCGTGCCGGTTCAGATCGGCAACCTCATCGAAGCGCAGCCCAAAGAATGTATTCGCGCATAGCCGGCACCGGATCCTATCTGCCGGATCGAGTTCTCACGAATTTCGATCTCGAAAAGATGGTCGAGACTTCGGACGAATGGATCCGCACGCGGACGGGCATCGAGCGCCGCCACATCGCCGACGAGGGCCAAGCGACGAGCGACCTCGCCCATCGCGCTTCGGCCGCCGCGATCGAAGCCGCGGGCGTCGCGCCGGAGGACATCGACCTCGTCGTCGTCGGCACGACGACGCCGGATCTCGTGTTCCCGAACGTCGCCTGCCTGCTCCAGGAGAAGCTCGGGATCCGCGGCGGACCGGCTTTCAGCGTCGAAGCCGCCTGCTCCGGGTTTCTCTACGGCCTCGTGACCGCGGATCAGTTCGTGCGCTGCGGGCAGGCGAAGCGCGCGCTCGTCGTCGGCGCCGAGACGATGTCGCGCATCGTCGACTGGACCGACCGGGAAACGTGCGTCCTGTTCGGCGACGGAGCCGGCGCTGTCGTGCTCGAGGCCTCGGACCAGCCCGGGGTCATCTACTCGAAGCTCGGGGCGGACGGCCGCTATCGGGACTTGCTCTATGCCTCGAGCGGAGTCTCGACACGGCGTCCGGGCTGCGACGTGCCGGCCCTCAAGATGAGAGGCAACGAAGTCTTCAAGGTCGCCGTCAAGACGCTCGAGCAGATCGTCGACGACGTGCTCGAGCAGAACAACCTCGAGAAGGGCCAAGTCGATTGGCTGATTCCGCACCAGGCCAACATCCGCATCATCAAGGCGACGGCCAAACGGCTCGGCATGCCGCTCGAGCGCGTCGTCCTGACCGTGCAGGAGCACGGCAATACCTCGGCCGCTTCCGTTCCGCTCGCGCTCGACGTCGCCGTTCGCGACGGCAGGGTCAGGCGCGGCGATCTGCTCTTGCTCGAGGCCTTCGGCGGCGGCTTCACCTGGGGAGCCACGCTGATCCGCTATTGACGAGGCCGAGCGAGGATCGTGTGCGCCAATCGACCTTTCTGAGCGGAACAACGCGCGTATAATCCGGGCCATGTTTCGCGCCGCCTTCGCTTTCGCGCTCGTGCTCGCCGCTGCGCCCGCCGGCGCGGGGGAGCTCGATTTGACGAAGGACCAGGACGTCGTCGGTCAAGTCCAGGTCATCAAGGCGCGCTACGAGGACACCTTCGTCGCGCTCGGTCGTCAGTACGGGCTCGGCTACGAGGAGCTGCGCAGCGCGAATCCGGGCGTCGATCCGTGGCTGCCCGGAGAGGGCACGGAGATCGTCCTGCCGACGCAGTACGTCTTGCCGCGCGCTCCGCACACCGGCATCGTCGTCAACGTCGCGGAGCTCCGGCTCTACTACTTTCCGGCCGACGAGCCGGGCAAGGTCATCACGCATCCGATCAGCATCGGCGCGCTCGACTGGTCGACGCCGATCGGCGTGACGACCGTCACGGGCAGGGTCAAGAATCCGGCATGGTATCCGCCCGACTCGATCCGGGCCGAGCACGCCGCGAACAACGATCCGTTGCCGAAGGTCGTGCCGCCCGGGCCCGACAATCCGCTCGGTAAGTTTGCGCTAAGGCTCGGACTGCCCGGCTATTTGATCCACGGCACGAACAAGCCGTCGGGCGTCGGCATGAGAGTCACGCACGGCTGCATTCGCCTCTTTCCCGAGGATATCGAGGCGATGTACAAGACGGTGCCGATCGGCACGCAAGTGCGCATCGTGAATCAGCCGTACAAGCTCGGCTGGGGTGCGGACGGCAGCCTCTACCTCGAGGCCCATGCGCCGCTCAGCGAGGACGTCGATGCCGGCCACTGGACGATGACGGATTTGACGCGCGAGTTCGTCGCCGTCACTGAAGATCGCTACGTAGAAGTCAGCTGGGACTCCGCGGAGACGGTCCTGCACGAAGCGACCGGCGTGCCGGTCCGAATCTCGGGTCCCGCCGTTCCCCGGCAAGAGACCGAGCCCGGCCAAACACCTGCAGAGACGACCACGGCCGCGCTCGCGACCGTTCAGTAAAGCCCGCTTCGCACGCGCCGGCCGCGGAATCTCGAAAGGCTGGAGTCGAAAAAAGAGCCGCCCAACTTTCGCTGCGGCGGCTCTTCCTCAAGTGGGGGGGCTCGGTGTTGCTCCGTCCCTGATCATTTTTTTCTTTTTGCTTCTTACTTGCGCTGCGATTGCTCGAACATCCGATCGAGCCGCTGGTTCGTGGCGTCGCAGCACGCTTGGGCGGCTTGTGCGGCTTGGAGAGCTTGATTCGCCGTGCTTTGAGCGCCCGAGGCCGCCTGGCGCGCCTGGTCGGCCGCTTGCTGCGCGGCTTGCGCGGCCTGCTGCGCCGCTTCCGCCGTCATGCGCACCATGTCGAGTTGCTCGGTCGTCACCCCAGCACATCCCGTCGCGATCGCGGCGAGCGTCACGAGTGCTCCTGCACGCCAAGCGCCGTGAAACTTCATTGCCATCGAATATCCCCTGATTAAAGTGAAGAACCCACGGGATTATTGACTAAAGTGAAAGCTTCTGCAATTGCGGCATATGGCCGTCGCGGATGGCAGACATTTGACTTTGCAAGGAATTTTGCTGCGGGACGGTCACCATGGGAACGTCGCCGAGTAGAAGGAGTAATTAATTCTGGGTCGAGTCGCCGCTTGACCCGCCTCGAAACTGTATATAGCATCAGACTGGCTGCGTATACAGGAGACGTGCAATGCGTGAGCTCACGCCGAGGCAGAGACAGATCCTGGGCCTGATCCAAAAGACGATCACGACGACGGGCATGCCGCCGACCCGGGCCGAGATCGCGAAACGTCTGAACTTTCGCTCCGTCAATGCCGCGGAAGAGCATCTGCGTGCGCTCGAGCGCAAAGGCGCCATCGAGCTCTTGCCCGGGACGTCTCGCGGCATTCGCCTCAAGGACTCGCTGCGCGAGCAGCTCGGCTTGCCGCTCATCGGCCGAGTCGCGGCGGGCGCTCCGACCTTGGCCGAGGAGCACGTCGAAGCGCGCTACCAAATCGATCCGGAGCTGTTCAAGAAGCCGCCGCATTTTCTGCTTCGCGTGAGCGGCATGAGCATGCGCGATGCGGGAATCTTGGACGGCGATCTCGTCGTCGTGCATCGCACGCCGGACATCAAGAACCGCCAGATCGTCGTCGCTCGGCTCGAGAACGAGGTGACGGTCAAGCGCTATCGTCAGGAGGGGCATCGCGTGTGGCTGCTGCCCGAGAACCCCGAGTTCGAGCCGATCAAGGTGGATTTGCGCGAGCAGTCGCTGTCCATCGAAGGCATCGTCGTCGGCGTCCTCAGGAACTCGATGTGAGAGAGCGCAACGTCGCCTTGCGAGGCTTCGATTCGCCTTTTCCCCATGACGAGAAGCTTGGAAGAATTAGTCGGCGGTCCTCATGTATGGCGGGGACGCGGGAGCGGTGCGGCTCGATCGGTCGTTCCTACCGGTTTCGCCGCGCTCGACCGCGTGTTGCCGGGCGGCGGCTGGCCGTGGGGCGCCGTCATCGAGATCTTCGCGGAGCGGCCCGGCATCGGCGAGCTGCGCCTTTGGATGCCCGCGATCGCGGCTTCGAGCCGTGCGCGTGACCGGCTCTGGATCGTGTTCGTCGCGCCGCCGCTCATTCCTTATCCGCCCGCATTGGCTCGCTGCGGCATCGACCTCGATCGCGTGCTGCTCGTCGATACCCGCGATACGGCCGCAGAGGCGTCGTGGGCGACGGAGCAAAGCGTGCGTTCGGGTGCGTGCATCGTCGTCCTCGCTTGGCTGCGCTCCGTCGACGACACGGCGTTGCGGCGTTTCCAGCTCGCCGCCGAGGCAAAGGAGTGCGCTCTGCTGTTGTTCCGGCCGATGGCCGGGCTCGCTCGGCGCTCTCCCGCGGCCTTGCGATTGCGCTTGACGAAAGACGGCGACAAGACGCGCGTCGAAATCTTGAAGTGCCGGGGTGGAAGGCCGGCCCGTGTCGATCTCGATCTCGATCTCGGCGACGGCGACTTCGCCGAATCCCGAAGCGCCTGCGCGAGCTCTCGGGCTGGAGAGAGCCGGTGCGGATGATCCGATCATGCCGCTGTCTCGGAAGTCGCTCGCTCCGTCGCCCAGAGAGGCTCCGCTCTCCGCGCAGCCTGCCGTTTCGCCGGCGCGGCCGCACCTCTGGCTTGCGGTGCGCCTCCCCGCGCTCGCGCTCGAGTCCGTCGCCGAGCGCGCCCACTCCGCTTTAGCGCGCGCGTCCGTTCGGCCCCTCGCCGTCGTCGAGCCGCGCCGCGGACGGCTATGCGTCGTCGCCGTCGACGATGCCGCGCGCGCGTGCGGCATCGAGCCCGGA
>DASTSM010000289.1:0-6511 GCA_035760685.1 Gammaproteobacteria bacterium | reverse complement strand
CTGGGGCTCCGCCGCGGCGGTCGCCGCGACGGTGCCGTGCTCGTTGCTCGTGTATCTCGCGCCGGCCCTGCCGGCCGCCGCGGCGGCGCTCGTCGTCTCGACGGCGCTCGGCCACATGTTCTTGGGTCCCGTGACCGCCTTGATTCAGGGACTCGCCGGGCTTCGGCGCCGGGCGCTCGCGTCCGCGCTGTATCTCTTTCTCGCGAACCTCGTGTCTCAAGGGGTCGGGCCCGTCGCCGTCGGAGCGGCGAGCGATCTGTTCGGCGCGCGGTTCGGCGTCGATTCGCTGCGCGTCGCCCTGCTCGCAGTCGTGACGACGACGAGCGCCTGGGCCGGGGTGCACTTCTTCCTCGCGGCCCGCTCGCTGCGCGCGGATCTCGCAGCGGCGCGCGATTCATCGCCGCGCGATCCGTCGCCGCGCGAAGCATGAGCGTCCTCGACGCATTGTCGCTGGGCCTTCGGCCGAAGCTGCCCGTGATCCTGCAGACCGAGGCGGCGGAATGCGCCCTCGCCTGTCTCGCGATGGTCGCGTGCTATTACGGGCGCGGAACGGATCTCGCGGCACTGCGGCGCCGCCACGCGGTTTCGTTGAAGGGCACGACGCTCGCCTCGCTGATCGAGCTCGCGGAGCGGCTCGGACTCGCGTCGCGCGCGCTGCGTCTCGAGCTCGAGGACCTCGCGAAGCTCAAGCGCCCCTGCATCCTGCACTGGAACCTCAATCATTTCGTCGTGCTCTCGAAGGCCGGTGCGCGGTCGATCCTCGTTCACGATCCCGCGAGCGGGAGGCGAACGCTCCCGCTGCGCGAGGCGTCTCGGTCCTTCACGGGCGTGGCCGTCGAGCTCTGGCCGGCGGCGGGGTTCGCGCGCCGCGAGGAAAGGACGCGCGTCACGGTGCGCCGCCTCATGGGCCGGGTCACGGGGCTCGTCCGGTCGTCGAGTCAGGTGCTGCTGCTCGCCGCCGCGATCGAGATCTTCGCGGCCGCGAGCCCGCTCTATCTGCAGTGGGTCATCGATCACGCGCTCGTCGCCGCCGACCGGCAGCTGCTCGCGACCCTCGCGGTCGGCTTCGGGCTGCTGGCGCTGCTTCAGCACTTCGCCGCGGCGCTTCGCGCTTGGGTCATCATGCATTTCGGCGCGACCATGACGGTCCAGTGGCAGGCGAACGCGCTCGCGCACCTGCTCCGGCTGCCGCTCGCCTATTTCGAGAAGCGGCACTTGGGCGACGTCGTCTCGCGGTTCCGATCCATCGACCTGATCCGCCGCACGCTCACGACGTCGTTCGTCGAGGCCGTCGTCGACGGCGTCATGACGGTCGTCATCGCCGTGGTCATGCTGATCTACAGCCCGGGCCTCACGGCGATCAGCGCCGCCGCGATTGCGGTTTACGCGTCGCTTCGCTGGCTCGGCTTCGGTCCGCTGCGGCGGGCGACGGAAGAGCAGATCGTGCATGCGGCGAAGCAAGAGAGCCACTTCTTGGAGACCGTGCGCGGCGTTCGGGCGATCAAGCTGTTTCAGCGGCTCGAGGAGCGGCGCGCGGCCTGGCTCGTCTTGCTCGTCGACCAGATCAACGCCGGCGTGCGAGCCGAAAAGCTGCAGATCCTCTATCGCCTCCTTAATGCGCTCTGCTTCGCGGCCGAGAACATTCTCGTCGTTTGGCTCGCCGCGCGGCACGTGCTCGACGGCGCGCTGACCGTCGGCATGCTCACGGCGTTCATGTCCTACAAGGGCCAGCTCTCGTCGCGGGTCGGCGGGCTCGTCGACAAGCTGCTCGAGCTCAAGATGCTGGACCTTCAGGGCGAGCGTCTTGCCGACATCCTGCTGACCGATCCCGAGGAGCGTGCGGCGGACGCGCGCCTCGTCGTTTCGGAGCGCTCGTCGGGCGCCCCGGGCGTCGCGATGCGCGGCGTGCGCTTCAAGTACGCGGATCACGAGCCCTATGTGCTCGACGGCGTCGATCTCGACGTCGCGCCCGGCGAATGCGTCGTCATCACGGGCCCGTCCGGGTGCGGCAAGACGACGCTGCTCAACATCGTGCTCGGCATTCTCGCGCCGACCGAGGGCGACGTGCTGATCGGCGGACGCAGCGCCGCGCGCCTCGGCGCCGACGGGCTCCGCGCGCTCGTCGGCAGCGTCACGCAGGGCGACACGCTGTTCGCGGGCTCGATCGCCGACAACATCAGCTTCTTCGACAGCCGTGCGGACCAGCGGCGCATCGAGCACTGCGCGAGGCTCGCATCCGTCCACGCCGAGATCGCCGCGATGCCCATGGGCTACAACACGTTCGTCGGCTATCTCGGCTCGGTGCTCTCGGGCGGCCAGCAGCAGCGCATCCTGCTCGCGCGGGCGCTCTACAAGCGCCCTTCGATCCTCGTGCTCGACGAAGCGACGAGCCATCTCGACGTGAAGCGCGAAATCCTCGTCAGCGCCGCGATACGCAGCCTCGACCTGACTCGCATCATCGTCGCTCATCGCCCGCAAACGGCCGCGAGCGCAGACCGGGTCGTGACGCTCGAGGCCGGCAGGATCGTGCGCGAGATGCGAGTCGCGCCCCGCGCGGGGCCGCTGCGGGCCACGCGGCTGCTCGGCCCAGGGCGCCGATCGAGCGGCGACGGCGCGAGCGCCGAGCGCGAGCAGAGCGAGCCGCGTGAGAAGAGCGAAAAGAGCAAAAAGAGCGGAAAGAGCGCAGAGAGCGCACAGAGCCAAGAGCCGCAAGAGAGCGAGAGGAGCGAGCAGTGCGGAGCGATCGAGGGATGATAATGATGCGAAGGAGCGCGAGGCAGACGCAGGGCGCCGGCGGTCAGACGCTGGCCGGCGCGAGGCAGGCGGCGCAGGCCCGCGCGCGGCCCAGCGTAGGCACCGGCGGCGGCGCGCCGCTTCGGACGGGCGTAGGCTGCGAGGCCGCGCACGAGGGTCTCGGCCCGGCCGAGCTCGCGCTGCTGGCCGCGATGGGATGCTGAGCGTCGAGACGGACGTGACGGAAGACGCCCGCATCGCGGAGCTCGTCGTGCAGGCGCTCGCGCTCGCGTGCGGAGTCGAGGCGGGCTCGCTCGCCGCCGCGACCGGCATCGGCGAGCTCGCCCTCGATTCCTTGACGCTCGTGGCCGTGCTGGCCCGCATCGAAGCGTCGTTCGACGTCGAGCTGACCGGGGACGAGATGCTCGCCTTGTTCGAGCCTCGCACCGTCGGGGAGCTCGTCGCGCACGTCGAGGCGCTCGTGAGCCGCCGGCTCGCGGACGGGGGACGCGTGGCGCCGCAGTTGCGCTAGAGTGGTCGAGAAGCGGCGGCCGCCCGCCCGCGCGCCGCGCAGCACGGTGCAGCATGCCGAACCACTTGGATCGTCCCGTCGACGACGCCGAGGATCACATCCTCGGCCCGAACAATGCGCCAATCACGCTCGTCGAATACGGCAGCTACGCGTGTCCGCACTGCCGGGCCGCGAACGACCGCATCGCCGAGGTGCGGACCGAGCTCGGCGACCGGCTGCGCTACGTCTTTCGCCATCGGCCCTTGACCGGCAGCGAGCTCGCGCGCCGCGCGGCCGACCTCGTCGAGACCGTCGAGGACAAGGATCGCTTCTGGAAGGCGCACGTCGAGCTCATGACCCGGTCCGAGACGCTGACCGAGGAGGATCTGCGCGTCGTCGCGGGGGAAGTGGGCTTCGACCCCGGCGAAGGCGATTGGGAGGCTCGAATCCCCGCGTCCGCGCGAGCTCGCGTCGACGCGGACATCCGGAGCTCCCGCGCGAGCGGCGTGCTCTATACGCCGACGTTCTTCATCAACGGACGGCGCTACGACGGCGCTTGGGACGAGAGCTCGTTCAGCGACGCGCTGCTCGGCTCCCTCGGGTACCGGGTGCGCGTCGCGGCCTTGTCGTTCGCGACCTGGGCGCCGTCGGCGGGCTTGCTGCTGCTGCTCGCGACGGCGCTCGCGCTCCTGCTCAGCAACTCCCCGTTCGCGGCCAGCTTCGAGGGCTTCTGGCGCACGGATTTCTCGCTCTCGCTCGGCGAATCGGTGCTGCGGATGTCGCTGCGCGACTGGGTCGACGACGCGCTGCTCACGATCTTCTTTCTCGTCGTCGGCCTCGAGATCAAGCGCGAGCTCACGATAGGCCATCTCGCGACGCGCCGCTCCGCGGCCTTGCCGATCGCGGCTTCGATCGGCGGCATGCTCGTGCCGGCGCTGCTCTACCTGGTCGTGATCCCCGAGGGCGCCTGGCAACGCGGCTGGGGAGTGCCGATGGCGACCGACACCGCGTTCGCGATCGCCGTGATCGCGATGCTCGGCCGCCGCGTGCCCGTCGAGCTGCGCATCTTCCTGACGGCCGCGGCCATCGTCGACGATATCGGCTCGATCGTCGCGGTCGCGATCTTCTACTCCGGCGAGCTCGATTTCCGCTATCTCGCGGCCGCGATCTTCTTCGCGGGCCTGCTCGCGCTCTTGAACCGCTCGGGGGTCTACCGCGTCGCGCCCTACCTCATCGTCGGCGTCGCGCTTTGGGCGACGGTCAAGGCCGGCGGTGTGCACGCGACGCTCGCGGGCGTCGTGCTCGCGGCGATGATTCCGACGCGCCCGCCGCCCGACTACAGGACGCTCGCAATGCAGGCCGACTCGATCCTCAACGTCGAGTCGCGCCGCCGCGGCGAGCAGCTGCGCTTCGGTCCGTCCGAGCCCGCGCTGCGCGCCCTCGACGCGATCCACGATCGCCTCTTGTCGCCGGCCGATCGCATGCTGCGCAGCTTCGCGCCTCGCTCGAGCTACGTCGTCTTGCCGATCTTCGCGCTCGCGAACGCGGGCGTGCGGCTCTCGGGCGACGTGCTCGCCGGGCACGGCATGCTGATCGCGGCGATCATGATCGGCCTCACCCTCGGCAAGCCGCTCGGCTTCCTGCTGCTTTCGATGCTTTCCGTGCGGCTCGGCATCGCGGCGAAGACGAACGCTTACTCTTGGGTGCAGCTCGCGGGCGCCGGATGTCTCGCCGGCATCGGCTTCACGATGTCGCTGTTCATCGCCGGCCAGGCGTTCCCGGCGGCCGCGGATTTCGCGGCGGCCAAGATCGGCGTGTTCGCGGCGTCCCTCGTTTCGTCGTCGCTCGGCGTGCTCGTTCTGTGGCGCGCCGTCAGGACGGTCGGGCCGGGCGCCGACGACGACGATGGAGCCGACCCCTCGGCGTGACGAATCTCGGCGAACTCGCCGGAAACGCGTGCTGCGCCGCGCGGCCGCCCCGTCTTTAATCGTCATCACGCGGTTCCTCAAAAGCCGACCGGGCCGCGACGGAGTCCGACCGGCTTCCGTTCCTCCGTCGATCACTAGGGAAGGTGACGCACATGCGAGATCTAACGAAACGCGAACTGCTGGCCGTATCGGGCGGTGAGCTCACGGAGGCTCAGGCCGCCGCGCTGACCGTCGGGCTCATGGCGATGTGTACGACGCCGCTCGTCGTCGCGGTCGGCGGGATCGCGCTGCTCTACTACGCCTGGTGCTGATGCGCCGGAAGGCAGGGCTACGCACAGAGGCGGGTGCCGGTCCTCGATCGGCACTCGCTCAACTTCCAAGGAGGCACGGCGCATGGACTGGCGGAATCTCGAGAGGTTTCCGGAGGCAATGGGCGAGGCTTGGCAGGCACGCCGCGGCCGCAGCCGGATCATCGGCGACAAAGGCTCGATCGATGCGGCCGTGTCGCGATGGACCTTGCTCGATCCGCTCCTGATCAGCCGGCCGGGCGCACGCCGCTTTCTGCCCGTGCTCGCAATCGAGGAATATCGCGAGGCGGTGCAGCGGTCGCTTAAGCGCCGGCAGTTGATGATGATCGCGGTGCTCTCTTTGCTCGCGTGCGGGCTCGCGCTCTCGGGCTGGGCGGCGGATCGTGCGAGCGCGTTCAGAGCCGCGCTCGCGTCGCTCGCGATCGCCGGGTTCGGCACCCTCGAATACCAGCTCGTGATCAAGCGCCCGGACGTGCTCTTCGATCGCGCGCTGCTGACGCTCTGGGTCGTCGACCGCGGCCGGACGTACGCGCTCGGTTGGACGGCCATGATGCTCGTCGCCGGCGCGCTGCAGCTCGGAGGCGAGCACATCGTCGGGGGGCACGAGCGCTTGGTGCTCGCGATCGGCGCCGTGAATGCCCGCGTCCTCGACGGCGAGGTGTGGCGGCTCGTCGTCGGACCGTTCCTGCACGCCGGGCCGGCCCATTGGTTCGGCAATCTCGCGTTCCTCGTTTTCTCCGGAGCGGTCGCGGGAGCGCTGCTCGGACGCGCGAGCGTCGCGCTTTTCGTCGGCGCGTCTGCGCTCGGCGCGCTCGTGAGCACGCTGCTGTCGGACCCGTCGCGCCTCGAGTCCTACGTCGGCGTCTCGGCGGGAATATTCGCGTTGCTCGGCTGGTGCGCCGGCGCGGCGATGCGGCGGCCGCAGCGCTTCCCCGGCCATTTCGCGGCGACGGCGCTCGGCTTCTCGATGTTGGCTTTCGTCGGCGTCTGGCTCTTGAACCCCGAGGCCAGCAACGTCGGCCACATAACGG
>DASTSM010000288.1:0-18660 GCA_035760685.1 Gammaproteobacteria bacterium | reverse complement strand
CATCAACTTCTTCCCGGAGGAGCGGCGCCATCAGCTCCTCATGGACCTCTCGCTCAATATCACCGCGATGATCTCGCAGCGCCTGATCCCGCGGGAGAACGGAATGGGCCGCATCGCGGCCATGGAGATCATGCTCGCGTCGCCGCTCGTGAGCGACCTGATCTTCCGGGGCGAGGTGGCCCAGATCAAGGAGATCATGGCCAAGTCGAATCGCCTCGGGATGCAGACGTTCGACCAGGCGCTGTTCCAGCTCTACGAGGACGGCGTGATCTCGTACGAGGAGGCGATGCGAAACGCCGACTCGAAGAACGAGCTGCGCCTTCGCATCAAGCTCGAGAGCAAGCGCGAGGGCTCGAACGCCGCCGAGCACGCGGAGAGCCTCGCGCTCATGGAAGACGAGCGGGCCGCCCGCTTCTGAACGGCAGCGCTTCGAGAAGCAGCTGGTCCGCGCGCATGAACGTCAAACCGTTGTTCAAGCTCATGGTGGACAAGAAGGCGTCCGACCTTTTCTTCACCACGTATGCGCCCGTCATGATCAAGATCGACGGCAAGATCATGCCGGTCAATCAGATGGAGCTCACGCCGAAGATGGTGCGGCAAGCGGCGCTCGAGCTCATGAACGAGACGCAGCTCGAGGCGTTCACGCGCGACCTCGAGATCGACTTCGCGATCTCGGAGCCCGGTCTCGGCCGCTTTCGCGTCAACATCTTCAACCAGCGCGGCAACGTCGCGATGGTGCTGCGCTTCATCACGCCCGAGCTTCCCGAGCTCACGGACCTCGGCATGCCCGACGTCCTCAAGGACCTCGTCATGCTGCGGCGCGGGCTCGTGCTCATGGTCGGCGCGGCGGGCTCGGGCAAGTCCACGACGCTCGCGGCCATGATCGACTACCGCAACAAGCACTCGGCCTCGCACATCGTCACGATCGAGGATCCGATCGAGTTCCTGCACACGAACCAGAAGTCGATCGTGAATCAGCGCGAGGTGGGCCTCGACACGCACTCCTATGCGCGGGCCCTGCGCAGCGCCATGCGCGAAGCGCCCGACGTGATCCTGATCGGCGAGATCCGCGATCGCGAGACGATGCAGGCCGCGATCGATCTCGCGGGCACCGGGCATCTCGCGATCGCCACGCTGCACGCGAACAACGCGCCCGAGACGCTCGATCGGATCATCAACATGTATCCGAACGACCAGCACTCGCAAATCTTCATGGATCTCGCGCACTACATCCGCGCGATCATCTCCCAGCGCCTCGTGCGATCCAAGGAAGGACGGCGCGTCGCGGCCGTCGAGGTCATGCTGAACACGCCGCACATCGCGGATCTGGTTTTGAAAGGCAACATCGCCGCCGTGAAGGAGGCTTTTCGCGAGACGCGCGAGCCGGGCATGCAGACCTTCGACGATGCGCTGTTCAAGCTCTATAGCGAGGGCCTCATCAGCATGGAAGAGGCGCTTTCGAACTCGGACTCGCGCACGAACCTCGAGGCGAAGATCAACTTCGGCTAGCGGCAGCCTCGTTCGTCTTTTCGAACGCGCCGGAATAGATCTCCCGCGCCTCGAATACGGGCCCGTCCACGCACACGCGCTTCATCGCGGGGCCGGACGCGGTCTGCACGAGCACGGTGCAGCCCGCGCAGCCGCCGACGCCGCACGCCATGTATTCCTCGACCGCGATCTGGCAAGGCAGGTCGAATTGGGCCGCGAGCTTCGCGACGGCCTCGAGCATGGGCTCCGGCCCGCACGCGAGCAGTTGCGTGCGACGCCGCTCGCCGGGGCCGAGCGTCTCGAGGTGCCGGCGGGCCAGCGTCGTCACGAAGCCGCGGTGCGCGCCCGGGAGCGCGGCGTTGCTCGCGAGCCGGGACGGCACGCTCCATGCCTCGAGCAGCGCGATGACGTGCGACGCATCGCTCGGAAGGCCCTCGATGGCGCGGCTCGCCTCGAGCGTCTCGAACGGAAACGGGACCTCGGAGCCCATGAGCACGAGCGGCGCCTCGAACCGGCGATCGTGACGCAGCCTGTCGGCGACGAAGACCATGGGCGGAATGCCGACGCCGCCGCCGATCGCGACGACCCGCGGCCGCGCGGGGTCCGGCGCGAAGCCGCGTCCGATCGGCGCGAGCATGCTGACGGCCTCGCCCGGCGCGCGCCGCGAGAGCTTCTCGAGACCGGCGCCGACGGGCTTGTAGAGAAATTCGAGCCAGCCTTCCTGCCGCTCCGCGCGCATGATCGACAGCGGCCGCCGGAGCGGTATGGAAGGATCGCACGCGATGTGCGCGAAGCTGCCGGGCTCGGCGGCCGCCGCCGCCCGCGGGGCGCGCACGCGCAGCACGAATTGACGCCCCGGATGCGCGGTCTGCTCGAGGATCTCGGCGTCCTCGAGGAAGATGGTGCCGCGCCTCATTCCGCCGCTCCGCGCCTCACTCCACCGCTCCGCGCGTCTCGACCACGTGCCGGTTCACGATCGAGAGTACGGCCATGCGGACGGCCAACCCGTTCGTCACCTGCTCCTGAATGACCGAATGGGGACCGTCGGCGACCTCGCTCTCGATCTCGACGCCGCGATTCATCGGCCCCGGATGCATGACGATGACGTCCTTCTTCGCGGCGGCGAGGCTCTCGCGCGTGAGCCCGTAGCGGCGAAAATATTGCTGCGGGTCCGGAATCTCGCCGAGCTGCGCGAAGCGCTCGCGCTGCACGCGAAGCGCCATGACGACGTCCGCGTCCTCGATGCCGGCCGCGAGAGACGTCTCGCGCCGCGCGAGCGGAAATTCGCCGGGCTCGGGCAGCAGCTCCTCGGGGCCGACGAGCCGGAGCTCGCCGACGCCGAACTTCGTGAAGGCCTCGTAGGCGGAGCGCGCGACGCGCGAGTGCGTGATGTCGCCGACGATCGCGATCGACACGGCCCCGATGTCCTTCTTATGGCGCAGCACCGTCATGAGATCGAGCAGGCCTTGCGTCGGGTGCGACACCTCCGACTCGCCCGCGTTGAGAACCGAGACGTGGTCCGCGACGCGCTCGGCGATGCGCGCGGGCACGCCCGTGCTCGCGTCGCGAATCACGAAGATATCGACCTGCATGGCCTCGAGCGTGAAGATCGTGTCCATGATGCTCTCGCCCTTCTGGCGGGACGACATGTTCACGTCGAGATTCAGCACGTCGGCGTCGAGGCGCCGCGCCGCGAGCTCGAACGAGGCGCGCGTGCGCGTGCTCGCTTCGAAGAAAAGGTTCGCGACGGTCTGGCCCCGCAGGATCGTGTCGCGGCGCGGCGGCTCTCCGGGCCGGCTGCGATAACGCTGCGCCTGCTCGAGGATCTCCTCGATGTGCTTCTTGTCGAGATCCGCGAGCGTGATGAGATGTCTGAGCCGGCCGTGGCCGTTCAGCTGCGCGACGCTCATGGGGTCCTCCCGCGCGGCGCCTGCTCGCCGCTCTCGCGCGCGTCGTGCGCTTGTGAATTGATCCATTGCTCGGCGATGAGCGTCGCCGCAAGCGCGTCGACCGCGGCTTTGCGGACGCGCCGGGTGCGCGCGCCGCTTCGCCGCGCGTCGCGGAGCTCGGACTCGGCGGCCCGCGAGCTCAGCGCCTCGTCGACCGTTGCGACCGGGAGGCCGTAGCGAGCCGCCAAGTCGCGCGCGAAGGCGCGCGCTCGATCGGCGACGGCGGCGCCCGAGCGGGCACCGGAAGCCGAGCGAGCGCCGGAAGCCGAGCGGGCAGCGGGGCCGATGCCGGCACCAGGGCCCGAGCCGGCGCCGGCGTCCGAGCTCGAATCCAACCCTTCCGGCACGCCGACGACGAGCCGCCCCGGCGCGTACTCGGCGACGACGGCGTCGACGGCGTGCCAAGGGACGCCGGCACCGCTGTCGAGGGTCGTGAGCGGGGCCGCCGTTCGAGTCAACAAATTTCCGCTCGCGACGCCGATGCGTTTCAGACCGAAATCGAACGCCAGCAATGTGTCAGAGTTCCGACCCCGTCGAGCCGCGTTCGAAGCCTCAGGCGTGCCCGGCATACGTCGCGAGCTGATGGATGTCGACGCCGAGCAGTCCGGCCGCGGCGGCCCAGCGCTGCTCGAACGGCGTCTCGAAGAGCACGGAGTCGTCGGCCGGCACGCTGAGCCACGCGTTTGCGGCGAGCTCGGCCTCGAGCTGGCCGGAGTCCCAGCCGGCGTAGCCCAGCGCGACGAGAACGGGATTGGGCCCTTTGCCGCCCGCGAGCGCGGTCAAGATGTCCGGCGAGACGGTCATGCGGATGCCGGCGCCCGCGTCGAGCGTCGAGTCGTAGAGCTCGGTCGAGCGATGCAGCACGAACCCGCGGTCGCGGCGCAGCGGGCCGCCGGCGAGCACGGGCAGCTCGGCGAGGCGGTTATCGACGGGCTCGAGCGAGAGCTGCCGGAAGACCTCCTCGAGCAGCATGTCGGTCGGCCGATTGATGACGATGCCGAGCGCGCCTTCCTCGTCGTGCTTGCAGAGATAGGTGACGGTCTCGTTGAAATTCGGATCGCCCATCGCAGGCATTGCGATCAGGAAGTGGGCCTTAAGTGACCGCATGGGGTCGAACCTCGTGTTCGTGCTCCTGGTCACTCCGAATTCTAGCGCAGCGAAGCGGCCGAGTCGCCTGAGGCTCCTCCTTTGAACTCCCACTCGTACGCGAATCGCAGCACGTCGTACTTCGCGCGGATCGCTTCGGGCAAAGGATCGAACGGCGCGGCCATGCGCAGGATATTGAGCGCGGCCTGATCGAGCTCGGCGTCGCCCGACGAGCGGCGCACGACGATGTCGGCGAGCTGGCCGTTCTTGTCGATCGCGACCTCGAGCGTCGGCCGCCTCGCGCTGCCGTCGCCGCGGAACCGCTCCGGGAAATTCAGCGTGCCGATGCGCTCGACGCGGCGCCGCCAGTCGTCGAGATATTCGGCGAGCACGGACTCGCGCGTGCTCGGGCTCGCGACGAGCTCGCGGTCGTGGGCCTTCGGGCTCTCGGCTCGCGCGTCGATCTCGGCGGCGAGCGTCGGCGGCGCGACGGCGGCGATCATCGCCGCCGCCTGCTGCGGCGTGGCCGCGGACTGCTCGACGGCCTTCGGCTCCGCCGCGACCTCGCGGGCCGAGTCCCCCGGCGTCACGATCTCCCGGACCGGAGTGCCGGCCTCGCGCGGCTCGCCGTCTGCGAGATCCGAGGCGTCCGGATTGCCGGCTTGCGTGCGCGGCTGATTCGCGTCGGGCGCGGCGGTGGGCCGTTCGCCCTCCGGCAGCGCGCCGTGGCCCGCCTGATTCTTCTGCGCGAGGAACTCGGCGTCGTCGGGCGTCGGCTCGACCTGCCCCGTGTCGACGACGAGCGTGACGTTCAGCGACGGCACGGTGTCGCCCTGCCCCAGAGGCAGGCTCGTGAAAGTGACTCCGAGGATCACGACGCCGTGGGCGAGCGCCGCAAGGAAGAGCGTCGACCCTAGGCGGTCGGCCAATCGGGGTGCGGGGGTGCGCTCCGAAGGCGCAGGCGTCATGGTGACCTCGCGAGGTGCCGCTCGATGGCGTCCATGAGTTTAGCAGCGATGTCGACGTCGAATTGCCGATCCAATTCACGGATCCCCGTCGGGCTCGTCACGTTGATCTCGGTCAGGTAGTCGCCGATGACGTCGAGACCCGCGAACATCACGCCCTTTCGCGCGAGGACCGGGCCGACCTGGGCGGCAAGCCAGCGGTCTCGCTCGGTCAGCGAGCGGCCCTCGCCCTTGGCGCCCATGACGAGGTTGCCGCGGTGCTCGCCGGGCGCCGGGATCCGGGCGAGCGCGTAATCGACGGGCTCGCCGTCCACGAGCAGGATGCGCTTGTCTCCGTCGACGATCTCGGGGACGTAGCGCTGCGCCATCGTGAACCGCGTGTCCTGTGCCGTCATCGTCTCCATGATGACGTTGCGGTTCGGGTCGCCCGCGCTCACGACGAAGATCGAGCGGCCGCCCATGCCGTCGAGCGGCTTCATGACGATCTTCTTATGTTGGTCGAGAAAGCGGACGAGCTCCTCGCGGGAGCGCGTGATCAGCGTCGGCGGCGTGCACTGCGGAAACCAGGCCGTGTACGCCTTCTCGTTGATCTCGCGCAGGCTCGCCGGCCGGTTCACGACGAGAAGGCCGCGCTCCTCGGCGAGCTGGAGGATGTACGTCGTATAGATGTACTCCATGTCGAACGGCGGATCCTTGCGCATGAGCAGGACGTCGAGCTCGTGGAGCTCCCCCTGCCACTCGTCGCCGTAGGCGAACCAGCGCTTCGTGTCGTCGAAGACCTCGAGAAAGCGGCCGCGGCCCATCGGCATGCCTTCGAGAACCGACAGGTCGCGCTGCAGCAAATAGACGATCTTCCAGCCGCGCCGCTGCGCCGCCAGCATCATCGCCAACGTCGAGTCTTTTTTCGGCTGGATCGTCTCGATGGGATCCATGACGACGCCGACAAGGCGCTCGGAGCGGCTCATTCTCGCCTCGCTTTTTTTGCGTGCAGGTTCGCAGTTTGATCCGAAACGGCAACGCTACCATAGGTCGGCGGCCCCGGGCTCAAGCCGGCGTTGGTCGGGCGAGGCGCCTCCCGATCGCAGCTTGTCGAACGTCGAGCCGCAGTCGATGGAAGGGCACTCACCAATATGTTAAAAGGCGCCTTGAATCCGGCCGTTCGAATTTTCAGCCGCCGCGGCGGGTGTCACCTGCAGCAGGGAGATTCGCGTGTCAAGCCGTAACGCCGTGAGTCCGAAGGCGGGCCTTCAGGGCTTGAAGGTCCTCGTCATCGACGACAGCAAGACGATTCGCCGGACAGCAGAGACTTTATTGGCCAAGGAGGGATGTACCGTCTTCACGGCCGTCGACGGCTTCGACGCCCTTTCGAAGATCGCCGATCACCAGCCCGACATCATCTTCGTCGACATCATGATGCCGCGCCTCGACGGCTATCAGACCTGCTCGCTGATCAAGCACAACAAGGTTTTCAAGGACACGCCCGTCATCATGCTTTCGAGCAAGGACGGGCTGTTCGATCGCGCCCGCGGGCGCCTCGTCGGGTCGGAGCAGTACCTCACGAAGCCGTTCACGAAAGACGAGCTGCTCGCCGCGATACAGAACCACGTGGCTCGATGAGGTCAGAGGAAAATTCGATGGCTCTGATCATGATCGTCGACGACTCGCCCACCGAGGTTCACGTCATGAAGACGGTTCTCGAGAAGCACGGCTTCGACACCGTGTCGGCGGCCGACGGCTCCGAATGCATCAACCTCGCGCGCGAAGTGCGCCCCGATCTCATTCTCATGGACGTCGTCATGCCGGGCGTCAACGGCTTCCAGGCCACGCGGACGCTCACGCGCGATCCGCAGACGAAGTCGATTCCCGTCGTCATGATCACGACCAAGGATCAGGAGACGGACCGGATCTGGGGCATGCGCCAGGGCGCCGTCGACTATCTCGTCAAGCCCGTGGCCGAATCCGTGCTCGTCGCGAAAGCCCAGGAAGTGCTGGATAAGGCCGAGGGACGAAACGGTTGAGCCTCGAGACGCTCAAGGAATCTCCGTTCGAGCTCTTGCTCGAGATGGAACGTCTCGCACGCGCGGCCGTCGCGGCGCGCGACGGCGCCGGCGATTCCGCAGACGAATGGGTGGGCTTGAGCTTCAGGCTCGGGGCGGAGCGGTTCGTCACGGCCCGCGCGGAGGTTCGCGAGGTGCTGCCGATCCCCGAGCAGATGACCCGCGTGCCGGGTGCGAAGGCCTGGCTCCGCGGCGTCGCGAACGTACGCGGCCAGCTTCTGACGCTCGTCGACCTCAAGGCGTTTCTCGGCGGCGGAGGAACCGCGCCGGATCGGCGGGGGCGCATCCTCGTCGTCGCGAGCCGCGAGGTGCCGACGGGTCTCATCGTCGACGAGGTCTTGGGCTTCAAGCGTTTCGGGCGGGACGATCAGCGCGAGCAGGTCCCGCCGACGGTGATTCGCTGCGAGCATTACTTGGAGGGTGGCTTCAGCCAGGGATCGGACGTGTGGCCGCGTTTCAGCCTGCCGAAGCTGCTCGACGACGAGCAGTTCTTGAATGCGGGCGACGGAGCAAAGGTTTGAGCGTGCGATGATCAAGTCGAGCCCCTGGACGAAGCTGCTGCCGCCGTTGGCCGCCGTACTCGCAGTCGCGCTGCTCGCGACGGCCGCCGTGCTCTGGGTCGGGCGAGGTCAAGGCTCGGGCGCGGCCGCGGGCCGTCTCGTGGCGCTCGCGCAGGCGGCGCGTGCCGAGGCCGCCGCCGTGCTGCGCGGCGAGCCCGGCAGCGGCGAGCGCATGGCCCGGCTCGGCTCGGACATCGAGGCCGCGAGATCCGCGGCGGCGGCCGCTCCCGGCGCGAGCGCGCAGCTCGCGGCCGACAAAGAGATCGAGGGCGTGCTCGCCGGCGTCGCCGGCGCGGCCAAGTCCTCCTCGGCGCTGGCCGACGCTCGCAAGACCGCCGACGCGCTGCTCGCGCGGCTGCCCGCGCTGCTGACGGCGACGGGCAATCTCATGGCGGCGCTGCCGCAGGACAAGCTTGCCGCAAACCAGGCGGAGCTCGCCCGCTTCGAGCTCACGGTCGACGGAATGCGTCAAAGCCTCCGCGCGCTCGTGGCCGGCGATTCGCCGGGCGAGGCGCTGAAGCGCATGAGCGACGGCGAGCAGTTCCTCGCCCAATTCATGAACGGCCTCCGGGGCCAGGATGCGAGCCTCGGGCTCGTGCCCGTGACGGGCGCCGCCGCCGCGGACGACATCGCCTCGGCGGGCCGCCTATTCGACGCCGTTCGATCCGACGTCGACGCGCTGGCCGCGAAGCGCGAGACGCTGATCGGGGCCGCCGCGGCCGTCGAGCGCCTCGACAAGGCCGGGGCCGCGTTGCTCGACCGCTACCGGAATCTCGGCCCGGCGGCGGCCGGCGGCTCTCGGCTGCCGCTTGCCTTGGTCGGCGCGTCCCTCCTGATCTTGCTGCTCATGATCCTCGCGTACTACGGCGCGCGCGATTTCCGCCGGGCCGCGGAGATCCAGGCGGCCCAGAACGAGCGCAACCAGCAGGCGATCCTGCGCCTGCTCGACGAGCTCTCGAGCCTCGCGGACGGCGACTTGACGGTCCAGGCGACCGTAACCGAGGACATCACGGGCGCGATCGCGGACTCCATCAACTACGCGATCGAGGCGCTGCGCGAGCTCGTGGCGACGATCAACGATTCGGCCGTGATGCTCGACGCCGCGACCAAGCAGAGCGAGGGCACGGCCCAGCAGCTCGTGCGCTCGAGCGAGACGCAGGGCAAGCAGGTCGCGGGGGCGTCCTCGTCGGTCGCGCTCATGGCGCAATCGATCGAGGAGGTCTCCGGCAACGCCGAGCGCTGCTCGGACGTCGCGCGCCACGCCGTCGACGTCGCGCACAAGGGCGGCGAGGCCGTGCGCCGCACGATCGACGGCATGAACACGATCCGCGAGACGATCCAGGACACGTCGAAGCGCATCAAGCGTCTCGGCGAGAGCTCCCAGGAGATCGGCAACATCGTCGAGCTCATCGAGGAGATCGCGGAGCAGACCAACATCCTAGCCCTCAATGCCTCCATCGAGGCGTCGCGCGCCGGGGAAGGCAGCCGCGGCTTCGCCGTCGTCGCCGACGAGGTGCAGAAGCTCGCCGAGCGCTCGACGAACGCGACGCGGAAGATCGAGGTGCTCGTCCGCACCATTCAATCCGATACGAACGAGGCCGTCGTCTCGATGGAGCGCAGCACGACCGACGTCGTCGGCGGCGCGCTTCTCGCCGAGAACGCCGGCGCCGCGCTCGACGAGATCGAGCAGGTCTCTCATCAGATCGCGAGTCTCGTGCACAACATCTCGGTTTCCGCCAGGGAGCAGACGGGGGTCGTCCAGGCGTTCATGAAGAACATGCAGGTATTGACGGACATCAGCGCGAAGACGACGGAGTCGACGACCGCGACCTCGAGCTCGATCAGCAAGCTCGCCGAGCTCGCCGCGCAGCTGCGCCGCGCCGTCAGCGGCTTTACGCTGCCGGATCACGCGACCGGGACCGGCGTGCTGAGTCACGGTCGCGTCACCGAGAGCCTGCATCGCGTCGCCGTGCCTCCGCCCGAGGAGCCGGCCTTGGCCCAAGGCGTGCGCGAGCCGCGTAGGCGCTCCGGCTGACGGGTTCCGACATGGCCGCCACCGGAATGATCAACGATCTCGCCGCTCATTCGCTCGACCTCGTCAACCGCGAGCTCGGCAATACCCTCGACGCGGCGCGCCGCGAGCTCGAGGACCTCGTCGACGGGCAGGCGGGCCGCGACGCCCTGCTGCGCGCGGCGGACCTCCTGCATCTCGCGCGCGGCGCGTTGAAGATCATCGAGCTCAGCGGCCCGAGCATGCTCGCCGAGGAGATGGAGGAGGGCTGCCGCTACGCCGCCGCGCTCAAGGAGCAGGAGGCGCTCGAGGCGAGCCTCGAGGTGCTGACGCGCGCGATGGTCCAGCTTCCCGCGTACCTCGACCGGCTCCAGAGCGGCGGACGCGACGTCGCGCTCGTGCTGCTGCCGCTCCTCAACGACTTGCGGCAGATGCGAGGCAAGCCGTCGATGTCGGAGGGCTCGCTGCTGCTGTTGAACGCCGGTCCCTACGAGCTCCACGCCGCGACGCGCGTTCCCGCGGCGGTCGACGCCGAGGCGAGCCGCCGGTTCCAAATCGCGGCGCGGAAGCTGCGGCCCGCGTTCCAGAACGCGCTGCTGCACTGGATCAAGGGCGAGGCGGCCGCGGAGCATCTCGAGAAGCTCGCTCGCACGTCGGTCGCGCTCGAGAACGCGGCTTCTACGGAGCCCGTCCGTCAGCTGTGGTTCGTGCTGGCCGGAGTGCTCGAAGCGATCGGCTCGGGCGATCTCGAGGCGACGGTCACGCTGAAGCGGCTCGTCGGTCAAGCCGACCGCCAGCTCAAGCGCCTCATCGACGCGGGCGAGGCGGCCTGGATCCACGAGCCGCCCGTCGATCTCCTGAACAGCCTCCTTTATTACGTCGGCCGTGCCGGCACTCGGGGCCCGCGCATAAAGGCGATCCGTGAGCAATATCGTCTCGACGAGTTCATGCCGGGCGAAGAGCAGCTCGAATCCGTGCGCGAGGGGCTCGCGGGCCCGAGCGTCAAGCTCATGCGCACGGTCGCCCAGGCCATCAAGGAGGATCTCGCGTCGGTCAAGGACGCGCTCGATATCTTCGTGCGGACCGGCATGGAGGACATCGAGCAGCTGAAGCCGCAGCGCGAGATGCTCAAGAAAATCGGCGACACCCTCGGCGTGCTCGGCCTCGAGCAGGCGCGAGCCAAGATTCAGCGCGAGTCGCAGGCCCTCGAGACCATGGTCGGAGGCGGCCGCCGCTCTGCTGCGCCCGGCGTGCTCGAGAAGATCGCGGCGACGCTGCTCGACGTCGAGGACGCGCTCGACCGCGAGCTCGTGCGCGCCGTCATGCCCGACGGCGGCGCGCCGAGCGAGTCGGAAGCGCAGTACCGGCACGTCACGCAAGCCGTGATCGGCGAGTGCATCGTCAACCTCGCGAAGGTCAAGGAAGCGGTCACGCATGTCATCGATTCTCCGGGCGACGGCAAGCTGCTCGAGCAGGTCAAGCCGCAGCTGCGCGGCATCACGGCCGGTCTGCTCATGCTGAACAAGACGAAGGCCGTGAAGGTCGTCGAGCGCATCGGCCGCATCATCGAGACACGGCTCGGCGCGCAAGAAAAGCCCCTACGGCCGGAGCACCTCGAACGGCTCGCCGACGCCGTCGTGAGCGTCGAGTACTTCATGGAGACCGTGAGCCTCGGGCGCGCCGACCCGCTCTACATGCTCGACAACGCCGGGCGCTGCCTGGCCCTGCTCGAGGCACTGCCGCCCGCGCGCCCGGTCGCGGTCGCAGCGGCGCCGGCGCCGAAGCCCGCCAAGGCGCCCGCCCCCGTCATGAAGGTCGAGGAGGATCGCTCGGATCCCGAGCTGCTCGAGCTCTTCATCGAGGAGGCCAAGGAGGAGATCGCGACGATACAGCGCTTCCTCCCGATCTGGATGGAGCGGCCCGACGACTCGGACGCGTTGATCTCGGTGCGGCGCTCGTTCCATACGCTGAAGGGCAGCGGCCGTATGGTCGGCGCGCAGCTCATCGGCGAGTTCGCGTGGAGCATCGAGAATCTGCTGAATCGCCTCATCAATCAGACGCTGCAGTCCTCTCCGGCGATCGCCGGGCTCGTCCGCGAAGCGGCGGACGTGCTGCCGCAGCTCATCGAGCAGCTGGAAGCCGGCATCACGCCGCGCGCGGACATCGAAGGGCTCATGAAGCGGGTCGAAGCCGTGGCCGCCGGAAAGGCCGCGGCCGAGGAACCGGCCAAGGACGCTTTGCAGCTGCCGGCGCCGGGGGGCGCGACCGAAGAAAGCGCGGGGCACGCGCCCGGGGC
This sequence comes from Gammaproteobacteria bacterium, assembly GCA_035760685.1. Taxonomy (GTDB): domain Bacteria; phylum Pseudomonadota; class Gammaproteobacteria; order Steroidobacterales; family Rariloculaceae; genus ZC4RG20. The sequence continues at coordinate 6,248 of DASTSM010000288.1, read as the reverse complement.
CGCGGAGCGCGAGACGCGGAGCGCACCCGCTCCGAGCATGGACCCCGAGCTCTCGGCGATTTTCCTGAACGAGATGCGCGGCCATCTCGGCACGATCCGAGCGTTCCTCTCGGAAACCGCGGCGGGCGGGCCGCCGCGCCCGGTCGACGAGCCCCTATATCGTGCATGTCATACGTTGCTCGGCAGCGCGCGCATGGCGGGCTTCGAGCCCGCGGTGCTGCTCGCTCGGCCGCTGACGGCCATGCTCGGCCGCTGCTTCGATGCGGGCGCGCCGCTTCCGGCGGCGGGCCTCGAAGCACTGCGCGCGGCCGCCGGCGAGATCGAGCGCATGGCCGAGGCGCTGCGCAGGGGCTCGAGCGTCGAAGCCGCGGCCGCGGCCGCGCTCGCCAAGCGTCTCGAGGCTTTGACCGCGCAGCCGCTTGCGCCCGACGCGACGCTGCCCCACCTCCGGAGCATCGCGGGTGCGGACGCCGGCGGCGAAAGGCGCGAGCCCGCCGCGGCGGGCGCGAGCGGCGAGACGGCCGACGGGCACGCCGCCGCGCCGGACGGGTTCGACCCCGTGCCGGCCTTCGATCCCGAGGTCGCGGGAATCTTTGCGGAGGAGGCGGCCGAGATCCTCGACAACGCCGAGCTCGCACTGCAGACGATGCAGTCGGGCGGCGCGTCGTCCGAGAGCCTCGTCGAGCTCCAGCGCCTGCTGCACACGCTCAAAGGCGGAGCCCGCATGGCCGGCGTGACGGCGATGGGAGACTTGAGTCACGCGCTCGAAACCCTGCTCGCCGGCATGGCTTCGGGCAGGACGAAGCCGACGCCTCCGGCGCTGGCCCTCGTGCAGCACTGCCTCGATCGGCTGCACCAGATGCGCGATGGGGTCGAGTCCGCGCGCGGCATCGGCGTTTCTGCCGGGCTGCTGCAGCGACTCGAGCAATTCGGCGCCGGCCGCATCTCCGCCGAGGAGGTCGAGAAGGCCTTGGCGGGGGAGGCGTCGGGCGAGCGTCCGCCGCGCCGCCCCGAAGCGCGCCGCGCCGACGAAGGCTTCTCGCGCGCGGCGCCTGCGACACCGGCGCACCACGCCGCGACACCTGCGCACCGGGCCGCGACACCTGCGCCGCGCGCCGCGCCGCCGGCGCCGCACGGGCCGACGCCGGCGCAGGCCGCCCCTCGGCCGCCGGACGCCCCGAGAATTGCGGAGACGGCGAAGGCCGCGGAGCGGGGCGGAGAGGCCGCGCGCGCGCCGACTGCTGCGCCGGCGAAGGCGCCGCCCGCGGCCGCGACGGTCGACGTCGCGCCGCCTCGTTCGCCTGCGCCGCCGCAGGCCGGCCGCGCGGCGCCCGCAAGCACGCCTGCCGCGGCAAGCGCGGGCGCCGAAGCGCGGCCCGAGCCTCGCGCCGCGGTCGCCGAGCGGGCCGCCGTATCGGCGAAGCCCGAGGGCCGGCGCGCGGAGCGGCGCGCCGCCGAGCGCGCGGAGACGGCACGCGTCGACGCAGGCTTGCTCGATCAGCTGTTGAACGGCGCCGGCGAGGTCAGCATCTTCCAATCGCGGCTCAAGCAGCAGCTGCATTCCGTCGAGTTTCATCTCGGCGAGCTCGGGCAGACGGTCACGCGGCTGCGCGAGCAGCTGCGCAAGCTCGAGGCCGAGACGGAAGCTCAGATCCTATACCGCCATCAGGAAGACGCGGGCGCGGAGCAGGACTTCGACCCGCTCGAGCTCGACCGCTACTCGACGATACAGCAGTTGTCGAGAGCACTGGCCGAGACGGCGAACGACGTCGCGAGCATCAACGAGCTGCTGCAGGGTCTCACGACCGAAGCGGACACGCTGCTGACCCAACAAGCGCGCGTCGCGTCGGAGCTCCAGGAAGGGCTCATGCAGACGCGCATGGTGCCTTTCCAGCGTCACGTCTCGCGCCTCGCGCGCGTCGTGCGTCAAGCGGCGAACGAGACCGGCAAGCTGGCCGAGCTCGTCGTCGAAGGCGCCTCGAGCGAGCTCGACCGCCAGGTCCTCGACAGCATGCTCGCGCCGTTCGAGCACCTGCTCCGGAACGCGGTCGTCCACGGCCTCGAGAAGCCCGAGGCCCGGCGCGCGGCCGGCAAGCCCGAGACCGGTAAGGTGTGGCTCCGGCTGCGCCGCGAAGGCTCCGAGGTGCTCGTCGAGGTCGCGGACGACGGAGCGGGCCTGAACCTCGACGCGATCCGGCGCAAAGCGTTCGAGCAGCGGCTGGTCAAGGATCCGCGCCGCGTCTCGGACGCCGAGGCCATGGAGCTGATCCTGCGTCCCGGCTTCAGCACGGCGGGCGAGCTCACGCAATCCGCGGGGCGCGGCGTCGGCATGGACGTCGTCGACAACGAGGTCAAGAAGCTCGGCGGATCGTTGCGTATCGAGTCGACCCAGGGCCAGGGCGTGCGCTTCCTCATGCGCCTGCCCTTCACGCTCGCGATCACGCACGCGCTCATCGTCAACGTCGGCGACGAGACGTTCGCGCTGCCGCTGCCGACGATCGAAGGCGTGACGCGCGTGCCGCGCGAGCAGCTGCTCGCGCTCCTGACCCACGACGATCCGAAGCTCGACCACGGCGGCGTGGGCTACCGGATCCAGCACCTCGGCACGCTCGTCGGCGGCATGCCGTCGCCGTTGCCGGAGGAAGAGAGCGCGGTGTCGCTCGTGCTCGTGCGCGCGGGCGAGAGCTCCTCGGCGCTGCTCGCGGATTCGCTCGAGGGAAGCCGCGAGATCGTCGTCAAGACGCTCGGGCCGCACATCGCGAGCGTGCCGGGCGTATCGGGCGCGACGATTCTCGGCGACGGGCGCATCGTCATGATCCTCGACGTCGGAACGCTCTTACGGTCGCAGCGCGCGGGACAAGCGTCGCCGCCGACCGTCGCGCCCGCGGCGCCGCGTCAGGTGTCCGCGCTCGTCGTCGACGACTCGATCACGATGCGCAGAGTCACGCAGCGCCTTCTCGAGCGCCGCGGGGTCAGGGTGCTTACGGCGCGCGACGGCCTCGACGCGATCACGGTGCTCCAGGACCAGGACGTCGACGTCATCCTGCTCGACATCGAAATGCCGCGTATGGACGGCTACCAGTTCGCCACGCACGTGCGCAACGACGCGAAATTCAAGGACGTCCCGATCATCATGATCACGTCGCGCTCGGGCGAGAAGCATCGTGCGAAGGCCATCGAGATCGGCGTCAACGACTACCTGAGCAAGCCTTATCAGGAGGGCCAGCTCGCCGCCGCCATCGAAGCGCTCATCGGGAGGCCGATATGAGCGCGGAGCCTCGCGAGCTGTACAGCCTCTTGATCCCTCTCAAGCAGGAGCGCCTGCTCGTGCCGAGGATGTGCGTCGCGGAGGTCATCGCGTTCGCGGAGACCAAGGCGCCCGAGCCCAAGGCGGCTCCCGACTGGTATCTCGGGACGGTGGAATGGAACGGCCGGCAGCTCCCGGTCGTATCGTTCGACGGCGCGACCGGCAAGGACGGAGACGGCAAGCGCGGCCGCACGCGCATCGTGGTCTTCCATGCCGTGACGCGCCGGCTCAGGGGCGGCTACTACGGCATCCTGACGCAGGGGTTCCCGCAGCTCGTCAGGGTCAATCAGGACGTGTTGACCGTCGACAACGATCGCGCGCTGCCGGATCAGCCCGTGTTGTGCCGCGTGCGCATGATCCACGAGTTCCCGCTGATCCCTGACGTCGAGCGGCTCGAGGGCATGCTCGCGGACGTCCTGCTAGCGCAGGTCGCCCCAGAGATGCTGCAGTAGGGCGCACGCGGCGATCGACGCCGTTTCCGTGCGCAACGTGCGCGGCCCGAGCCGGAGCGCCTTGAACCCGTGAGCCTCGACGAGGCCGGCGTCGGCCGCGCTGAATCCGCCTTCCGGGCCGACGAGCAGAAACACCTCGGCCGAAGGCGCGGCCGCGGGAGCGAACGGCGCTTCCGACCTCGTGTCGAGCCAGAGCTTGGCGGCCGAGCCGGGCAGCGCGTCGAGGCACGCCTCGAGCGACACGACGGGACGGATCTCCGTCGGCCGATGGCGGCCCGACTGCTCGCAGGCGCTCTGCGCGATCCTGCTCCAATGCTCGATGCGCCGCTCCGCGCGCGTGCCGCTCAAGCGAACCACGCTGAAGTCGGTTGCGACGGGAACGATGGCGCGCACGCCGAGCTCGGTGGCCTTTTGCACCACGAGGTCCATCGCCTCGGCTTTCGGCAGCGCCTGAAGCAGCGTGAGGCGGAGCTCGGGCTCCGGGACCGGCGCGGAGGCCTCGAGCATCTCGAGCTCGGCACCGCGCCTGGCCAGGGATCGGATCGAGGCGTATCGCTCCTGCCCGCGGCCATTGAACACGAGCACGCGCGCGCCGCGCTCGAGGCGCAGCACGGTGCCGAGGTAGTGCGCCTCGCGCTCGGTCAGCGCGATGCGGGCGGCGGCGAGATCGCGATCGAGGTACAGGCGGGAGATGCGGCGGTGCTGCGGGCTCATAGCGTCCACTCGGCCGTGGGTCTGGCGGCGGGCCTTGGTATATAGTCCGGGCGCGGGTTCGAGGCGAACTTTAGCAGCTTGCCGGAAGCATGATCATCGAGGTCGACAGCGGATGGCTACGCGGCGTGCGCAAGGTGCCGTCGCCGAACTGCGACCGGCGTCCGGCCGGAGCGGCGCCCGAGCTCATCGTCGTGCACGGCATCAGCCTGCCGCCCGGCGAGTTCGACGGCCGCTTCATCGACGAGCTGTTCATCAACAACTTGGATCCTGCCGCGCATCCCTACTTCGAAAAGATTGCGTCGAGCCGCGTGTCCGCGCACGTATTGATCTCGCGAACGGGCGGCTTGACGCAGTACGTATCTTTCGCCGAGCGCGCGTGGCACGCGGGCGAGTCGTCCTACTGCGGCCGCCGCGCATGCAACGACTATAGCGTCGGCATCGAGCTCGAAGGCACGGACGACTCACCCTACGAGCGCGTGCAATACGAGCGTCTCGCGGCGCTCGTTCGGGAGCTCCGGCGCGCGTATCCGACGCTCGAGGACGCGGAGATCGTCGGCCACTCGGACATCGCGCCGGGCCGGAAGACCGATCCCGGCGCGCACTTCGATTGGGCCCTGCTGCGGCAGCTCGCTTCGAGATGAGCCGCGCGCCGTGAAGCTCATCGCGCTGATTCTGGGGCTCGTGCTCGAGCACACCGCGACTCGAGGGCTGCGGCTGCGCGAGCTCAGGTGGTTCGACCCGTTTTTCGATTTCGGTCTCGCGCGCACGAAGACGTGGGGGCGGGCCGCCGCGTTGCTCGCGTTGCTCGCGCTGCTGGCCGTCGCCATCGCGCCCGTCGTCGTGCTCAGCGTGCTGCTCGCGGGCACGTCGATCCTTTGGGATCTCTCGTACCTGGTGTTCGCCGTGCTCGTGCTCTTCCTGTGCCTGGGGCCTCGGGATCTCGCGAGCGAGGTCGACGACTACTGCACGGCGCTCGAAGGCGGCGATGCCGACGCCGCGAGCCGCGTGCTGACCGAGCTATCCGAGTCCTTTCATCCCCGCGCGACCGAGCCCGAGGTCGTCGAGGACGCCGTCTTCGCTCAGGCCACGAATCGCGTCTTCGGCGTCATCTTTTGGTTCGTGATCTTGGGCCCCGTCGGCGCATGGCTGTTTCGCACCGCGGATCTGCTCCGGCGCCGCACCGCATTCGAAGCCGTCCGCGATCCGCGGCTCGCGACGGCCGCGCTGCCGTCCGCGGAATCGATCCACGGCGTGCTCGCATGGATCCCCGCGCGGCTCGCCGCGCTCGGCTATGCGCTCGGCGGCAGCTTCGACGACGCGCTTGCGGGATGGCGGGGCATCGAGGTCGCTCCGGGCGTGCCGCTCCATCGCCGCAACTTGCTCGTCGTCGCGGGGGTCGGCCGATCGGCGATGACGGGCGCTTTGCAGCAGCCGGCGAACTCGGCAGCCGCGGCTCGCAACTCGCTGCGTCTCGTCATGCGGACGTTGTTCATCTGGCTGACGGTCATCGCCCTCATGACCTTGTTCGGCTGGGCCGTCTGATCGCGTGGTTCGGCTGGGGCGTCTCGTCGGCGTGCGCCGGCTCATTCTTTGCGCGAGCGTTTGCCCCACAGCGTTTCGGCGCCGCCCGCGGCGAGCGTCAGCGCGCGGGCGGCCACGAAGAGATAATCGGACAAGCGGTTCACGTAGCGAAGCATCGGGCGATTGAGCTCCGCGTCGCGCGCGAGGGTCCAGACGACGCGCTCGGCACGCCGGCAAACGGCGCGGGCGAGATG
>DASTSM010000287.1:0-3803 GCA_035760685.1 Gammaproteobacteria bacterium | reverse complement strand
CCGCGAATGTCCGCCACGTCGATTCACGGGACGCTCGCGCGCAGGACGCGGCCGAGCGAGCCCCCAGGGATGGGTTCACGGCGTTCCCGTGAATCGACGTGGCGGATGTTCGCGGGACGGCGCGTCTACGAAGTGCTCTTTTCTCTTGTCCGGCCGCGCTAGAGCGAGGCGTCGCCACAGGCGAGCCCGCAGGCGTCCAAGCGGCCGGCGCACGTGAGCTAGAATTGCGCTGAGCGTTCCCATTCCCATTCGACCCGTATGTCGCGCGATCTACTGAGACGTCTCCCCGCGGTCGACGCCTGGCTCTCGAGCGAGCAGGGCGCCTCCCTCTGCGCGGAGTATTCGCGTGCCGAGGTCGTCGAGGTCATGCGTGCGCACCTCGAGCGCGTCCGTGCTCGGCTCGCGAACGGCGGCGAAGACATCCCCGATTTCGCGAGCGAGGAATACACGAGCTTGCTGCGGGCCGACCTCCTCGAGCGCCGCGCGATGAGCTTGAAGCCCGTCATCAACGCGACGGGGATCGTGATCCATACGAATCTCGGCCGCGCGCCGCTCGCCCCCGAGGCGATCGAGGCGATCGCGCGCGTCGCGCGCGGCTACTCGAACCTGGAATACGACCTCGAGGACGGCAAGCGAGGCTCGCGAAACGACCATGCGGCGGCGCTCCTTTGCCGGCTCACCGGCGCCGAGGCCGCGCTGGTCGTCAACAACTGCGCCGCCGCCGTGCTGCTCGCGTTGCGCGTGCTCGCCGCGCCGGGCGAGGTCGTCGTCTCGCGCGGCGAGCTCATCGAGATCGGCGGCTCGTTCCGGATGCCGGACGTCATCGCGCAAAGCGGCGCGACCATGGTCGAGGTCGGCACGACGAACCGGACACGCTGCGCGACTATCGCGCGGCCGTGACCGAGCAGACGCGCGTGCTGCTCACGAGCCATCCGAGCAACTATCGGATCGTCGGCTTCACGGCGAGCCCGGCGGCTCGCGAGCTCGGGGCGCTCGCGAAGGAGCGGGGGCTCGTTCTCGTGCGCGACCTCGGCAGCGGCAGTCTCGTCCGGCTCGACGAGCTCGGCGCCGACGAGCCGACCGTGCGCGACTGCATCGAGTCCGGCGCCGATCTCGTTACCTTCAGCGGCGACAAGCTCCTCGGCGGTCCGCAGGCCGGCATCGTCGTCGGCCGTGCGGACCTCGTCGAGAAGCTGCGCAAGCACCCTTTCGCGCGCGCGTGCCGGATCGACAAGCTGTCGCTCGCGGCGCTCATCGCGACGCTGAAGCTCTACGAACCGCCGAACGATCCGCGCGAGCGCGTGCCCGTGCTGCGCATGATCGCGGAGAGCCGGGAGGCGGTCGGGCGGCGGGCGGCACGCGTCGCGCGCGCGCTATTAGGGCTCGACGGCGTGAGCGCGACGGTCGCCGACGCGGCGGGCTATGCCGGCGGCGGCGCGCTGCCGATGAGCGAGCTCCCGACGAAGGTCGTCCGGCTCGAGGCCGCGGGCGCGGGCCCGAGCGCGGCCGAGCTCGCGGCAAGGCTCAGGGCCGCCGACCCTCCCGTCATCGCGCGCATCTCGAAGGGCGGCGTGAATCTCGACTTGCGCACCGTTCTGCCCGAGCAGACGAGGAGCCTGATCGCCGCCGTGCGCGGAGCGCTGCCGGGCGCGGTCCCGGAGACGTGAGCGGCGCCGCCGAGAATCGCGTCGGTCGGGCATTGACGCTCGCCGTGATCGGCCACGTCGATCACGGCAAGACGGCGCTGGTCCGAGCGTTGACGGGCATCGAGACGGATCGGCTCGACGAGGAGCGCGAGCGCGGGCTCTCGATCGTCCTCGGGTTCGCGTACCTCTCGACGCCGCACGGCATCGTCGATCTCATCGACGCTCCGGGGCACGAGGACTTCGTGCGCGCGATGATCGGCGGCGCATCGGGCGTCGACGGCGTCGTGCTTTGCGTCGCCGCGAACGAAGGCGTCATGCCGCAGACCGTCGAGCACTTCAACATCGCGCGTCTGCTCGGCGTCGAGAAGGGCATCGTCGTCATCACGAAGGCGGACGCCGCCGCCGACGATGCGCGCGCGGCGCTCAGGCAAGACGTCGAACGCCGGCTGCGCGGCTCGTTTCTCGAGGGCGCGCCCGTCATCGAAGCGTCGGCGACGTCGGGTGCGGGCATCGACGCCGTCCGAGCCGCGCTCGCGGAGATGGCGGCGGCGCCCGTCGCGCGCGCCGCGCACGGCCGGTTCTTCATGCCGCTCGATCGCGCGTTCACGATCCACGGCTTCGGCCTCGTCGTGACGGGCACGCTGCGCGGCGGCGAGCTCGCCGTCGGCGACGCGGTCGAGATCATGCCGAGGGGCGCGGCGACGACGGTGCGCGCGCTGCAAAATCACAATCGGCCCGTCGAGCGCGCCGTGCCGGGGCAGCGCGTCGCGGCCAATCTGCGCCATCTCGGCCGCGGCGAGGTCGAGCGCGGCGATGTCTTGGCGGCGCCGGGGCTCGTCGTGCCCGCGACCCGCATCGACGTCGAGCTCAGCCTGCTCGAGGATGCCGCGGCTCCCGTCAAGAACGGCGCCGCCGTGCGCTTCTCGACGGGCACGACCGAGGCCGTCGCGAGGCTGCGGCTGCTCGATCGGCAGGCGGTCGAGCCCGGCGAGACGGCCTTCGCGCAGATCAATCTCGAGCGCGCGATCGCGACGCTGCAAACGGAACGGTTCCTCGTCCGCACGTCGTCGCCCGTGCATACGATCGGCGGCGGCCGAATCCTCGCCGTCGGCACGAAGCGTCACCGGCGCTTCGACGCGAGCGTCAAGGAGCGTCTCGCGTCTGCGGCCTCGGGCGACGTCGAGCGCATCGTCGCGCATCGGCTCGAGGAGGCGGGCGGGGCGGGCGTCCGTTGCGACGCGCTCGCGGCGGAGATCGGCTCGACGCCGGAGATCGTGGGCGGGGCGCTCGCGCGCCTCGGCGCGGTTGCGCTGACCGAGGATCTCCGCGTCGCACCCGCATCCTTCGCTGCCGTCGCGGCCGAGGTTCTCGCCGAGCTCGAGCGATTCCATCGGGAGCAGCCGCTCCGCAAGGGGCTCGATGCCGGCAGCCTCGCCGGCAGGGTGCGGGCGAAGGCGGCGCCCCAGGTCGTCCAATACGCGTTGAGGCGGCTCGTCGACGAGGGCAAGGTCGAGACCGCGGACGAGCTTTTTCGAGTCGCGGGCTACGACCCTTTCGCGCGGCTCGGCGAGCGCGAGCGCCGGCTCGTCGCGGAGATCGAGCACGCGTTCCTCGCGGGCGGACTCGAGCCGCCGGCGCCCGAAGTAGTCGTGCGCGCGGAGAAGGTCAGGCAAGTGATCTATGCGCTGCTGCTCGAGACGGGGCGGCTCGTGCGCCTGAAGACTTACGACAGGAACGCGAACATCGTGCTGCACGCGAAAACCGTGGAGGACGTCAAGCAGGCGGTTGCGAGGAAGTTCCCGTATCCTTCGCAGTTCGCCGTCAAGGACGTCCGCGACTTGCTCGGGTCGACGCGCAAGCACGTGGTGCCCGCGATGGAGCACCTCGACGCAACGGGCGTGACGGTGCGAAACGGCGACCTGCGTCGTCTCAGGGAACCCTAAGAACGGCGAGCCGACAGGCACTCTGAGAACGGCGAGGAACCCCGAGAACGGAGGCGAATGAAGTCTGGTGACTTCCCTGGTCTTCAAAACCAGCGGCTCGGCGACCCCGAGCGGTGGGTTCGATTCCCATCCGCCTCCGCCACCCGGGACTCCGCGCATCCGCGCTGCTCAACCGATGCAGAGCCCCGGTTCCGCGTCGACGCGCCCGACGATC
>DASTSM010000286.1:0-5833 GCA_035760685.1 Gammaproteobacteria bacterium | reverse complement strand
GCTCCTCGCGAGGCCCGAGCTCACGATGCCGGGATCCGGAAACGCGGCGCTCCGGGTCGCTTCGCGCTCCGGCAATACCTTCGGATTCTCGATCACGCGGCTCGCGAACGCGCCCGAAGCGAGCGGGTGAGGGCAAAAATGGGGTCAGAGCCGATTTTTCCCTGCGTCGGAAAAAATGAGGTCAGAGCCGAGAAGGCGTCAAGGCTCGTAGTGAAATTCGACGAGATAGACGTTCTCCCCGGGGCCGTGCTTCGCGACCTTCAGGAGATCGACGACCCCGGCGAATCCCGATCGCCGCGCGAGCTCGGGCGTGACGTCGTCGAGCTCGATGCGGTGGAGCTCGTCGACGACGACGTAGCCGGCGCCCATCTTGTAGCGCCCGCCCGGACGGACGTGCGGGCGCTGCCAAATGCGCACGCTGCACGTGATCTCCCCGCTCACAACGCGCTCGCGCAGACGTTTCGTGAACTGCATGGCGGCTCGGTGTTCGCGAGGGCGGTAAAAAAAGGGGGCTAGCGACTACGGGCGCGAGACACGGCTCTGCGCTCGGCCGGCGTCTCGCAGGTGACGTCGTCCGCCTTCGGTCGGGAGAGGTCGATCGGGCGGATCTCGTAGTAAAGACCGCACGCGAGGCAGGGACTCTGCGCTGCGATGGCTGCGGCCTCCTCGAGGCTGCGCGCGACGATGAACCAGTATCCGCCGATGATCTCCTTCGACTCGGTGAAGGGACCGTCGGTGACCTTTCGCTCGTGCACGGTCTTGCCTTCTCTCGCGAGACGCTGCCCCGGCTTGAACTTGCCCTCGCCGAGGAGGCGCTCGTACCAGACGTAGAACTCGTCGATGACCTTTTGTATCTCCACGGGCGAGAGGTCGGCGTCCCAATGTCCGCGCGAGAGGAGGAGGTAATCGTGGAGCGGACCTTCGCTGCTCATGGTTCGGTGCCTCGGTGGCCTGTTGGTATTCTGAAGTAGCGGATGTTCCGGCCTGACCGCCTATCGAAGAAGCCGTTGCGGACCGTCTCGCCGTCGGCCAAAAGAATAACGCGCTAGCTATCGATTGTTCATCTCGGGGCTCGAATACCGGCGCGATTCGCCCGCAGCCTGTACACTCTCCCCGCCCTTGGCGGGAAGACGGCGCGCTTCCGACCGCTCCGTCGTGCAACGGCGATTGGCGATGACTGCTTCAGATTCCAATCCGGACCTCCCGATCGGCGTCTTCGATTCGGGCGTCGGCGGGCTCACCGTGCTGCGCGCGATTCGTGCGGCGCTGCCGAACGAGTCCGCAATTTATCTCGGCGACACGGCCCGCGTGCCCTACGGCACCAAGAGCCGCGAGTCGGTGCTGCGCTATTCGCTGCAGGCGTCAGACCAGCTCGTGCGGCGCGGCATCAAGCTGCTCGTCGTCGCGTGCAACACCGCATCGGCGACGTCGCTGCCCGAGATCCGCGTCCAGCTCGCGCCGTTGCCCGTCGTCGGCGTCGTCGAGCCGGGCGCGCAGGCCGGCGTCGCGGCCAGCAAGCGGCAACGGCACCTCGTGCTCGCGACGGAGGCGACCGTATCGCAAGGCGCTTACACCCGGGCGATCCGTGCGCTCGAGCCGCGCGCCGCGGTCGAGGAGCTCGCGTGCTCGCTCTTCGTCGCGCTCGCCGAGGAAGGTTGGACGGAAGGTCCCACGGCCGATGCGGCGGCGCAGGCCTACCTCGGGCACCTCGCCGCGCGGCGCGAGGAAGATCGGCCCGACTCCGTGATTCTCGGCTGCACTCACTTCCCGCTGGTCGCGGGTGTGGTTCGAAAGGCCTTGGGGCCCGCACCGAGCATCGTCGATTCGGCGACGGCTACCGCGAAGCTCGTCCGCGAGCTGCTCGAGCGCGAGCGGCTCGCGCGCACGTCGCGAGCGCCGGCGCGGCTCGACCTGCTCGTCACGGACGGCGCGGCGCGATTCGCGAGGCTCGGTCCGCGCTTTCTCGGCGAGTCGTTTGCCGCTGCGGACGTCGAGCTCGTCGATCTCTGAGTCGTCGGATCGGATCGCGCTTCTTCACCCCATCCACAGGATCTGCTACCTCATCCACAGGATCTGCGGCGCCTCGAGCGGCACGACCGCGCCTTCGTGCTTGGGAACGATGCGCGGCGTGTAGTGCGCGGCAGGCCGCACCGCGGGTACCGACCCCTCGTACACGTAGCCTCCGTTCGAGCCGACGAGCGGCCGCGTCCTGACCATCTCGAGCAAAACGGGCGCCGCGCCGTCGAGGCCGTCGGCGTAAAGCTCGACGCGGACGGCGTCGGGATCGATGTCGTCGAGATAGACCTGCGCTTCGAACGCGTGCAGCCCGTTCTCGGTTTCGACGCCGACCTCGCCGAACCTCACGGCGGGCCAGTGCCGCTCGAGCGTTTGCCGCCACTCGACGAGCTTCGCGCCCGCGGCGCCGCGGTCCGCCGCCCGCCGCCGGTACGCTTCGGCCGCCGGCAAATAGTGCTTTTCCGTGTACTCGCGCACGGCGCGATTCGTCGAGAACTGCGGCGTCAAGCGCGCCATGCTCTCGCGCATGCGGGAGACCCAAGCCGTCGGGATGCCGCTCGCGTTGCGCGTGTAGAACTCGGGAACGATCTGCGTCTCGAGCAGATCGTATAGCGCCTCCGCGTCGGCCGCGTCCCACGCGGGATCGTCGCCGTGCTCCTTGCCGTCGCCGAGCGCCCAGCCGACTTCGGGCGTGTAGGCTTCGACCCACCAGCCGTCGAGCGACGAGCAATTGAGCGTGCCGTTGACGAGGGCCTTCATGCCGCTCGTGCCGCAGGCTTCCCACGGGCGGCGCGGCGTGTTGAGCCAGACGTCGACGCCCTGCACGAGATGCTCGGTCAGCAGCATGTCGTAGTCGCTCAAGAAGATCGCATGCGAACGCACCTCGGGCCGGCGGACGAACTCGACCCACTGACGGATCAGCACCTGACCGGCCGCGTCCGCCGGGTGCGCCTTGCCCGCGACGATGAGCTGCACGGGACGCTTCGGGTTTCGCAAGATTCGGAGAAGGCGGCCGGGATCGTGCAGCAGGAGGTTCGGCCGCTTGTACGTCGCGAAGCGCCGCGCGAAGCCGAGCGTCAACGTGTTCGGATCGAGCACGCCCTTCGCGAGCTCGATCTCCTCCGGCGCGGCGCCGGACGCCGTGAGCTGCGCCGCGATCCGCTCGCGCGCGTAGCTCACGAGCTCTTTCGTGCCTTCGGACCGAAGCTGCCACAGGGCCTCGTCCGTCACGCAGCGAATGTCGCGCTCGATCGTCTCGAACGCGCCGATCCAGCGCGCCTTGCCGCAGGCCTTTGTCCAGAGCTCGTCGGCCGCGGCGGAGTCCCACGTCGGCATGTGCACGCCGTTGGTCACGTGGCCGACCGGCACCTCCGGCGTCGGCCAGCGCGGGAAGAGCGGCTGGAACAGCCGGCGGCTGACCTCGCCGTGCAGCCGGCTGACGGCGTTTACGGCGCCGCTGCCGCGGATCGCGAGGAAGGCCATATTGAAGTCTTCGCGCTTGTCGTTCGGGTCTCGGCGGCCGAGCGCCAGCAGCTCGTCGAGCGAGATGCCGAGCTCCTCGAGCGCGTAGCGTCCGAGGTACCGCTCGATGAGGGCGGGCGGGAAACGATCGAAGCCGGCCGCGACTGCCGTATGCGTCGTGAACAGATTGCCGGCGCGTGTTGCGGCGAGCGCCGCCTGAAAGGGTTGTCCCGTCGCGCGCATGAAGGTGCGCGCACGCTCGAGCACGGCGAGCGCCGCGTGCCCCTCGTTGAGGTGGCAGACCTCGGGCGCGATGCCGAGCGCCGTGAGCAGGCGCCAGCCGCCGATGCCGAGCACGATCTCCTGCTGGAGCCTGAGCTCGGGCCCGCCGCCGTAGAGCTCGCTCGTCACCGTGCGGTGCGCGGGGAAATTCGCGGCGTCGTTGCTGTCGAGCAGATAGAGCTTGATCCTGCCGACCTGCACCTGCCACGCGCGAAGGCGCTGCACGTAGCCCGGCAGCTCGACCTTGAGGCGGAGCCACTCCCCGTCCGGCGTCCGAAGCGGCATGATCGGCAGCTGCCCCGGGTCGTTGTACGGGAAGAGCGCCTGCTGCGCGCCGTGCATGTCGATGACCTGACGGAAGTAGCCGCGGCTGTAGAGCAGGCCGACGCCGACCACGGGGACGCCGAGATCGCACGCGGCCTTGAGCTGATCGCCCGCGACGTTGCCGAGCCCGCCCGAATAGATCGGCAGCGCCTCGCTCAACATGTATTCCATGCTGAAGTACGCGACGGCGGACAACGAGGCGTCCGGGTGCGTGCGCTGAAACCAAGCAGGCGTGTCGACGACATCGCGGCGCCGCTGCACGAGCTCGTCCACGCGCTTCCGGAACTTGGCATCGGAGAAGACCGCCGCGATGTCGTCGCGCGATGCCGTTTGCAGCACGCCCCAGGGATTGTGGGTGAGGTTCCAGAGCTCCGGGTCGAGGCGGTTCCACACTTGATCGGTGGAGTGGTCCCACGACCAGCGCAAATCGAGCGCGAGCTCCGCGAGCGCGTCGAAGCCTGGGACCTCGGGCGCGCGAAGGCTGTACGAGAGGCGGGAGGGGACGGTGTCTTCGGGCATGAGCTTCGTCTTTAATTTTAGCGCAGCGTAGCTCAGCGCGGCCGTGCACGGAACGGCGGCGCGGGGCCTCCCGGCTTCTACGTACGTACGCGCCGCGAGGCGAGTGCTATCGTCCAACAGAGTCGCGAAGGAGGATCGAGCGATGACCAAGAGCCGGGTGTTGGGAGGGGTGTCGGTGGCCGCGCTGGCCCTCGTGCTCGGCCTCGGCGCCGAAGCTCAGGACGTGCGAGAACCGCACGCGCAGGATCGGCAGCAGGCTCGCGAGGATGGAAACGTGAGCATAAAGGTGCCACCGCTCATGGCCGAGGAGCACGAAGAGCTGCACGCGAAGCTTGCGGCCCTCGTCGGCGCCGGCGGCGAAACAGGCGCGGCCGCGCATAAGGTCGAGGAAGCCTTGGCGCCGCATTTCGAGGAGGAGAACCGCTACGCGCTGCCGCCGCTCGGACTGCTGTCGGAGCTTGCGAGAGGGCGTGCGACGGAAGATATGCGGCCCGCGATCGAGCTTTCGCGTCACGTCGCGCAGAACCTCGACCGCTATATCGATGAGCATCGCGAGATCGCCGCCGCGCTGAACGGCCTCGAAGCGGCCGGGAAAGCCGAAGGCAACTCGGACGCGGTCGAGTTCGCGGCCGAGCTGCGAAGGCATGCTCGGCAAGAGGAGGAGCTGTTCTATCCGACTGCGATTCTGATCGGCCGCTATCTCGAGCGAGAGCTCGGAGGCCCGTAGCGCGAGGCCGCGCTCTTTGGGTACGTGCTTGGTCGAGCGCCTCGCGCGGCAGGCGCGGATCGGGCCGCGATCGCGCTACTCCGCCTTGCTGCTTTCCTCGACATCGCGACGTGCCTCCGCCGGTGCGCTCGCCGCAGCCGGGGGCGCGCGGCTTCCGAGCAGGAATGCCGCACATCCGAGCGTCGAATGGACGATGAGTCCCTCCACCGCGAACAGCGCCGAGAGCGTGAAGGACTGAGACGCGGGCACGCCGAACGGAGCGAGCAGCGCGACGTGCGCCGCCTGGATGAGGCCGAAGTCTGCAACGGAGATCGGCACGAGGGCCGCGATGCGGGTCAGCGGCACCATGACGAGCCATACCGGCCACGGCAATGAGGCCCCGACCGCAGCGGCCGTGAATCCGAACATGCCGGCTTGCGCGAGCAGACCGCCGGCCGCCACGAGCAAGAACCCGGGGAATCGAACGTGCGCCTGCTCGAATACCAGCAGCGCATCGAGGAACTT
>DASTSM010000285.1:0-30330 GCA_035760685.1 Gammaproteobacteria bacterium | reverse complement strand
AGCAGGATCGTGTAGTAGAGGACGAACGACTTCGTGAGCTCTTCGCCGTGCGTGACCGGCAGCATCGGGATTTGGGCCTTCTCGTAGTCGGCCTTCCTCGCGATCGCGAGCGCCCAGAAATGGGGCGGCGTCCACGTGAAGATGATGAGGAACAAGAGCAGCGCGGAGCCGCTCGCGTGACCCGTGACCGCCGCCCAGCCGAGCACGGGGGGCGCGGCGCCGGCGGCTCCGCCGATCACGATGTTCTGCGGCGTCGCGCGCTTCAGGAACACCGTGTAGATGACGGCGTAGCCGATCAGCGAGACGAACGTCAGCGCCGCGGTCAGCGCGTTGACCCAGAGGATCAGAATCGTGAGCCCCGCGAGGCCGAGCCCGAGGGCGAACGCGAGGGCATCGCGCTCGGTGACGCGTCCCGAGGGCAGAGGCCGCCTCCGCGTGCGGAGCATCGTCGCGTCGGCCCGCTGATCGAGAATGTGATTGACCGCCGCGCCCGAGGCGGCGCAGAGCGCGATGCCGAGGCTGCCGAGCACGAGCGCGTTCCAGGGCACCATGCCGGGCGAGGCCAGGAACATGCCGACGACGGCCGTGAACACGAGCAGCTGGACGACACGCGGCTTCGTCAGCGTGTAGAAGTCCCGCCAGCTCGCGGCCGGCACTCGGGCGGCATCACCAAATTCTTTTGTGAGCATTGACGACCGAAAGCAGCAAGAGGGCCGCGACGCCGTTGTGCGCCACGGCGGCGGCGAGCGGAATACCGAGCACTACCATACTCGCCCCGAGCGTGACTTGCACGGCGGCGGCGGCCGCGATGAGCGCGCCCGTTCGCAGGGCCGCTCGGCCGCGGAAGGCCAGCGCTCCGGCGAGCGACAGCAGCAGGACGGCGGCAACGACCGCGCCGAGCCGGTGAGTGAAATGAATCGCGACGCGGGCCGGGTGGTCGAGCACGCCCCCCGAATAGTCGATGCCGACGCCGCGCCAGAGCACGAAGGCGTCCTTGAAGTCCGCAATCTGGGGCCACCACTGCGTCTGGCACTTCGGGAAGTCCGGGCACGCGACGGCCGCGTAGTTCGAGCTCGTCCAGCCGCCGAGCGCGATCTGGAGCACGAGCGCCGCCGTCGCCGCCACGGCGAGGGCCTTGAGGCCCGTGCCGACGGCGAGCGGCTCGGGGCGAGGCCGAGCGAGCCAGAACAACAAGGAGAGCGTCGCGAGGCCGCCGAAGAGGTGCGCGACGACGATGAGCGGCGTCAGCTGCAGCGTGACGGTCCACATGCCGAGGAGGCCCTGAAAGATCACGAGGCCGACGAGCGCGAGCGGAACGCGCCACGGCTGCCGGGGATCGCGCCGATTCGCGAGCGCGAGCCCGGCGAGCGCGACGCAGACGAGACCGAGCGAGGACGCGAGATAGCGATGAAACATCTCGCGCCATGCCTTGTGGACTTCCACGGGCCGCCCGTACTCCGCGCCCAGCGAAGCGTCGGCCTGGAGCTCTGCCGTCACGAACGCTCGCCCGTAGCAGCCCGGCCAATCGGGGCAGCCGAGGCCCGCGTCCGAGAGACGCACCCAGGCGCCGACGACGACGACGCCGAATGCGAGGACGGTCCCGATACGGGCCAGCCATTGGAAGGCGCTATACATCAGCCGATCCTGGATACCTTGAGCAGGCGCTCGAGATCTTCCCGCAAGCCGCGGCGATCAGCCCCGGCAGGATACTCCAAGACGAGGTTGCCGTGCGGGTCCACGACGTAAAGGCGCGCGGAATCGCGCTCGGACTTGGCCGCCGGCTCGGCCGCGGCGGCGCTCCGCTCGAGCAGGGGCCGGGCCGCCGCGCTGTCGGGCCTGACGCGCAACAGGCTCGGATCCCCGTCGGGCGGACCGCCTGCGGCACCGAGATAGATTCGCCGAACGCGGTCCTGATCCTTGCCGAGCGAGAGATGCACTTGCAGCAGATGCGTGAGGTCGCGCCCGCACGCGTCCGCGCAAGGGCCGGCGGCCACGTAGATCAACGACCAGAGCGGCTCCGACCAAAGGTTCTCGATCTCGCGGCCGTTCCCGTCGACCGCGGCGAGCGGCGGCAGCGCGACCGGAGGCGAGACGATGCGCCTCTCCTCGTTCGCGAGCGTCGGCAAGTCGGCGCCCCGCCCGCTGTAATAGAGCCAATAGGCCGCCGCCATCGGGACGAGCGTGACGAGCGCCACGAGCAGCGGCTCGATTCGCAAGCGTGCCTTCAACCTTTCCTCCAGCGAAGCTCCCGCGCCGCCAAGACGCCCGCGATGCCGAACGCGAGCGCTGCGAACACCCACCACTGCCCCACATAGGCGAGATGGCGCGTGGGAGACATGACCACGGGAGCGGACCACTGGCGCGCGAAGCCGTCGGGCTGATCGCCGTCGAGCTGCACCTCGAGGCCGAACAGAGGCCGGCCGAGGCGCCGCTCGAGGTCCGCCATCGTCGGGTATGACAACACGGCGAGCGCTTCGTTTGCATCGCCTTCGTCCGGTGCGCCGAGGCGGATGCCGGGCGCCGGCAACGGCGCGAGCCGCCCGCGGATCGTGCGCCGATCGCCGTCGACGGGGACACGCGGCAGCACGCTGCGGTCCGCCGACCCGGGCACCCAGCCGCGATTGACGATGACGGAGCGCTGCGTGTCCACGGGATCGAAAGGCGTCAGCACGAAATATCCCGGCCTGCCGTTCATGACCGCGTTGTCGAGGAGAAACTGCCGCTCCGGCACGTAGCGGCCTTCGAGCTCGATGCTCCGATAGGCCGCGCCCTCGGCGCTCGATGGCAGGGCGTCGAGCGGCGGGGCCGCCTCGGCCTCGGCGAGCGCGGCCTCGATAGCGCGGCTTTCGGCCGCCCGGTGCAGCTGCCAGAGCCCGGCCCGCGCGCAGACGGCGCCGACGACGATCAGCAGAACGACGGCCGCCCACTCCTTGCGTCTTACGTTTCGGGCGGCCGTCGTCACGTTACAATGGATCTCCGCTACGGGAGCCTTCCGTGTATCTGCTCATCGTCGTACTTTTTGCTGCGATCGTCGCGAGCCTCGGCAGCGCGCTTTTCTCGCTGCTGCGGCCGAAGAACGATCCGAAGCGCATGCTCAACGCGCTGACCTTGCGCGTCGGCTTGTCCGTGCTGCTGTTCGTGCTGCTCCTCATCGCTTGGCGCGCCGGCCTCATTGCTCCGCACGGCGTGCTGCCGCCGGGCGCGCACTAGACACTCGACGGCCCGCGAGTCCGGCCGCTCGTCCGAGCGGTCGGCGTCCGTCATCGGAGCCGCGTCGGAGCCGCGCGCCTCAGAGCCAGTAGACGAAAATGAAGAGGCCGAGCCAGACGACGTCGACGAAGTGCCAGTACCAGGACACGGCCTCGAACGCGAAATGATGGTCGGGCGTGAAATGCCCGCGCAGGACGCGCAGCCACACGACGACGAGCATGATCGCGCCGAGCGTCACGTGCAGGCCATGGAAGCCCGTCAGCATGAAGAACGTCGCGCCGTAGATGCCGGTCGCAAGCGTCAGGTTCAGCTCCGTATAGGCGTGGATGTACTCCTTCGCCTGCAACGAGAGGAACAGGAAGCCGAGCAGGAAAGTCGCCGCCAGCCAGATGGTGATGCCCGTCCGCTTGTTCGCGCGAAGCATGTGATGGGCGATCGTGATCGTGACGCCGCTCGTGAGCAGTATCGCCGTATTGATCGCGGGGATGCCCCACGGCGCCATGACCTCGAACTGCTCCGCGGCGTGGGCGGGCCCCGCCGACGGCCAAGTGTTCTCGAATCCCTGCCAGAGCAGGAAGTTCGTGAAGAATCGGCTGCCCTCGCCCGCAAGCCACGGAACCACGAGCTGGCGCGCGTAGAACAGCGCGCCGAAGAACACGCCGAAGAACACGACCTCGGAGAAAATGAACCAGCTCATGCCCCAGCGGAACGAGCGGTCGACCTGGGCGTTGTAGGCGCCGCGCTGGCTCTCGGCGATCACGGTGCCGAACCAGCCGAACAGCATGACCGCGAGCACGGCGAGGCCGAACCATATGAGATAGGTCCCGACGTGAACTTGGTTCAACCAGAGAGCCGTGCCCGACATGATGGAGAAGAGCCCGATCGAGCCGAAGATCGGCCAACGCGTGCCGTGCGGCACGTAGTAACGGTCGGAAGCGGTTTCCATGGCGGTATGAGCGGTGTGAGCGGCGTCCATCGATGATCGGTCTCAGTTAGATCGGTCTCAGTTTGGCTCGTCGAGCGCGAAAAACGTGTAGCCGAGCGTCAGCGTGTCGATCCACTTCGGCAGGTTCGGATCGACGGAGAAGACCACCTTCATCTCGCGGCCTTCGTTGGCAGCGAAGTTCTGCTGCGTGAAGCAGAAGCATTGGGTCTTCTTGAAGTACTTGGCGGCCTCGCCCGGCGACACGCTCGGCACGGCTTGGCCCGTCAGGGGTCGGGCCGTGAGGTTGCGCGCGAAGTACTGGGCCTCGTAAAGCTGCCCCGGGTGCACCTCCATGTGCCCGACGTCGGGATGGAATTCCCAGGGCGCCCCTTCGGGCACCGCCGCGACGAACTCGACGCGAATCGTGCGGGAGAGATCCGGCTGGACCTTGACCTCCTCCTTGACGTTCGCCGTCTTGCCGTTGAGTCCCGTGATTTGGCAGAACACGCTGTACAGCGGCACGAGCGCGTAGCCGAACCCGAACATGGCGACGGCCCAAACGACGAGCTTTAGCGTCAGATTTCGATGCTTCATGCCGCGCCCTCTCAGCTCAGTCCGTGGAGTAAGCCCCAGACGATGAAGCCCAGGTAGACGGCCGCGGCGACGAGCGCGAGCGTGAGCGCGCTCTTCTTGATGCGGCGGTCCCCGTCTCCGTCGCGGCTCACGGCTTGGGCGCTCATTTGACGACCGGCGGGACGTCGAACGTGTGATGCGGCGCCGGCGAGGGCACGGTCCACTCGAGCCCCGTCGGATGATCCCACACCTCCGCCGTAGCCTTCTCGCCTCCGCGGATCGTCTTGATCACGACGTAGAGGAAGATGAGCTGCGAGAGCCCGAGGCCGAAGGCGCCGATGCTCGAGATCATGTTGAAGTCCGTGAATTGCACGTTGTAGTCGGGAATGCGCCGCGGCATGCCGGCGAGGCCCAAGAAGTGCTGCGGGAAGAACGTCACGTTGAGGAAGATCGTCGTGAGCCAGAAGTGCACCTTGCCGAGCTTCTCGTCGTACATGTGCCCGGTCCACTTCGGCAGCCAGTAGTACGCGCCCGCGAAGGCGCCGAACAGCGCGCCCGGCACGAGGACGTAGTGGAAGTGCGCGACGACGAAGTAGCTGTCCTGATACTGATAGTCGGCCGGCACGATCGCGAGCATGAGGCCCGAGAATCCCCCGAGCGTGAACAGGAACAGGAAGCCGATCGCGAAGAGCATCGGCGTCTCGAACGAGAGCGAGCCTCTCCACATCGTCGCCGTCCAGTTGAAGATCTTCACGCCGGTCGGAACGGCGATCAGCATCGTCGAAAGCATGAAGAACATTTGGCCGCTCAACGGCATGCCCGTCGTGAACATGTGATGAGCCCAGACGACCGTGGACAGGAACGCGATGCTCGCCGTCGCGTAGACCATCGCCGAGTAGCCGAACAGCGGCTTGCGGGAGAAGGTCGGAATCACCTCGGACACGATGCCGAAGGCCGGCAAGACGACGATGTAGACCTCGGGGTGCCCGAAGAACCAGAAGATGTGCTGGAAGAGCACCGGGTCTCCGCCGCCGGCGGCCGTGAAGAAGCTCGTGCCGAAGAACCGATCGGTCAGCTGCATCGTGACGCCGCCCGCGAGCACGGGCATCGCGAGCAGCAGCAAGAACGCCGTGATGAGCCACGTCCACACGAACATCGGCATCTTGAGCAGCGTCATGCCGGGCGCGCGCAGGTTCATGATCGTCACGATGACGTTGATGGCCGCCATGATCGATGAGACGCCGAGCAGGTGCACCGCGAAGATCACGAACGGAAACGCGTCGCCCGTCTGCAGCATGAGCGGCGGATACATCGTCCAACCGGCCGCGGGACCGCCGCCCGGCATGAGCAGCGTCATGAGCAGCAGCGTCGCCGCGAACGGCAACAGCCAGAACGACCAATTGTTGAGCCGCGGCAGCGCCATGTCGGGCGCGCCGATCATGAGCGGGATCATCCAGTTCGCGAACCCCGCGAACGCGGGCATGATCATGCCGAACAGCATGATGAGCCCGTGCGTGGTCGTCATCTGATTGAAGAAGATCGGGTTGACGAACTGCAGACCCGGATGGAAAAGCTCGGCGCGGATCATCATGGCCATGCCGCCGCCGACGAACAGCATCACGAGGCTGAACGTGAGGTAGAGCGTGCCGATGTCCTTGTGATTCGTCGTCGTGATCCAGCGCAGGATCCACGGCAGGAAGCCCTTCGCGTGGTGCCCGGCATGGGCATCGATCGCCGTCGTGCTCATCGCAACACTTCTCCTTGATTAGCTCTCGCCGACGCGCTCACTGCGCGCGCGTCAAGGCCGGCGCCTGCTGCTCCGCCAGCCAACGTTGGTACTCGTCCTTGCTCACGACGCGGACGACGATGGGCATGAAGCCGTGGTCCATGCCGCAAAGCTCGGCGCACTGGCCGCGAAACGTGCCTTCCTCCGTCGCCTTGAACCACGCTTCGTTGATGTAGCCGGGGACGGCGTCTCGCTTGACCGCGAACGCCGGCACCCACCAGGAATGAATGACGTCGGCCGCCGTGACGAGCAGCCTGACCTTGGCGTTGACGGGGACGACGAGCGGACGATCGACGTCGAGCAGATAGTTCTCGACGGTGTTCGGGTCGATGCCGGATCCGGGCCGCCGCGCCGCGTTGCTCTTGCGGTCGAGCGTGCTGTAGAACCGCACGTTGTCGTCGATGTAGTCGTACTGCCAGCGCCACTGGTAGCCGGTGATCTTGACCGTGAGGTCGGGATTGCGCGTGTCGTTGATCTCGACGAGCGTCCTCGCCGAGGGAATGGCAAGCAAAATCAAAATTACGGCGGGAATCGTCGTCCAGACGACCTCGAGCTTCCGGTTGTGCGAGAACGTCGCCGCCGTGGCGCCCTTGGATTTTCGGAAGCTCACGATCGCGTAGATCATGAGACCGTAGACGAGCACGCCGATGACGACGCAGACCCAGAACACGAACATGTGGAGCGAATAGACTTCCCGGCTCGTCGTCGTGACGCCAACGGGCATGTTGAGCTTGAAGTCCGCCCAAGCTTGCCCGCAGAACAACAGGGTCGAGGTGGCGGCCGCGGCCGCAAGGACGCCGATTTGTTTCTTCATCCGACCAACTGGTGACAATTGAAGGTGGGCGCGTGAATTCTAGCAGAATTCGCATGCGCTCTGGTTTGCGGGTTATACCTAACGGGAAGCGCTTCACGCTGCGCGCGCGAGCGGCGCGGACGCCTGCCGATCTGCGAGATCGGCACCGCGGCCTCGTGCGGCGACCCCGACTTCTGCGAACGCGAGCCGCCGGTCCCGAACGCCTGGCCCAGGATCAGCTCGATCGTCACCGAGAAGCGGCCGTCGCGCCGATCCGCGAGAAGCGCGCGCTCGAAGCCCGCCCAGCGGCGGCGTCCCGTCAGCGTGCGCCTTCGGCCCGCGGCCGTGTTGATCGCGCCGCACGCGCGGAGATCTCGGATCATCGATTCCACGTCCTTGTAGGTCAACGTAAGCCGATCCACGTCGAGGACGGGCTCGTCGAGTCCCGCCGCGATCGCTAAGTCGCCGAGATCGTGCATGTCGAAGAGCCCATGCACGTGAATCCGATCGTCGACCGACGCCCACGCTCGGCGCACTTGCTCGAGCGAGTCGGGGCCGAGCGTCGAGAACGCGATGAGCCCCCCGTCCGTCAACACCCGGGCCGCCTCGGCGAATACGCGATCCGGACGGCCCCAAGGGAGCGCCATATTAGCGAAAACGAGGTCCACGCTGCCATCCGCGAGCGGCAGGCGCTCGGCGTCGCCCGCGATCACGAGCCGCGTTCGCCGCCGAGCGGCCTCGAGCATCGCGAGGCTCGAGTCGACGGCGAGGACGCGTGCCGAGCCGTAGCGGGCGGCGAGCGCCTCCGCGGAACGGCCCGTCGCGCAGCCGAGATCGACGGCGACGGCCGGCTCGAGCCTCACGTAGTCGAGCCGCTCGAGCAGGCGTCTCCGGGCCTCGTCGTGCACGATGCTCGCGGCATCGAACGCGGCCGCGGCGCGCTCGAACGCGCGCCTCGCGGCGCGCGGCTCGGGCAGCGCGAATTCCGCGCCGCGGCTCACCGCGCCGAACCGAATCGTTCGCGCCGATCAGGCAGCGGCTTCCGGCCCGCCCTCCGGCTTGAGCCCGAGGCGCGCGAACAGCGACGAATCGGCGGCCGTATCGGGGTTGCCGGTCGTGAGAAGCTTCTCTCCATAGAAGATCGAGTTCGCTCCCGCGAGGAAGCACAGCGTTTGCATCTCGTCCGTGAAATCGGTGCGGCCCGCCGAGAGCCGGACGTGTGAAGCGGGCATCAAGATTCGCGCCGCCGCGACGGTGCGCACGAATTCGAGATTGTCGAGCGGCGCGGCATCCTCGAGCGGCGTTCCGGGCACTTTGACGAGCCGGTTCACGGGAACGCTCTCGGGGTGCGGGTCGAGCGTCGCGAGCGCGTGCAGGAAGGAGATGCGATCGGCCCGGCTCTCGCCGAGGCCGACGATGCCGCCGCAGCACACCTTGATTCCCGCGGCGCGCACGCGGCGCAGCGTCTCGAGACGATCCCCGAAGCTCCGCGTCGTGATGATCTTGGGGTAGAACTCCGGCGACGTGTCGAGGTTGTGGTTGTAGTAATCGAGGCCCGCCCCGGCGAGGCGCTCGGCTTGTCCCTCGCGCAGCAGGCCCAGCGTCGCGCACGTCTCGAGCCCGAGCGATTTGATTCCGGCGATCATCTCGAGGATCGGCTCGAGCTGAGCGTCCTTCGGACCGCGGTACGAAGCGCCCACGCAGAAGCGCGTCGCGCCGGAGGCTTTCGCTCGGCGCGCGGCGTCGAGCACGTCCGAAAGCGGCATGAGCGCGTGCACGCCGACGCCCGTCTCGAAACGAATGCTCTGCGGGCAGTAGGCGCAGTCCTCGGGACACGCGCCCGTCTTGATCGAGAGCAGCGTCGAGACCTGCACGGCGTTCGGATCGAAGTTTCGGCGATGAACGCGCTGCGCCCGGTAGAGCAGGTCGAGCATGGGCAGCTCGAACAACGCCGCGACCTCGGCGGCCGTCCAATCGCTGCGCGGCCGGTCCTCCGAAGACGCCTCGGGAAGCTCGATTTCTCGGCCGATCGCGGACATGGCTGGCTCGCTATTTCGGGGCGGGGGCGGGACGCTGCGCAGTATCGGAACGGGGTCGGAAGCTGTCAACACGAGCGCGACGGCGTTTGACGATGTGGTCGAGGCTGTTTCCCGAGTCGTGCCCCGCGTGCGCGTGCGCGACGATCGAGGGGTTCTGCGCCGGCTGCCGCGGGGATTTCGCGCGCGTCCGCGATCCCTGCCCCGTCTGCGGGCTGCCGCCCGACGCGCGCGCGGATTGCCCGGGCAGGACGTCCGACTGGCGCGTCTCGCGTCTCGTCGCGCCCTTCGCCTATGCCGATCCGCTGCGCCACTATCTCCATTCGCTGAAGTTCAGCCACGGAAGACGCCTCGGGCGCGCGCTCGGCCTGCTGCTCGCGGACGCTCTCGACAAGGAGCATTGGGACGGCAGCGTGCTCGTGGCCGTGCCGCTGCACGCGCGGCGCCTGCGCGAGCGCGGCTACAACCAGGCGCTCGAGATCTCGCTCGGGCTCGGGCGCGCCCTCGGCCTCGAGACGAGGCTCTCGGGCGCGGTCCGCGTCGGCGCCGCCCTGCCGCAATCGCGGCTCGGCGCGCGCGCGAGGCGGGCCAACGTCGCGGCGGCCTATCGAGTCGACGGCCGCTTCTTCGGCCGCGGCGTCACGATCGTCGACGACGTCGTGACGACGGGCGCGACCGTGAATGCGCTCGCGGCCGCGTTGCTCGCCGCCGGGGCCGCCCGCGTCGATGCGCTCGCCGTCGCGCGGACCGTGCCGCCCCGCTCGAGCGGCGCAGAAGGCCGCCCGCCGCGAAGCCGGAGCTGTCCGTTCGCGGGCGCCGGAGGATCGAGCCGCGAGGCGTAGGCGGCCAGCCGGAATTAAGCGGGCGGCGCGGAACGGAACGTGAAGTCGAGCGCGATGCCGACGAAAACGGCGCCGCCGAGCCACGCATTGTTCAAGAATGCACGGAAGCAGCCCGCGGGATCGCGGTCGCGTATGAGGTACATCTGATAGAGCGCGAAAACGAAGCCGACGGCGAGGCCGCCGTAGTACCACGCGCCGAGCTCCGCCCCCTTGCCGACGAGCAGCAGGCTCAGAAACAGGAGCCCGTGCAGCCCCGCGATGAAGACGCGGTCCATGTCGCCGAACAGGATCGCCGTCGACCGAATCCCGACGTCGAGGTCGTCGTCCCGATCGACCATCGCGTACTCGGTGTCATAGACGACGCCCCAGATGATCGCCGATAGAAACAGCAGCGCGCCGATGCGGGGAATGCCGCCCGTCTCCGCCGCGTAGGCCATCGGCACGCCCCAGCCGAACGCGACCCCGAGCACGAATTGAGGCGCCGACATGAAGCGCTTCATGAAGGGATAGAGGACCGTGATCGCGGCGCCCGCAGCCGCGACCCAGACCGTCAAGGGACTCAGCGTCATGACGAGGCCGAGGGCGATGAGCATGAGGGCCGCGAAGAGGATCAGCGCCTCGGCCGGCGCGATCTCTCCGGACGCGAGCGGCCGATCGGCCGTGCGCCGCACGTGCGGATCGAGATTGCGGTCCGCATAGTCGTTGATGATGCAGCCGGCCGACCGGACCACGATCGTGCCGAGCACGAAGACGAGGAATACCTTCGGGTCCGGACGGCCGGCGCTCGCGATCCAGAGCGCCCAGAGCGTCGGCCAAAGGAGCAGCCAGATGCCGATCGGCCGATGCAGCCGCATGAGCCGCGCGTATTTCGAGTAGTGATCGAGAATCAGGCCGAGCTCGTGAAGCAGCCGTTGCGTGACGTGGAGTCCCCGCAGCGCGAGCGCCGCCGCTTGGGTCCGGAAGCCCGGTCCGGTAATCATGGGCGGGGATTGTAGGGCGGCGGCCCGCCGGCCGCGAGCGCGCGGGCCGCGTCGCGATCCGCCTCGCGGGCCGTGCCCCGTCGCAGCCGCAATGCGCCCGCGCGCTCAGACGCTCGCGTACTCGCGGCCGCTTCGCACCCAGCGGCGGATCAGAGGGACGACGCGCTCGGGATAACGCTCGAGCAGCTCTTCGGAGACGCGCACGGCGAGCGGCAGAAGGTCCGCGTCCCGAACCAGATCCGCGATCCTGAGCTGCATGAGGCCCGTCTGCCGGGTGCCGAGAACCTCGCCGGGGCCGCGAAGCTCGAGGTCCTTCTCGGCGATGACGAAGCCGTCGCTCGTGCTCCGCATGAGCTCGAGACGCGCCCGCGCGACGTCCGTCAGCGGCGGCTTGTAGAGCAGCACGCACGTCGACGCTTCGTCGCCCCGGCCCACGCGGCCGCGCAGCTGATGCAGCTGCGCGAGCCCCATGCGCTCGGCGTTCTCGACGACCATGAGCGTCGCGTTCGGCACGTCGACGCCGACCTCGATGACGGTCGTGGCGACGAGCAGGCCGAGCGCGCCGCTCGCGAACGCGCGCATGACCGCGTCCTTGTCCGCGCCCTTCATGCGGCCGTGAACGAGGCCGACGCGGACGCCGGGCAGCGCCGCCGTGAGCGCGCGCTCGAGCTCGATGGCCGCGCGCGAGTCGACGAGCTCCGACTCCTCGATGAGCGGGCACACCCAATACGCCTGGCGTCCCGCGCGGCAATGAGCGCCGACGCGCTCGACGAGCTCCGGGCGGCGCCGCTCCTGCATGACGGCCGTCGCGACGGGGCGGCGTCCGGCCGGCAGCTCAGCGATGATCGAGCAGTCGAGATCCGCATAGGCCGTCATCGCGAGCGTCCGCGGGATCGGCGTCGCCGTCATGACGAGCTGATGAGGCACGCGTCCGTCGCGCTCGCCCTTGCGCTTGAGCTCGAGGCGCTGCTGCACGCCGAAGCGGTGCTGCTCGTCGACGATGACGAGCCCCAAGCGCTCGAAGCGCACGCTCTCCTGGAACAACGCGTGCGTGCCGACGGCGACGGCCGTGCCGTCGCGGGCGATGCGCGCGAGCGCGCCGGCTCGCGCCGCGGCGGACATCGATCCCGACAGCGCGGCGACCGCGACGCCGAGCGGCTCGAGCCACTTCCGGAAGGTCGCTGCGTGCTGCTCGGCGAGCAGCTCGGTCGGCGCCATGACGGCCGTCTGGAAGCCCGCGCCGCTCGCGGCGAGCGCCGCGGCGGCCGCGACGACCGTCTTGCCGGTGCCGACGTCGCCTTGGAGCAGCCGGTTCATGGGTTTGTCGCCCGCGAGGTCGCGGAGTATCTCGTCGAGGGCCCGCTCCTGCGCGCCCGTGAGGCGAAACGGCAGCGCGCCGCGGAATGCGTCGAGCCGGCCGCTCGAGTCGACGACGCACGGCGCTCGCTCCGCGCTTCCCAAGTCGAGCGCGGCGCGGCGCAGGCTCAGGCGATGCGCGACGAGCTCTTCGAGCGCGAGGCGGCGTTGCCAGGGATGCCGGCCGGCCGCGAGCTCGGCGAACGCAGCGCCGGGCGGCGGCTCGTGCAGCGAAACGATCGCTTCGTCGAGACGCGGCCATCCCTCGGGCAGGCAAGCGTCGAGGTAATCCGGCAAGGGAGCGCGCGCGTGCGCGTCGAGCGCCTGGCGCACGAGGCGCCTTATTCGCGGCTGGTTGAGCCCTTCGGTCGCGGGATAGACCGGAGTCAACGTCGTCTCCGGCGGCCCGGTGTCGGGACCCACGACGGCGTACTCGGGGTGGACCATCTCGAGCCCGACGGCGCCGGCCCGCACCTCGCCGAAGCAGCGGAGCCGCACGCCTCGCGAGAGCCTCTCGCGCTGGCCCGGCGAGAAGTGGAAGAAGCGCAAGGTCACGCTGCCCGTCGAATCGCAGATGCGGACGAGCAGCGAGCGCCGGCGCCTGAATACGACCTCGGCGACGTCGACGCCGCCCTCGACGAGCGCCTTCTCGCCGGCCGCGAGCGCGCCCAGCGGCTTGAGACAGGTGCGGTCTTCATAGCGCTGCGGCAGCAACGACAGCAAGTCGGCGACCCGCTCGACGCCGAGCTTGCCGAGGCGCGGGCCGAGGCGCGGCCCGACCCCCTTGAGACTCGAGACGGGAAGCTCGAGAAGATCGGGCTCGCGGCAGCGAGGGACGCGCATGGCACGAGCGGCTCGCACGAGGCGGCCGAACGGACGGACGGCTAGCCGCCGAGCTCGAGGACGGCGTCCATCTCTACGCCCGCGCCGCGCGGAAGCGCGGCGACGCCGATGACGGCGCGCGCGGGATACGGCTCCTTGAAATAGTGCGCCATGATCTCGTTGACGACGGGGAACTGTCCGAGATCCGTTAGATAGATGTTGAGCTTGACGACGTCGGCCAGCGAGCCGCCCGCGGCCTTCGCGACGGCGGCGAGGCTCTCGAAGACGCGGCGGATCTGCTCCCTCGGATCCGGACCCAAGAGCTCCATCGTCTTCGGATCGAGCGGGATCTGCCCGGACAAATAGACCGTGCGGCCTGCCTTCACGGCTTGACTATACGTGCCGATCGCGGCCGGCGCGTCCTTCGTCGCGATGATCTCTCTCGTCATGGAGGTGCCTTGTCCTCGTCTGGAGCTGCGTAAGTTGGCGTCTGATGAAGCTAGGTGCTCGCCGGGATTCGCGTCATCCGTTGCTGCGGATCACGCGCACGACGCCCGGGATCGTCCGGATGCTGCGGATCACTTGCGCGAGCTGCTTGCGGTCCTTGACCTTGAGCCGGAAGAGCAGCGCCGATGCATCGCCTTCCGTGTCGACGCGCACGTGGTCGATGTTGCTGTGCGTCGCCGAGATTCGGCCCGCGACCTCGGCCAGGAGCCCGACGCGGTCCAGCGTGCGCACCTGGATCTCCGACACGAACTCGCCTTTGACGTTGCTCTTCCAGTTGACCGGTATCCATTTCGAAGGCTGCTTCCGATACTCGGTCAAATTGCCGCAGGTGCCGCGATGAATCACGATGCCGCGGCCGCTCGACATGAAGCCGATGATCTCGTCGCCCGGAATCGGATAGCAGCAGCGCGCATAGGTGACGACGAGCCCTTCCGTCCCCGCGATCTCCAGCGGCTTCCGGCGCTCGGCAGCCTCGTCGTCGTCCGCGCCCGCCTGCACGAGCATGCCCGCGACGACGGGCGCGAGCCGCTCGCCGAGGCCGAGCTGCTCGTAGAGGGCTTCCATGTCCGGCACGTCGAGCTCTTGCAGAAGATGCCCGATGCGGGCCTTCGTGAGCTTGCGCAGGCTCATCGAGTATGGCCTCAAGGCCTGGCTCAGGAGCCGGCGCCCGAGCTCGCGCGCCTCGTCGCGGCGAAGGTTCTTCAAGTAAGCGCGGATCGCGTTCCGCGCCTTGGCCGTCGTCACGAAGTTGACCCAATTGGGATTCGGCCGCGCGCCGCGCGCCGTGATGACTTCGACGGTCTGCCCGTTCGCGAGCGTGGTCTTGAGCGGCACGAGGCGGCGGTCGATCTTGGCGGCGACGCAGCGGTTGCCGACGTCCGTGTGGACCGCATACGCGAAATCGACGGCGGTCGCGCCGCGCGGCAGGCGCATGATCTCGCCCTTCGGCGTGAAGACGTAAACCTTGTCGGGGAAGAGGTCGACCTTGACCGTCTCGAGGAATTCCTCCGAGTTGGCCGCGTGCTGCATCTCCATGAGACCCGTGAGCCACTCGCGCGCGCGTTCCTCGGTGCTGTAGGTCCGCTTGTCGACGGCCTTGTACTGCCAGTGAGCGGCCACGCCCCGCTCGGCGACCTTGTCCATCTCCTCGGTGCGGATCTGCACCTCGAGCGGCACGGCGTTCGGGCCGAACAGCGTCGTGTGCAGCGACTGGTAGCCGTTGACGCGGGGAATCGCGATGTAGTCCTTGAAGCGCCCCGGCATGGGCTTGTAGAGCTGGTGCGCGAGACCGAGCACGCGATAGCAGCTGTCGACGTCGTGCACGACGATGCGGATGCCGAACACGTCGACGATCTCGGACAGATGCGCCTGCTTGCGCTGCATCTTCTGATAGATGCTGTAAAGGTGCTTCTCGCGGCCGGTCACGCGTGCGGCAATTCCGCTCTTTGCGAGCTCGTCCACGAACTTGGCCTCGATCTTGCGCAGGAGCTGGCGCTGATTGCCTCGGGCCCGGCGCAGCGCTCTCTCGAGCACCCGATAGCGATAGGGGTAGAAGGTCCTGAAGCCCAAGTCCTCGAGCTCGACCTTTAGGCTGTAGATGCCGAGCCGGTTCGCGATCGGAGCGTAGATGTCGAGCGTCTCGCGCGCGATGCGGCGCTGCTTCTCGAGCGGCAACGCCTCGATCGTCCGCATGTTGTGCGTCCGATCGGCCAGCTTGACGAGGATCACGCGGAGATCCTGAACCATCGCGAGCAGCATCTTGCGGAAGCTCTCGGCCTGCGCCTCGGCCGCGCTGTCGAAGCGCAGCTGATCGAGCTTGCTGACCCCGTCGACGAGGAGGCCCACGTCCTCTCCGAAGCGCGCCTTTATGTCGTCGAGGCCGACCGGCGTGTCCTCGAGCACGTCGTGCAGCAGCGCGGCCTTGATGGAGCCCGCGTCGAGATAGAGGCCGGCGAGAATGCCGGCGACGGCGACGGGATGGGAAATATACGGCTCGCCGCTGCGCCGATGCTGACCCGCATGGGCGCGCGCCGCGAACTCGTGCGCCTCAGAGATGCCGGCGAGATCTTCCGGCGGGAGATACGTCGCGAGCCGCGCGCGCAGCTCCGCGAACTCGTCCGCACGCCAGACGGACGGCATGCGCTTGTCGAGGATGGCGCCGACTTGATTCATCGGTCAGCTCCATGACGGGGCGAGCCTCGACTCAATCGAGCGACGTCGGCCGCGGCGTCAGCAGATCGTCCGGGATCAGCGCCGGGCTCGTGTCGAGCTCGAGCAGGTCCTCCATCGGCTTGTCCCGCTCCTCGAGGATCCGCTCGTCGATGTAGCCTTCGGCGATCTCGCGCAGGGCGACGACCGTCGGCTTGTCGTTCTCCCACTCGACCATCGCGTGCGCGCCGTTCGCGAGCTGCCTCGCCCGCTTCGCGGCGATGAGCACGAGCTGGAACATGTTGGGGATCCTCTCCGCGCAGTCCTCTACTGTAATGCGTGCCATCGTTACCCTCCTTGGGTGGCCTTTGAGTTTACTTCAATTGCCGCGATACCTACTAACAAGGGCGGCTAACGAGAGGCCGGCTGTCAAGGCCTCGGGGCGCCGCCGAGAATTCGCCCGACGGCGGCCTTCGTCGCCGGGTCGTCGGTGCGGTGACGGGCGCCTCGGCCCGCGACGATCTCCGCAAGCTCGTCTGCGGCCCGCTCGAGGTCGTCGTTGACGACCACGTAGTCGAATTCCTGCCAGTGGCTCATGTCGCCGAGCGCGTCGCGCAAGCGGCGCTCCACGACCTCCGGCGAGTCCGTCCCGCGGGTCCGGAGCCTCGTCTCGAGCGCCTCGGCGTTCGGCGGCAGGATGAACACGGTCAGGGCGTCCGGTGCCCGGGCGCGGACCTGCCTCGCACCCTGCCAATCGATCTCGAGCAGCACGTCGCGGCCGGAGTCGAGAAGCTCCTCGACGTGCCGGCGCCCGGTCCCGTACCAATGATCGAAGACGCGTGCGTGCTCGAGGAACTCGTCGCGGTCGACCATCTCCTTGAAGCGCCGCTCGTCGACGAAGAAGTAGTCGCGGCC
Organism: Gammaproteobacteria bacterium; assembly: GCA_035760685.1. Taxonomy (GTDB): domain Bacteria; phylum Pseudomonadota; class Gammaproteobacteria; order Steroidobacterales; family Rariloculaceae; genus ZC4RG20. Next base: position 13,437 of record DASTSM010000285.1, on the reverse strand, counting down.
CTCGATCTCGGACTTGCGCTTCGGGCGCGTCGTATAGGACACGGAGAATTCGAGGTCCGGCCGGCGTGCGAGCAGCGAGCGCACGAGGGTCGTCTTCCCTGCGCCCGACGGCGCTGCGAGCACGACGAGCCGGCCGCGGGGACGGGTCGAGCCGGCCATCGCTACTCGAGGTTCTGAACCTGCTCGCGCATCTGCTCGACGAGCACCTTGAGCTCGACGGCCGTGCGAGTGAGGTCCTCGTCCTGGGATTTCGAGCCGAGCGTGTTCGCTTCGCGGTTCATTTCCTGAATCAGGAAGTCGAGGCGGCGGCCGATCGGCTCGTCCCGGCTGAGCACGTCGGCGACCTCGGCCACGTGGCTCGCAAGCCTGTCGACCTCCTCCGTCACGTCCAGCCGCTGCGCGACGAGGACGAGCTCCTGCTCGAGGCGCTGCGGATCCGCCGTCACCTCGAGCCTCGCGAGCCGTTCCTCGAGCTTCTGCCGGTAGCGGCTTTCGAGCGAGCCGAGCACGGGCCGGATTCGATCGAGCGCGGAGGCGATCGCGGCGTTGCGCTCGGCCACGACCTCCGCGATGCGCGCGCCTTCGCGGCGCCGCGCGGCTCGCAGCGAGGCCGCGGCTTCGCCGAGCAGCGCGACGACGGGGGCCGACAACGCGGCGTAGTCGAGCTCGGGCTCGGTCAGCACTCCGGGCCAGCGCAGGACCTCGTTCTGACTCAGGGGCCGGGCTTCGGGAAAAACGCCGACGATCTGCTTCTGCAGCGAGCGGAGCTCCTCGAGGGCGTCGCCGGCGAGCGCGTAGCCGTGCGCTCGCTTCGCGGACGAGACTTTGAGCGTGCACTCGAGCTTGCCGCGCCGGATCGCGGCGGCCACGAGCTCCCTGCACTCGGGCTCGAGCGCGCGAAGCTCTTCGGGCAGCCGGACGCCGACGTCGAGGAAGCGGTGGTTGACGCTGCGCAGCTCCCAGACGAGACGAAAGGGCGGGCAAGCCGCGTCCGCGCTTGCGAAACCTGTCATGCTGTAAGGCAAAATGGAGTCCCCGGAAGGGAATCGGAACAATCTGCGGCGCTAGTCTAAGATATGCGCACCGACGACACGAGCGCTTCGAGTGCAGTTCGATCACGCAAAGGTGAGCCTGGCGGGCAACCGCCAGGAGAATCAGGACCGAGTCGAGATTTTTGCCTTTCCCGAGGCCGCGCTGCTCGTCGTCGTCGACGGCATGGGCGGCCACGCTGAAGGGGCGAAGGCGGCGGAGGTCACGGTCTCGACGCTGCGCGAGTGCTTCACGGAGCAGGGCCGCCCCGTGCTCGATCCGCAGGGATTCCTGACCATCTCCCTCGCTCAAGCCCATGCGCGCGTCGTCGCGCTCGGCGACGGTGTCGCCTTGGACTTCAAGCCGCGCGCGACCTGCGCCGTTTGTCTCGTGCAGGACGCCGCGGCGTACTGGGCGCACGTCGGCGACAGCCGCATCTATCAGCTCCGGGAAGGCGCGGTACGCGAGCGCACCCGAGACCACAGTCACGTCGAGCTGCTGCTGCGCGAGGGCCTCATCGCGGAGCGCGAGATGAAGTCGCATCCGATGCGCAACTTCGTCGAATGCTGTCTCGGCGGAGACACGCCGTTGCCGAACATGAGCATCACCGCGCCGAAGCGTCTAAAGGCCGGCGACGTTCTTCTGGCCTGCACCGACGGCCTCTGGACGGGCGTGGACGACGGCGAGATCGCGCAGATCTCCGCCGACGGCGCCCTACCCCTCGACGCCGCGCTCCGCGACCTCGCCGACACCGCGGTCGGGAGGAACAACCCGCACAGCGACAACACGACGGCCGCTGCGCTGCGGTGGCGCGGCGCGGCCCGGTAGACGAGCCCAGACGGAGGCCTCTCGATGCGTCCGAGCAAACGCAAGCCCGAAGACATGCGCGAGGTGAGGTTCATCCGCGACTTCACCCGCTACGCCGAGGGCTCCGTGCTCGCCGAGTTCGGCGCGACGCGCGTGCTCTGCACGGCGTCGGTCGAAGCCAAGGTCCCGCCGTTCCTCAAAGGCAAGCAGGAAGGCTGGGTCACCGCGGAGTACGGCATGCTGCCGAGGGCCACCCAGCTGCGAACGCAGCGCGAGGCGGCGCGAGGGAAGCAAGGCGGCCGGACCCTCGAGATCCAGCGCCTCATCGGACGAAGTCTCCGCGCCGTCGTCGATCGGCGGGCGCTCGGCGAGCGGACGATTACGATCGATTGCGACGTGCTGCAGGCGGACGGCGGGACGCGCACGGCGGCCATCACGGGCGGATACATCGCGCTTGCGCTGGCCGCGGCGAAGCTCCTCGAGCGCCGCGAGATAGACCGCAATCCGGTGCACGGCCAGGTCGCCGCCGTCTCCGTCGGAATCTACCGCGGAGAGCCGGTCTTGGACCTCGACTACGCCGAGGATTCCGAGGCCGAGACCGACATGAACGTCGTCATGAACGAGGCGGGCGGCTTCATCGAGGTGCAGGGCACCGCCGAGGGTCATGCGTTCCGGCGCGCCGAGCTCGACCGCCTCATCGAGCTCGCCGAGGCCGGCATCAAGGAGCTGCTGGCAGCTCAAGCGGCCGTGCTCGAACGCGCATGAGCGCGGGCCGGCGCTGGGTCGTCGCGACGGGGAATCGGGGCAAGCTCGCCGAGATTCGCGCCCTGCTCGAGGGCACCGGTCTCGAGCTCGTCGCTCAGCACGAGCTCGGAATTCGGCCCGCGGAGGAAACCGCCGCGACGTTCGTCGAGAATGCGCTTCAGAAGGCGAGGCACGCGGCGCGAGAGGCCGGGCTTCCGGCGATCGCCGACGACTCGGGCCTCATCGTCGACGCGCTCGACGGGGCGCCCGGCATCCGATCGGCCCGCTTCGCCGGCGAGCCCGGAGACGACGCGCGCAACCTCGACAAGGTGCTCGCGGCGCTGCGCGGCGTCCCGGAACCCGAACGTACGGCTCGCTTCTACTGCGTCGTCGTCGCGCTCGCGGATCCCGCGGACCCCACGCCGCTCATCGCCGAGGGCGTGTGGGCGGGCCGAATCGCGGAGCGCCCGGCGGGCGCAGGAGGCTTCGGATACGATCCGATCTTCATCGACCCGCTATTGGGCGTCACGGCCGCCGAGCTTCCCAAAAGCGTCAAAAACGAGGTGAGTCACCGGGCCGTCGCGATGCGGCGCTTGGCGGCCGCGATCCGGTCCCAAAGGGCGAGCGCTGTCGCCGCTTCCTAACGCCGCTTCAGCGTTTGCCCGAGCCGTTATGCACAGCGATCGTGCACCGGCGCGGAATCAAGCAGCTTGCGTCGCATTCCTGCGACTTGCGCTCACTATGAAATTACAACGCTTTGATTCCTAGAGACTTAATACGCATGATCGTTTTTTGACCAAATCGATAGAAACTCAATCCGCCTCGGCACTGTCGAAGGGTGAGCGGCAACGTTTCCACAAACTTATACACAATTTTTGTGGATAAGAGGTGCGGCGCTGCGGCGGGGCGGCGACGACGACCCGACGCGGTCCGACTTGTCTTTTGGCGCCTCTCCGCTTTATTCTCTCGCGCCCCCCGAGGCTCAAGACTCATGAAAGCAGACATTCATCCCGAGTACCGCGCGATCAAGATCACCTGCAGCTGCGGGAACGTGATCGAGACTCGCTCCACGCATACGGAAGACCTTCACGTCGAGGTTTGTTCGGCTTGCCACCCGTTTTATACCGGCAAGCAGAAGATCGTCGACACGGGCGGGCGCGTAGATAAGTTCCGCCGCCGCTACGGCCGCGCTGCCGGCTGACGGCGCGCACGGCGCGCGCAAGCCTTTCGCACTGCTATAATGCCGAGGCTGCGCGCTTCGGACGGCCCCCGGGTGCGCGTCGAAATCGAATCCGCCCTGGCAAGGGGTCGGAATAATCAGAAGTCTGCCAATGCCAGGTGCGACGCATGACGGACAAGCACTACAGCCTCCGCGACGCCGAGTCGGGCGAATCGATTGACCTGCCGGTCCGAGAGCCCACGCTCGGACCGGAGGTCGTCGACGTGACTCGGCTCTATGCGGAGCGCGGCATCTTCACGTTCGATCCCGGGTTCGCGGCGACGGCGAGCTGCGAGAGCAGCATCACGTACATCGACGGTGAAGCCGGCGTCCTGATGTACCGGGGCTATCCGATCGAGCAGCTCGCGAGGGAATCGAGCTTCATAGAGGTGGCCTACCTGCTGCTGCACGGCGAGCTGCCGGCGGGCACGCAGCTCGATGCGTTCGATCATTCGATTCGAACGCACACGATGATCAACGAGTCGCTGCTGCGCTTCTTCAACGGCTTTCACCACGACGCGCACCCCATGGCCATGGTCTCGGGCGTCGTGGCGTCGATGTCGGCCTTCTACCACGACAGCACCGACATCCATAACCCCGAGCACCGCGACGTATTCGCGCACCGCATCATCGCGAAGATGCCGACGATCGCGGCCGCGGCCTACAAGCACTCCCGCGGCCAGCCGTTCATCTATCCGAGAAACGAGCTCGACTACTGCAGCAACCTGCTGCACATGTTCTTTGCCGTGCCGTCGGACGTCTACGAGGTGGACGCGACGGCCGCCGCGGCGCTCGATCTGCTCTTCATCCTGCACGCGGACCACGAGCAGAACTGCAGCACGTCGACGGTCAGGCTTGCGGGCAGCTCCGGCACGAATCCCTACTCGGCGATCGCGGCCGGCATGTCCGCGCTCTGGGGTCCCGCGCACGGCGGCGCCAACGAAGCCGTCATCAACATGCTCGAGGAGATCGGCACGGCCGCTCGCATCGACCACTACATCACGCGCGCAAAGGACAAAAAGGACCCGTTCCGCCTCATGGGTTTCGGTCACCGTGTCTACAAGAGCTACGATCCTCGCGCCACGATCATCCGCGAGACCTGCCACCGAGTGCTCGAGAAGCTCGGCCATCGCGACTCGCCGCTCTTCGATCTCGCGCTTCGGCTCGAAGAGATCGCGCTCAGGGACGAATACTTCATCGAGAAGAATCTCTATCCGAACGTCGACTTCTACTCCGGCATCATCTATCGGGCCCTCGGCATTCCGAAGTCCATGTTCACCGTCATGTTCGCCATCGCGCGCTGCGTCGGGTGGGTGACTCACTGGCGCGAGATGGTCGCCGATCCCGCGACACGGATCGGCCGCCCGCGCCAGCTTTACGTCGGGGCGACGAAGCGGGATTACGTCCCGCTCGCACGGCGGCAAGAACGCTGAGGACGAGCCCCGGGCGTCCAGCCCTCGACGGGCGCGCCGCGCCGGCTGTTCGGTGCTCCGCTATTCGACCAGAAGCTCCGAAACTTCGGAGCGCCCTGCTCGCTTCATCGGCCGCTGGTCGACCGGGCTCAGCGGCGCTTCTCGCAGCCCGTTCTCGGGGAACGTAACGACGACGACCTCGGTGCCGTCGCGCACGAAGCGGTACCCGGGCACGAGGACGATTCGCTGCGAGTTGTAGCGATAGCGCCGCTGGCAGTCGCGAGGGCTCACGCCGTGCGCCTCGAGCGTGGCTGCGACCATCTCCGGCGAGTCGCTGAAGGCGTGCAGCTCGATCGCCGACGTCGTCGTAGCCGTGCCCGCCAGCACGGGACCGACGAGCCGCGGCTGAAACGCGATGAGCTGATCCATGACGGAGAGCGCAATCCGGCGCAGCTGTCCGAGCCGGACCTCGTGCGCGTGCGGCTCGAAAATGCGCTGGCGCTCCGCGAGGCTCGCTTCGATCTGGGCGTTGCTCGGCAGCGCGCCCTTGTCCCTGACGCCGAGCCGTTCGGCCGCCTTTCGCTTCGCGAGACCGAAATCCTTGATGCCGTGCTCGATCATGAGACGCGCCGCCGCTTGAGCCAAGCGCTCTCGCAGGGCGGCCGCAGCGAAAGAGGAAGAGCGTTTACCCATGCGTCTCAAGCGCCCTCGTCGTCGCCGGGACGGCGTCGAACCGTTATTGGAAGATGGACCTCGTGAGGTCGGAGGAGCTTGCGGGACCGGCATCGGTCCCCGGGCTCGAATAGGGCGTGTCCGGCTCGGCGGGCGGCACGTGGTCGATCCTGAATTTCTCGAACATGCTGTCGGCCGTGGTCCCGTTCGCGACGAGGCCCGTACGCGGATTGATTCGCACGTCGACGATGCCGGTCGGCCGTTCGAGCTCGTGCAGGGGCATGCCCTCGAGCGCCTCGCGCATGAACGAGATCCACATCGGGATGGCCGTCACGCCGCCCTGCTCCCGGCCGCCCAGCGGCCGCTCCTCGTCGAATCCGACCCAGCCGCTCGCGACGACGTCCGCGTTGAAGCCTGTGAACCACGCGTCGCGCAGATCGTTCGTAGTCCCGGTCTTGCCGGCCAGGTCGTCGCGATGCAGCTCGCGGTACGCGGCCGCGCCCGTGCCTCGGCGCACGACGTCCTGCATCATGTCCGTCATGAGATAGGCGTTTTGCGGCGTGATCACGCGCGGTGCGAGCCTGAGGCGCGGGTAGAGCTCGGCCACGTCGTCGATGAGCGGCGTCTGGTCGACGGGCCCCGAAGCCGGCACGGTATGCGCGTTCTCTTCCTCGGGCCGCACGCAGTCCGCCTCGGTGTCCGCCGCGTCCTCGGCCCGGAGCTTCTCGACGCACGCGAACGCGGGCCTCGCCTGATACACGACGTTGCCGTCGATGTCCTCGACGCGATCGATGAAGTACGGCGTGACGCGGCGGCCGCCGTTCGCGAACACGGCGTAGCCGGCCGCGAGAGAAATGGGCGCGACGCCGCCCGCGCCGAGCACGAGCGATGCGTTCGCGGGCGTCGCCGTCTCGTCGAATCCGAAGCGGCGCACGTACTGCACCGTCGATGAGATGCCCGCCTGCCGAATCACGCGCACGGCTGCCGCGTTCTCCGAATGCACGAGCGCCTCGCGCAGCCGGATCTCGCCCATGTACTTGTGATCGTAGTTCTCGGGCTTCCACGTCGCCTCGAGACCGGGATCGTCGAGCGCCAGCGGCGCGTCGTTGACGATCGTCGCGGTCGTGAAGCCGTTCTCGAGCGCGGCCGAGTAGACGAAAGGCTTGAAACCGGAGCCCGGCTGGCGCCGCGCCTGAGTCGCGCGGTTATAGCTGCTCAGATAGAAGTCGTATCCGCCGTTCAACGCGACGACGGCGCCGTCTTGGGGATCGAGCGCGACGAACGCGCCCTGCACGTCCGGCAGCTGCGCGAGCTCGAGAGAGCCGTCGGCTTTCTCTCTGAAGCGCACGATGTCTCCGGGCGCGAGCACCGACGAGACGGCATTCGGACGCGGGCCCACGCGGTCGTCGTTGATGTAGCGCGACGCCCACGCGACTGCGTCGAGGCCGATGGTTTGACGGCCGCGCGCGGGCAGGTACACATCGGCGTTCAAGTCGTCGGCGTCGAGGACGACGCCCGTCAAGAGCCCGAGCGTCGGCCGGTAGTCCGCGAGCGCCTGCCTGAGCCGTTCCTCGTCCACGTTGCCGGATGCGGTGCCCGCGGGCAGGTCCACGTGCCCGATGGGTCCGCGATAGCCATGCCGCCGGTCATAGGCATCGAGCGCCTCGTGAATGGCGGAATTCGCGGCCGTCTGCAGGCGGCTGTCGACGGTCGTCGTGACGCGAAGGCCCGCGGTCAGCGCGGCCGGCCCGAAGCGGCGAAGCATTTCGAGGCGCACCATCTCGGCGACGTAGGGCGCCTCGGTCTCGAGCTCGAGGCCGTGCCAATGACTTTCGATCGGCTCGTTGAGGGCCGCCTGGTATTCCGCGTCGCTGATCTCGCCGAGCTCGCGCATGCGGCGCAGCACGTAGGCGCGGCGCCGCTTCGCGTTCTCGGGGCTCGCGATCGGATTCATGATCGACGGCCCCTTCGGGATGCCGGCGAGGATCGCCGCCTCGGACAGCGTGAGCTCCGAGAGCGGCTTGCCGAAATACGTCCTCGCGGCCGCGACCACTCCGTACGAGCTCTTGCCGAAAAAATAGGTGTTCAAATAGAGCTCGAGGATCTCCTGCTTCGTGAACTCGCGCTCGATGCGAAGCGCGAGAATCCACTCCTTGAACTTCCTGACGAGAGAGTAATCGCGCGAGAGCAGGTTCGTCGTGCGCGCGACCTGCTGCGTGATCGTGCTGCCGCCCGCGACGCGCTCGGTTCCGCCCGTGGCGATGTAGCGGAAGGCGCCGCGAAGGATACCGGCCACGTCGACGCCCGGGTGCTCGAAGAAACGGTCGTCCTCGGCGGCGAGGACGGCGTTGATCAGGAGCTGCGGTATCTGCCGATACGGAACCGGCGTCCGCATCTGCTCGCCGAACTGCGCCATGAGCCGGCCGTCGCGGGTGTAGATGCGAAGAGGAATCTGCAAACGGACGTCGCGAAGCTCGGAGGCGTCCGGCAAGCTCGGCTCGACGTAGTAGTAGCCGCCGATGAGCACAGCCGTTAGAGCGACGGCGGCCGCGACACAACCCACTAAAAATCCGAGAAGTTTTGTAGCGAAGGATTTCATGTCGGATTGTGAACGGTACGCCCTTGCCAGACCCCAGGCCTTTGTGCATAGTCGCCGCCAGTGGGCAAACCCACCGAAAGGTGGGGACGCAAAGCCACCGGTCTAAGGGCGGAAAGGCGACAGCCAGGCCTAGGATAGCGGGGCTGCCGAAGCAGTTGAACACCTCGACTCCAGCGCGTCGAAAACCTGCTTCGCCGGCTCGTCACTTTCCGCTCCCGACCCGTGCGCTTGCCCGGATATTTGGGCTATGGGCACGTGCGTGCTCGTTCGTGGGGTCCTTGAATGGCGACAACAGTGGCACCTGGAGCATTCCCGGTTCCGTGAATCTCGTCACGACGGTACCTATCCGGGCTGAGATATAGTTAAATTAAACATTTGACGGCGCATGTAGGATTCTACCCCAACCCTCTGCGTTGGAAAGGAAAATCTGTGTTGTCTAGCCGCCGAAAGCGCCCACTGTTAGGACTTGACATAACGACGTCCTCGGTCAAGCTCATCGAGCTCGTCGAGAATGGCCGCGGATTCCGCGTCGAGTCGTATTCGGCCGAGCCTACACCGCCCAACTCCATCAACGAGAAAGCCATCGTCGACGCCGACGCCGTCGGCGAAGCGATCCGGCGAGCCGTCAAACGCTCGGGCACGAAGACGCGCGAAGTCGCCATTGCGATCAGCGGCGACGCTGCGATCACCAAAGTCATTCAGATGCCGAAGAACCTGAGCAGTTCCGATCTCGAAGGACAGGTGGAGCTGCAGGCGGATCAATACATACCGTTCCCGATGGAGGAAGTCAGCTTCGACTTCGAGGTCATCGGCGACAGCGAGCGCGACCCGGACATGATGGACGTGCTGCTCGTCGCGACGAGAACCGAGAACGTGGAGCAGCGTCAGGCCGCCGTCGAAGCCGCAGGGCTCGCCGCGCGCGTCGTCGACGTCGAGGCCTTTGCGGTCGAGAACGCGTGCTCGCTGCTGACACATCAAATGCCGGACGGCGGCGCCGACAAGTTCATCGCGATCGTGGATTTCGGCGCGAGCACCACGACGTTCAGCGTGCTCAAGGATCTCAAGGTCATCTATACGCGGGACTTCGCCTTCGGCGGCCAGCAGCTGACCGAGGAGATCATGCGCACGTACGGGCTCAGCCTCGAAGACGCGGGGCGGGCCAAGAAAGAGGGCGGCCTGCCGAGCAACTATCAGCCCGAGGTGCTCGACGGGTTCATCGACGACATGTCCCAGCAGGTCAGCCGCTCGCTGCAGTTCTTTCTCGCCTCGGGCAGCGGCCGCGAGCAACCGGACCAGATACTGGTTTGCGGCGGGTGCGCAAACATCCCGGGCGTAGCCGATGTGATCGGAAGCCGAGTCGGAATCCCGACGGAGATCGGAGACCCGCTCGGCCAGATGAAGACCTCGTCGCGGGCGAAGTCGCAGGGCGTACACAAGGACGCGACGGCGCTGCTGACGGCTTGCGGCCTAGCACTCAGGAGCTTCGACTGACATGCCGAGAATCAATCTACTGCCCTGGCGCGAGGAGCTGCGCCAGAAACGCAAGAAGGACTTCATGGTGGCCCTGCTCGCGGCCCTTATATTCGGCGGCCTAGCCGTCTACGGCTCGAAGCTCACCGTGCAGCATTGGATCGGGAATCAGAACGCGCGCAACAAGGTCCTCAAGGACGAGATCGCGAAGCTCGACAAGCAGATCGAAGAGATCTCGGGCCTCGAGACGCAGAAGAATCGGCTCATCGCGCGCATGGAGATCATCGATCAATTGCAGCGTTCGCGGCCCGAGATCGTGCATTTGTTCGATGAGCTCGTGAACACGCTGCCGGACGGCGTCTACCTGACCGAGGTCAAGCAGACGGGCACCCGTCTCGAGATACACGGCCAGGCTCAGTCGAGCACGCGGGTCTCGGCGCTCATGCGCAACATAGACAGCTCCGACTGGCTCAAGAATCCCTCGCTCGGTGTCGTGGAGACGACGTCCGACGCCGCGCATTACTCGAAGTTCACCGTTTTCGCCCAGCAAGTGCCGATGGCGGAGCAAGGCGAAGGGGCCGATACGAAGGTCGCCGCGAAAGCGCCTGCGAAACCGAGCGCGAAGCGCGGCAAGGCGAAGGCGGGCGCGAAAGTGGCGAGGGCGTCCAAATGAACATCATCGAAGAGCTTCAATCGCTGGATACGAACGATCCGGGGCGCTGGCCGCTGCCGTTTCGAGTCGCGGCCGTGGTCCTCGCCTTCGTCGCCGTCGTCGCCTTCGGCGTATACATGTTCGTAGTGAAGGCGGACATGCCGATCCTGCAGCGCGCTCAGCGTGACGAAAAGGATCTCCGCGCGACGTTCGAGCAGAAGCAGCGCAAGGCCGCGAATTTCGACTCCTATCGCGCGCAGCTCGCCGAGATTCAGCGATCGTTCGGCACGATGCTGCGCCAGCTGCCCGGCAAGACCGAGGTGCCGAGCCTGCTGGTCGACATCTCTCAGACCGATCTGGCCGCGGGGCTGCAGGAAAAGCTCTTTCAACCGATGGGCGAGGTCCAGAAAGACTTCTATGCCGAGCTGCCCATCAAGATCCGCTTGACCGGCACCTATCACGAGTTCGGGGCGTTCGTGAGCGGCGTGGCCGCGCTGCCCCGCATCGTCACGCTGCACGACATCTCGATCAAGCCGGAAGGGAAAGGCAGCGACCAGCTTACGCTCGATGTCACGGCCAAGACGTACCGCTATCTCGACGAGGATCCTTCGGGGGGATGATGGCTACAGACTTCGCAGTTCCAAGCCGGCTGCTGCTGGCCGCGGTCGCGGCCGCCACTCTCGCCGGCTGCTCGGGCGGGATGAACGATCTTCGGGCCTACATCGACGAGGTCAAGGCGAGGCCGGGCGGCCGAATCGATCCGCTGCCGCAGATCCAGCCCGCGCCGACATTCTTGTACGAGCCCGACAATCGGCGCTCCCCGTTCGTGCCGGACGTGCCCGAGCGCGCCAAGAGCGGCTCGAGCAGCATTCAGGGGCCGGATCCGAACAGACCGCGCGAGTTCCTGGAGCAGTTCCCGCTCGACACCATGCATATGGTCGGAACGCTCAAGGTGGGCAGCAACACTTTCGGCCTCATCCAGACGTCCGACAAGCTCATCCATCGGGTTTCGGTCGGCAATCATCTGGGCCAGAACTACGGCCGCATCACCACGATCACTGAGTCGGAGATCGACCTCGTGGAGGTCGTTCCCGACGGTCTCGGCGGTTATCTCGAACGCCCGGCAGCGATCGCGCTGAACAAATGAGGCGCATCGCGGCAAAAGGGGAGCCATACGGAGTGAACTTTATGTTTGAGTCAGCACCCGTTCGACATGGAGCAGTCTCGGCGATCCGCAGCGGCTTCGTAAGCCTCGCCTTGCTGCTCGCCGCGGCGTTCTCTGGCGCCGCGCACGCGCAGGGAGGCCAAGCGCTCGCGCTGCAATCGCTCGACGTGCAGTCGCTGTCGGGCCAGCGCGTGCAGGTTCGGCTGCAGTTGAACGGGACGGCCCCCGATCCGATGACGTTCACGATCGACGATCCGGCGCGCATCGCCCTGGATCTTCCGGGCACGTCGGACGCGCTCGACTCGCGCCGGCGGGACGTGAACTTAGGTCCTCTCACGAACATCATGACCGCCGAGGCCAACGGCCGCACGCGGGTCGTGCTCAACCTCTCCACGATGGTTCCGTACGACACGCGCGTCGAAGGAAACACCGTGCTCGTCGTGCTCGGCCAGGAGCCGAGCGGCGCGGAGACCGGGCGTTTCGCGGGGCAGCCCGCGACCGGCGGCGCTGTTGCGCCGGCAGCGGCGGCGAACGCGCCGAAATCGATCAGCAACATCGACTTCCGGCGCGGCAGGGACGGAGCGGGACAGGTCATCGTGCAGCTCACGAACCCGCGGACCTCCGTCGACGTTCGTACCGAAGGCGGCCGCGTCATCGTCGACTTCAGCGACACCACGCTGCCCCCGGATCTCATGAAGCGTTTCGACGTGACGGACTTCGCGACCCCCGTCGCGAGCTTCGACGCGGTCCGCTCGGACGGAGGCGCTCGGCTCGTCGTCACGCCGTCGGGCGCCTTCGATCAGGTCGCCTATCAGTCCGACAACACGTTCACGCTCGAGCTCAAGGAGCCGCAGCGCCAGCAAGTCGCGGCCGGCGGCTTATTCGACACGAACAAGCAGTACACGGGCGAGCGTCTCACGATGAACTTCCAGGACATCGAGACGCGCGCCGTCCTGCAGCTCCTCGCCGAGACCAGCGGGCTCAACATCGTCGTCACCGACAGCGTGCAAGGCAACGTCACGCTGCGCCTGCAGAACGTCCCGTGGGATCAGGCGCTCGACATCTTGCTGACGACCAAGGGCCTCGACATGCGCCGCAACGGCAACGTCATACTCGTCGCTCCGGCCCAGGAGATCGCGGCGCGGGAGCAGGCGCAGCTGCAGGCGGCTCAAGCGTTGAAGGGCCTGGAGCCGCTGCGGTCCGAGTTCGTGCAGGTGAACTATGCGAAGGCGGCCGAGCTCGCTAACCTCATCAAGGGCGGAGGCGGGATGCACAGCATGCTCTCCGATCGCGGCAGCGTAGCGGTCGACGAGCGCACGAACACGCTGCTCGTGCAGGACACGACGGATCGCCTGGCCGACATCCGGCGCCTCGTGACGACGCTCGACATTCCCGTGCGCCAGGTGCTCATCGAGTCGCGCATCGTCATCGTGAGCGACGACTACAGCCGGAACCTCGGCGTGCGCTTCGGCGTTTCATCCGCACGGCAGAGCGGCAACAACGGCGTCATCGCGGTGACCGGCAACGGCACGGACGCGAACTCGATCGTGAACTCCGGCAACCCGCCGACGCTTGCGGCGCCCGCGCCTCGCTACAACGTGAACCTCCCCGCAGTGAACGCGAATGCCACGCCGGGGTCGATCGCCTTCGCGATTCTGAACTCCGACT
>DASTSM010000284.1:0-18357 GCA_035760685.1 Gammaproteobacteria bacterium | reverse complement strand
GTGCAGCGTAAGCGGCCCTCGTGCACTGTGGCCAGGGAGTCGAGGGCTTACAGAAATTTTCCATTCGATTCCTCTTCCTCACAGCTCGTACCGAGCCACCTCGCACTCGCCCGCCCCTACTCCTCGAATCGACTCGAGCCGTCCCGATCCCGCTCGTACCGCCTCGCCACCGGAAACGGCGGCAGCCACGACTCGCGGCGGACGGTCCAAAGCTCGTAGGTCGGCGTCAGCTGGTCGGGTGCATCCAAGGCACCCAAATTCACTTCGACTTCGTCGCCGGAGCGTCCGAAAACGGACGAGCCGCAGCGCGGGCAGAAAAACCGGCCGGCGTAGTCGCGGGTTTCGCCCTCGATCGTCACCGCGTCTTCGGGGAACACCGCGGAAGCGTGAAAAAGGGCGCCGTGATGCTTCCTGCAATCGAGGCAGTGACAAATGCCGACCCGGTATGGGCGTCCCGACGCCGCGATTCGCACGTCGCCGCACAGGCAGCCGCCCGTGAATTGCTCCATCGCTGTGCCTCCTCTTCTTCCAGGCTTCCCAACTGAATCTATACTCCGCACGCCTCCGCATAGTACAGTGGCACTGTATTGCGCATGTAACACGCCTGTGTAGCGGTAGCGGCGACGGCTTTCGCAGGAACCGCTACGCCGGTGTCGGAGCCGAATCGATGATCGAGCACTACCTAGCGAGCGCCATCCGCGCTTGCCGTCGCGCGCCTTGGGCGACCGTCGTCAACGTCTTCACGTTGGCGCTCGGCCTCGGCTGCTTCGTCGTCGCCTATGCGGTTGCCGACTACTTGCGGTCTGCGGATCGGCAGTTCGCAAATGCCGATCGTACGCTCGTCGTCACGACGCGGTACCGCGAGCGCGAGGGAACCTTCGACAGCGGCATCCGCCCGCTCAGCAATCGCTGGCTCGCGGAGTACCTCGAAGCCGACTTTCCGCAGCTTCCGGCCGTCGCGCGCGTCGTCTTGCCCAAGAAGAACGCGGCGGAGGACATCGCCGTGCACTCGGGCGACCGGTCCGTCCGCTTCCGGGGCCTCGTCGCGGACGCCGCCTTCCTCGACATCTTCGATCTTCCGTTCCTCGCCGGCGACCCGCGCGCCGCGCTGCGAACGCCGGGCAGCGTCGTCCTGACCAAGCAGGCGGCGCAGAAGCTCTACGGGACCGAGGACGCGCTCGGACGCGCCGTTCTCGTCGACAACGCGATCGAAGGCACCGTGACCGGCGTCATCGACGCGATCCGAGGACCTTCGCACCTCGGCGGCTCGTCGTTCGCCCCACTGCGATTCGACATGCTTCTATCCGCGGATTTTGCAGATGCCATGTACTACCAGCAGTTCGGCAGGCAGCTCGCGCAGGAGCCCGAGAATTGGGTGAACGGCACCGACACGACCTATGTGCTGCTCCCGAAGGACGGTTCGCTGACGCGCGCCGACCTCCGCCGGCAGCTGCCCGCGTTCGCCGCGCGTCACGTTCCTGAGCAGCAACTGCGTGATTTCGACCTCGACTTCGATTTGATTCCCGTCGGGAACCTGTTGCCCATGGCCTTGAGCGCCGCATTGCTCCCGAGGCAGAGCGGGCTCTCCGTGGACGTCATCGCGGTCGTCTTGGGCGTCCTGGTTCTCGGCGTTGCCTGCGCGAATTTCGTGAATCTCGCGACCGCCCGCGCCGCCGTCCGCGCCCGCGAGATCGGAGTGCGCAAGACGCTCGGCGCGACGGCTCGCCAGATCGCGGCGCAATACCTCGCCGAGGTCGCCGTCCTCGCGCTCGCGGCGCTTGCGGTTGCGCTCGCGCTCGTCGCCGCCGCAATACCGGCCGCCGACCGCTTACTGGACATGCAGCTCGGCAGCCTGCTCATCGACTCGACTCCTTGGGCCGCGCTGCTGCTGCTCGTCGTCGCCGTGATCGTCGTCGCCGGCGCCTATCCCGCGCTGCTCCTGTCGAGGATCGGGCCGATGAGCGCACTCCGCGTCGGCCATTCGCGGTCCGGCCCGCGGTTCCTCGGCACTTGGCTCGCGGGCGCGCAGTTCGCAGTCGTCGCGTTCCTGCTCGTCGCCGTCGCCGTCGTCTATTCGCAGAACCGAGAGCTCGAGAGAACGGCGCTCGAGCTTTCGAGCGACCCGCTGCTGGTCATCGAGAACGATCCGCGCGTGACCGGCGTATCGCAGCCGACTCTCCGAGAGGAGCTGCTCCGCCTCCCAGGCGTCGTTTCCGCGTCGCTCATGGAGCAGCCGCCTTGGACCGATCCGCACGCCGTGCTGCCGTTCAGGACGGTGCCGTCGCCGTCGGCCCCGCAAAGCGCGGCGCTCGTGTATCTCGTGGGGGAAGACTTTTTCAAGACGCTGGGCCTGCGGCTTCTGGCGGGCCGACCCTTCGGCTCGCAGCGCAGCGGGGACGTCGCGGCCGTCGGAAGGCCGCCGACCGGAACGCAGAGCGTCATTATCTCGCACGCATTGGCCGAGGAGCTCGGCGCCGCATCGCCCGGCGAGATCCTCGGCAGGCAGATCTACAACCCGGCCGGCTTCGCCTACCAGGTCATCGGCGTGGTCGAAAACAGCGTGCTCAGCATCTCGGCGAGCGCAGGTCCCCGGCCGCGCATCTTCCTCTTCAATCCGGCCGACCTCGACTTTCACGTCGTCCGGCTTTCCGCGCGCGATGTTTCCGGCACCGTCGCCGCCGTCGACGCGCTCTGGAAGCGCCTCGCGCCGAACGTCGCGATAAAGCGCCGATTCGCCGACGACTACTTCAACGACAGCTACGCCGCCTTCGCGCGCATCAATCAGGCCTTTACCGCATTCGCCGTCTTGGCGGTCGCCATCGCGGCGATCGGCCTGGCCGCCATGGCGCTATCCGTCACGAATCGGCGCCGCGGCGAAATCGGCGTCCGCAAGATACTGGGCGGCAGCGCCGCGCAAATGACGCTCATGCTGCTCGCGGCCTTCGGACGGCCGGTCGCGGCCGCCAACTTGATCGCGTGGCCGTTCGCGTACGCCGCGGCGCACGCCTACCTCGCGATATTCATCGACCCGATCGAGCTCTCCGTGATGCCGTTCGTCGGCAGCCTGATCGCGACGTTGCTGATCGGAGGGATCGCCGTCGCTCGGCAGACCTTGGGCGCGGCGCGGCTTAGACCCGCAACCGTGTTGCGGCACGAGTAGGGGGCGCTCCCTGTATCACTGCGCTTCGGCCGCGACGTCTTCGTCCGTGGCCGCCGCATAGCTCATCGCCCGCGCGACGACGTCGTCCTGAAAAGCCATGCGCTCGAGCAATCGAATGGCGTTTCGTGCGCGCGTGGCGCCCGCCCGCAGCCGATAGTCGAAGAACCCCTCGACGTCGGGGTCCTCCTGAAAGTGATAGAGGTCGTAGCGGCCCGCCAACAGCGCCTGAAGCTCGACGTCGTGCGTCGTCACGAGCAGCTGCGCGTTCTCGCAGAGCGATTCGAGCACGGCACGCGCAATCGCGAGGCGCTCGACCGTGTTCGTTCCCCTGAAGAGCTCGTCGATGACGAACACCGCGCAGTCGCCTCGCCTCGCGCTCTCGATGAACGCATGGATCGCCTCGACCTCCGCGAAGTAGTGGCTCTTCCCGGACGCTACCGAATGCTCGCCGCGAATCGACGCCATGACGCTCGAGCGGGGAATCGCGGCCTTCGACGCGAAACAGAACCCGAGCGTGCGGCCGAAGATGAGATTGATGGCGACCATCTTGATGAAGGTCGTCTTGCCCGCCATGTTCGAGCCAGCGATCAGCGCAGAGCGGCCCTCGAGCCGAATCGAGTTCTCGACGGGCTCTGCGATGAGCGGATGGCGCCCGCCTTGGATGTCGATCACCCGCTCGTCGGCGACCGCGGGCCGGCAGTGATCAGGATGCAGCTCGAGATAGGACGCAACGGCGACGGCGGCGTCCACGGCGCCGACCGCGTCGAACGTCGATTGGAGCAGCAGCCGGATCTCGAGGAACCGATCGATCGTGCGGACATAGACGACGAGCTCGAGCAGAAACGCAATGTTGAACCACAAGTAAAGGCTCTGTGCGAGCTCGTTGAGCCCGGCGGGCAGATTGCTCCCCGTGAGGACGGAAAGCGGTCCGAGCGCCAGCCTCGCCGCTCCGCGCCGCGGTCCCTCCTCTCTGAGCCGCGCGAGCTCGGGGATCGCGCTCGAGCCGGGCTCGTCCACGGCCGCGAGGCCTTCCGCCGTGCGCAGCAGCGTGTGGCAGTCCTTGAGCGCCTCCGCGTCCCGCCGAACAGGAAGTCGGCGATTCCCGCGCTCGAATCCGCCCGCAGCCGGGCCAGCTTCAGCTGAATCTGCTCGCGCAGCGCCGCGTTCGAGCGGAGCGCCGCATACGCCGCATAGCGCGCCCCGTCCGGATCGTCGACGTATTCATGCAGCCGGCGATAGAGCGCCTGGCTGCCGAGCGGCGTCTCCGTCGTATCGAGCTGCGAGAAGATCGCGGGAAACTCGAGCTGCTCCCATGTCCTCGCGTCGACGTGCGTCTTGGATGCGGCGAAGGTGAGATCGAAGTAGCGGCTCGCGAGCCAGCCGTCTTTCGCTCCGGGCTTTCCCCATTTGCCGCGGATCCGCTCGAGCTCGCGTCGCTTCGGCGAGCATGCCTCGAGAAACAGCCTGCAGGCGACTCGGAACGGCATCTTCGGCATGGGATGCCTCACGACCGGCCCACCGCCCGCCGGCTACTCGGCCGCCCGCCGGCTACTTCGCCGCCGCTACCCAGCCCATGTCCGCATAAGGCCACGGCTGCGCGATCCCGAAGGCACCGTAGTTCGCGAGGTCCTTCTTGACCGCGATGAGGTCCGGACGCTGATAGAGCGTCAGCGAGTGCACCTCCTGCCAGATCATCGCGTCGGCCTCGTTGGCCAGCGCCTCGGCTTTGCCGCGGTCGAACTCGGCGATCGCCCGCGCGAGCAGGTCGTCGAGCTCCTCGCTGCCGATCCGCGCGTAGTTCTGCTGGACGTTGAGACGGCCCTCGGCGTCCAGGCTCGGGCGGCCGTAAAGCGAGCGCGAATCGGCGATGGGATAAGGCGTGCCCATCCACGAGAAGACGGTGAGATCGAATTGGCCGGGCGTGATGTAGCGGTCGAAGAAGTCGTCGTTCGGCACCGTGTCGATCTTGAGACTCACGCCGACCTGCCCGAGCATGTTTTGGATGAGCTCGGACTCTTGCCGCGACGCCAGGATGCCGGCCGGAATGACGAGCGAGATCTCGAGCCGCATTCCATCCTTCTTGCGCACGCCGCCCTCGAGCTTCCATCCGGCCTCGTCGAGCAGCTGCGCCGCCTTCGTGGGGTCGTACGTGCCGACTTCGCCCGCGTTGTCCCGATAGCCCTCCTGATTGGCCATGAAGACGTGGTTGTCGAGCGGCCGAGCCTCGATGCCCAAGGGCCCGAGCAGCGCGCGTGCGATCGCGGCGCGGTCGATGGCCATCGCGATCGCGCGCCGGACGCGCACGTCGCTCAAGCTCGGGCTCATGCCGTTGAACGTGAGGTGGCGGTAGTTCGGGCCGGCGGAGATGCGCATCTCGATGCCGGGGACGGCCAGGGCGCGCCGATACTTGCTGACGTCGGAGCCGATGTCCATCGCATCGATCTCGCCGTTCGCGAGCGCGTCGATCTGCGCGTCGACGGGCATCGCCCGGAAGACGATCGCGTCGAGCTTCGGCCGCGCGCCCCACCACTTCTCGTTGCGCAGGAGCGTGAGGGTCTTGGTCGTCGCGTTGATCGAGCCGAGCTTGAACGGCCCGGCCGTCACGAGCGCGCCGCCTTTCCAGCCCTCGTTGAAGATCTGCGGATCCTTGTTCGTCGACGCCGGATAGAGCGGAAAGAAGAGCTTCTGCCAATCGGCATACGGCCGCTCGAAGGTCACGACGACTTCCCGGTCGTCCTTGCCCCGCTCGACGTCGGCGATGTCCTCGTATCCGCTCGAGGAGACGATCCGGTAGGCGGGATTCTTGCCGCTGAGCGCCTGCCACTGCCAGTAGAAGTCCTGCCAGGTAAGCGGCGTGCCGTCGTCCCACGCGGCCTGCGGATTGACCTCGTACGTCACGACCGGCTTCGGCCCGATCGCGATCGCGGGCTCCGACGCCAAGTAATCGGGATTCCAGATCGGGACCCCGGCGCCGTCGTTTCCGAACATGTACGGCATCAGCGCCCAGACGATGTTGGCCGTGTCGTACAGCCCGCCGTCGACGTGGTTGTAGTTGAAAGTCGAGGGGATCTGCTCAACGGCCAACGTCACCGTGCCGCCGTCGCGGAGCCGCTCGCGCGGCATCGGATTGATGTTTTGCGCCGTGGCGGCGGGCGGCGGCGCCGGGGAGGCGGCCGGGCTCGCGCCGGTGTCTCCGCCGCCGCAGCCCGAGACGACGAAGGCGACCGCGATGCCGAGCACGGCCGTCGCCGCCATTTGCTTCCATTGAGCGATCATTGCGGTGACTCCGGTTCGGCAACCCAGCCGATATCCTGATAGGGCCACGGCGTCTGAAAGCCGAATGCGCCGAAGTTCGCGAGGCCCTTCTTCGTCGGCACGACGTCCGGGCGCTGATACAGCGTGATCGAATGCACCTCTTGCCAGATCATCGCGTCGGCTTCGTTTGCGAGCTCCTGGGCCTTGGCGCGGTCGAACTCGGCGCCCGCCCGCAGGAACGCCTCATCGAGCTCGGCGCTGCCGATCCGCGCGAAGTTCTGCTGAATGTTCACGGTTCCATCGGCATTCTTCGTCGGCATCGCGTAGATCGATTTCACCGAGCTGATCGGATACGGCGTGCCCATCCACGCGAAGACCGTGATGTCGTACTGGCCCGCCTTGACGTACTTGTCGAAAAAGTCGTCGCCCGGCGCGGCGTCGATATTCACCCTCACGCCTATTTGGCCCAGCATGTTCTGCACGAGCTCGACGATTTGGCGAGAGGATTGGGTGGCGGCCGGAATAACGGCATCGATCTCGAGCGGGCGGCCATCCTTCTTTCGGACGCCGCCATCGAGCTTCCATCCGGCCTCGTCGAGCAATGCGGCGGCCTTGGAGGGATCGTAGGTTCCGACCTCGCCGGAGTCGTCCCGGTAGCCCTCTTGATTGAGCATGAAGACGTGATTGCCGAGCGGCTGCGGATCGAGGCCCAGCGGACCGATCAGAGCTCGCGCGATCGCCGCTCGGTCGATGCCCATCGCGAGCGCCCGGCGTACGCGCACGTCCGAAAGGTTCGGGCTCGTGCCGTTGATGGTCAAATGCGAGAAATTGGGGCCGCCCGCGACGCGCACGTCCACGCCTTCGATCTGGGAGGCACGAAGGTACATGCTCGCGTTGGAACCGATATCGACCGCGTCGACCTCGCCGTTCGCGAGCGCATCGATCTGAGCGTCTGGCACGATGACTCGGAACACGACGCGGTCGAGCTTGGCTGGCTCGCCCCACCACTTCTCGTTGCGCACGAGCGTAATGGTCTTCGTCGTCCGGTCGATCGAGGCGAGCTTGAAGGGACCCGCAGTGGTCAGCGGCTTCTCGCGCCAGCCGTCGTTGAAGATCGCCGGATCCTTGTTCGTCGACGCCGGATAGAGCGGAAAGAAAAGCGACTGCCAATCGGCGAAGGGCCTTGCGTAGGTGACGACGACCTCGCGGTCGTCCTTGCCGCGCTCGACGCTTTCGATGTTCTCGAAGCCGTTTGCCGACGTGATCCTGTATGCCGGGTTCGTACCGTTCAAGGCCTTCCATTGCCAGTAGAAGTCCTGCCACGTGATCGGCGTCCCGTCGTACCACACCGCCTTCGGATTGATCTCGTAGGTCACGACCTGCTGCGGCTCCGTCACGAGCGTCGGCTCGGAGGCGAGCAGATCGGGGTTCCAAACGGGGACGCCTGCGGCGTCGTTGTTGTACGCGACGGGCAGCAGCGACCCGGTCACGGCCCACATGCCCGTCTGCAGGTTCCCGTCGAGCTCGTTGAGGTTGAAGTCCGCCGGCATCTCGTCGAGGGGCCACGTGAACGTCCCGCCGTCGCGAAGGCGATCGCGCGGCATCGGATTGATGTCGTTCGCCGTCGCCGACGGCGCCCCGGAACGACCGAAGCCGCCGCGACCGCTGCCGCCGACGCCCGCCGTATCGGGTCCCCCGCACGCCGTAGCCAGCAGCAGAGCACCGGCAAGCAGCATCGCCGCCGCCGCTCGACTCGACCTCGTGTTCATGCCGTTTCTCCCGCCGTGCGGCTCACAGCACCGCCGCCGGCTCCGAATAATGACACGCATCGAGATGTCCCTCGCCCCCCGACCTCGGCTCGAGCGCCGGCGATTCCTCGATGCAGCGCCGCCGCTCCGCGTCGTCGAGCTCGCGCGCGAAGCGCTGGCAGCGCGTGCGGAAGCGGCAGCCCGACGGCGGATCGAGCGGGCTCGGGAGATCGCCTTCGAGCACGATGCGCTCGCGAGCGCGCTCCTTGTGCGGGTCCGGCAGCGGCGCGGCCGAGATCAGCGCCTGCGTATACGGATGCGCGGGCCGCTCGAAGACCTCCTCGACGCCGCCGATCTCGACGATGCGGCCAAGATACATGACGGCGACGCGATCCGCGATGTGCCGAACGACCGCGAGATCGTGCGCGACGAAGAGATACGAGAGCCCGAGCTCGGCCTTGAGCCGCTCGAGCAGGTTGATGACGCCGGCGCGGATCGAAACGTCGAGCGCGGAGACCGGCTCGTCGAGGATCAGGAGCTTCGGCTCGAGCGCAAGCGCCCGCGCGATGCCGACGCGCTGGCGCTGCCCGCCCGAGAACGCCTGCGGATACCGGTTCGCATGCTCGGGCCGAAGGCCGACGAGCGCGAGCAGCTCGCCGACGCGCGCCGCGCGCTCGGACCCGGACACGCCGTGCGCGTCGAGCGGCTCGCCGATGATGTCGCCGATGGGCAGCCGCGGATCGAGCGACGCCATCGGGTCCTGGAAGACGATCTGCACGTTGCGCCGCACGCGGAAGCGCTCGTCCGAGGTCATCGCCGCCGTGTCGTGCCCGAGGACGTCGATGCGCCCCGAGTCGGCGCGGCCCATATTCAAGATCTCCATGAGCGTCGTCGTCTTGCCGCACCCCGACTCGCCGACGAGCGCGAGCGTCTCCCGCTCGCGAAGATCGAAGCTCACGCCGTCGACGGCCCGCAGCGAGCCGACCCTGCGGCGCAGCACGGCGCCCTTCGTCACGGCGAACTCCTTGACGAGCCCGCGCACCTCGAGCACGGCGGCCCGCTCCGCGCGAGCCCGCTCCGCGCTCGGCGGCAGCGGCGCGGGCGCCGGAAACACGTCGGCGCTCGAGAGGTTGCCGATCTCGACCTCGCGGCTTCGATGACAGGCCGCGCGATGCGCCTCGCCGGAAGCGGGCATCTCGAGCAGCGCGGGCTCCGCCTCGACGCAGCGCTCGATGCGCATGGGGCAGCGCGGCGCGAACGGGCAGCCCGGCGGCAGCGCCACGAGCGAGGGCGGCGAGCCTTCGATCGGCGTCAGCGCCTGGCGCGCACCGAGGTCCGGGCGTGGGATCGAGCCGAGCAGGCCCAACGTATACGGCATGCGCGGGCGATAGAAGACGTCGTCGACGGCGCCGAGCTCGACGAGCTTGCCCGCGTACATGACGCCGACGCGGTCCGCGATCCCGGCCACGACGCCGAGGTCGTGCGTGATCAGCAGGATCGCGGCGCCGGTCGCCTCGCGGGCGCGCCCGAGCACGTCGAGGATCTGCGCCTGGATCGTCACGTCGAGCGCCGTCGTCGGCTCGTCCGCGATGATGAGCTTCGGATCGTTCGCGATCGCCATCGCGATCATCGCGCGCTGGCGCATGCCGCCCGAGAACTCGTGCGGAAACGACGCGGCGCGGCGGCTCGGGTTCGGGATGCCGACGAGATCGAGGAGCTCGATCGCGCGCTCGCGCGCGGCCGCACGGCCGACCTCGCGGCGATGCACGAGGATCGCCTCCGCGATCTGGTCGCCCACGGTGTAGACCGGCGTCAGCGCCGAGAGCGGATCCTGAAAGATCATCGAGATGCGCCGGCCGCGGAGATCCGAGAGCTCCCTGTCGGGACGGCCGGCGAGCTCCCGGCCTTCGAAACGGACGGAGCCCGACACGCGCGCATGCGGAGGGAGCAGGCTCATGATCGCGAGCGACGAGACGGTCTTGCCCGAGCCCGACTCGCCGACGATGCCGAGCACCTCTCCGGGACGCACGTCGTACGACAGCGAGCGCACGGCTTGAACCGCGCCCGCCTCGCTCGGGAAGGTGACCGTGAGATCGCGGACCTCGAGCAGCGGCTCGGCCGGCGCCGGGGCGGCCGGCCGCGATGCCGCGGCGCTCACACCTCTCGCTGCGCTCACGCGCCGTCCCCCGCGCCCGCGTTCGGATCGAGCGCGTCGCGCAGGCCGTCGCCGATCAGGTTGATCGCGAGCACGAGCGCGACGAGGAAGCCGGCCGGGAAATAGAACTCCCACGGGAAGGTCAGCGCGGCGCCCGAGTAATCGCCGATCAACGTGCCGAGCGAGACGTCGGGCGGCTGCACGCCGAAGCCGAAGAACGAGAGCCCGACCTCGGCGAGGATCAGCGAGCTCACGTTGACCGTCGCGTCGATGATGAGCAGCGACGACATGTTGGGCAGGATGTGGCGGAAGATGATGCGCCAGCCCGGCACGCCCATGAAGCGGGCGGCGTGAACGAACTCGCGCTCCTTGAGCGAGAGCGTGAGGCCTCTCACGATGCGCGCCGTGATCATCCACTGGAACGCCGCGAGCAGCAGCACGAAGACGAACCAGGTGCGGCCCTCGAACGTCGGCGACAGGATCGCGATGATCAGGAACGCGGGCAGCACGAGCAGCAGGTCGACGAGGCCGACGAGCGTCGTGTTGAGCCAGCCGCCGAAGTAGCCCGCGAACGCGCCGACGACGGCCGCGAGCGCGGTCGAGATCAGCGCGCCGAGCAGGCCGATCACGAGCGACTTCTGCATGCCGCGCATCGTGAGCGCGAACATGTCGAAGCCGTTTTGCGTGGTGCCAAACCAATGCTCGAGCGAGGGCGGCGACAGGAAGGCGCGCATGTCGAGCTCGTTGTACTGCCACTCCGTGAAATAAGGAGTCAGGTACGCGAGCGCGAACAGCGCGACGACGACGGCGAGGCCGAAGAGCGCGAGGCGCTGGCGCATGAAGCGCCGCGCGACGAGCGCGAGGCGGGACGCGGGCGCCGCGGCCGTCTCGGCCGCGGGGGGGACCTCGAGCTCAGTTGCTGCCTCGGACACGAGTCTTAAGATCTCGCCTCTAGGATCTCGCCCGCCGCCTCAGACCCGAACGCGCGGGTCGAGGATCGCGTAGGCGACGTCGGACAAGAACCCGGCGATCAGCACGAGCACGGCGACGAAGAGCGTGACGGCCGCGACCGAGTTCACGTCGTTCTTCGTGACCGAGTCGACGAAGTACTCGCCCATGCCGTGCCAGCCGAAGATCTTCTCCGTAAACGTCGCGCCGACGAAGAGCAGCGCGAACTCGTACGCGAAGAACGTCGCCATCGGAATCAGCGCGGTGCGGAGGCCGTGCTTGACGAGCGCGCGCGGGCGGCTGAGGCCCTTCGCTCGCGCCGTGCGCAGGAAGTCGCTGCCGAGCACGTCGAGCATCGCGTTGCGCTGATAACGGCCGTAGAACGCGGTGCCGATCGCGATCAGCACGAGCGACGGCAGCACGAGATGCGCGAGACGGTTCGCGAAAGCGTCCCACGTCCCGGGCGGAATGCCCGGCGTGATCTCCCCGGTCGTGTAGAGCAGCTTCGTGTCCCCCGTGAAGCCGAGCACGTTGTTGAGCCCGATGCCTGCATTCTTGAACAGCACCGCCAGCACGACGACGGGAATCGAGAGGATCACGAACGAGAAGAGCGTGAGCGCTCGATCCGATATCTCGTACTGATGCACTGCGCCGTAGGCGCCGGCGGCGACGCCGAGCACCGTGCCGAGGATAGAGCCGACGAGCAGGAGCCGGAGGCTCACGAACACGCGGCGCTTGAACTCGTCGTTCACCGACGTGTTGTCGATCGTGCGCCCGAAGTCGCCGTGGACGACGCCGTCCGCCCAGCGCGCGAACCGCTGCATGAGCGGCGTCTTGTCGTTCATGTTGATCGCGTCGAGAGCGGCGTCGACGACGGCGGGCGGCGGAGGCGGGTTGCGGCCCTCGTACCGGGAGCGGGGATTCAGCTGAGTCGCGGCGAGGAGGTAGGCGACGGAGGTCGACACGACGACGAGAACGAGCAGGTAGGAGAGCCTGCGGAGCAGAAACTTGGCCATCGTCGGTCGATATCCCCCTCTAGCGTCGCGTCGCGGGTCACGTCTCGATTCATGTCTCTATTCATGTCTCGATCCACGCGCCCGTTTACGTCCTCGTTGGGCGCCACTTTAGCGGTGGAGTTCCACAAAGGCGAGACGCAGAGGAGAGGCGATCAGCGAAGGACTAGACGGCCGTATCGAGGCCCGCGCGGTCGGTTACCGCAAGCCAAAGACGTTTGAGCTTGCAAGCGTCGCGTATGTGCATCCAAAGAATTCAATCAGTTAGGACATACCCGCAACATTCGAATGGGTATTCGTCCCCGCCTATTCCTTCGAGAGCCGGGACTAAACTTGTGGAGGGCAGGAGGTTTCGAGCCATGTCCGCACCTCGCGCTACCCCAGAGTCTCTGGAGAAATGCGCCGCCTTTCGTCATTGCACGACGCCATCGACTCGTGTGGCGCCGCTCGGCCGGCGGCGCGCTGAACGTGCCACGGCCTAGGAAAGGAGTTTACCCACGATCCGACAACCTGACCGCTATAGACAGAGGAATCAACGATGAACAAGAAGCCTCCAACTCGTCTTGTTGCGTCGAAAGCGACGGGCCGTGCTGCGGTCCATCTGGGATCGGCCCTCGCCTGCGTCGCGTATTCCGGGGTCCTCCTGGCGCAGCAGCAGAATCAGGGACCCGAGGAGATCGTCGTCACGGGCACGCGCATTCCCGACCCCAACCTCGTCAGCACGAGCCCGATACAAGTCGTGAGCTCCACGGACATCCGGACATCCGGCAGAAACGACGTCAGCGACATCCTTCAGCTGCTGCCGCAGAACTTCAACAACGACCTCGGTCAGGATCTCGGCAACCGGACCAGCGGTCTGACCACGGCCGGGGGCGTCGCAACGGCCGACCTGCGCGGTCTCGGGCCGAACCGCACCCTCGTGCTCGTGAACGGCCGGCGGCTCGGCATCGGCTCGCCCTATACCGCGATCGCACAGCCGGCGCCCGACCTCGACCAGATCCCTTCCGAGCTCATCGAGCGCGTCGACGTCGTCACGGGCGGCGCATCGGCCGTCTACGGCTCCGACGCCATCGCGGGCGTCATCAATTTCGTCACGAAGAGGGACTACGAAGGCATCCAGTTCGACGTGCAGACGGGCTTCAACTGG
Organism: Gammaproteobacteria bacterium; assembly: GCA_035760685.1. Classification (GTDB taxonomy): domain Bacteria; phylum Pseudomonadota; class Gammaproteobacteria; order Steroidobacterales; family Rariloculaceae; genus ZC4RG20. Next base: position 4,931 of record DASTSM010000284.1, on the reverse strand, counting down.
CACGACAACGACAACGAGTTCGCGCAGCAGCTCGCGAGGGACGCGGGCTTCGACGCGCCGTCGGGCACCACGACCGACGGCAGAACGACGAGATACAGCATGATCGCCGGCGCGAACAGCGGAGACGGCCGCGGCAATTTCACGGTCTACCTCGGTTACCAGACGCAGGACGGCGTGAGGTCGGATCAGCGCGACTACGGCGCGGGCCAGCTGTTCACGGACACCGATGAAGACGGCGTGCCGCTCGGCACGGCCTCGATGGGCGGATCGGGCAACTCCAACTTGTTCCAGCCGAAGACCGGCCCGCTCGGGTCCGACCCGACGGCCGTCTTCAGCGTCTTCGGAAATCAATTCGTGCCCATCGGCACCGAAGACACGACGCCGCCCGCCGTCTTCAACAGTCAAAAGGATATCTTCATCACCCGCGACTACCGGCGATCCACCGCCGGCCTGATCGGGCACTACGACCTCAACGAGCACGTGGAGCCGTACGTCGAATTCAGCTTCATGAACGACAAGACGCACCAGGAGATTGCCCCGTCGGGTCTGTTCGCGGGCGGCAACGTGCTGACGGCGGACAACAACTATCTGATCAATTGCAGCAATCCCTTGCTGAGCGACCAGCAGCGGAACATTCTCTGCTCGCCCGCGGAGATCGCGGCCGATACGGCGACGCCGGGATCGGCCTTGGCGAGCGTATTCATCGGCCGACGGAACATCGAGGGCGGCGGACGCATTCAAGACTACGAGCACACCAACTACCGGGGCGTCGCCGGCGTCAGGGGCGATATCGGCCGGGCGTGGACCTTCGACGGCTACGGCCAGTATTACTACGTGCAGTTCTACACGGCCAACGACCGATACCTGAACCTCCAGAAGATCACGAATGCGCTGCAAGTCACCACGGACCCGGAGACGGGCGAGCCGGTTTGCATCGTCGGCCCGCCGTGCGTGCCCTACAACATCTTCGCCGACGGAGGCGTCACGCAAGACGCGCTCGACTATCTCTACACCACGGGCACGGCGAACGGCACGACGAGCCTGCGGACCGTGCACGTCGACTTCACGGGCAATCTCGAGGAGTACGGCGTCAAATTGCCGTCCGCGAACGAAGGCCTCGGGATCAACGTCGGCTACGAGACCCGGGAAGAGAAGGTCAACTTCAAGCCCGACGACGCCGAGCTCAGCGGCCTGCTGTCGGGATTCGGCGGCGCGTCCGTCGCCATCGACGAGGCCGTCGACGTCGACGAATATTTCGCGGAGCTGCGCCTACCGCTGGTCCAGGACAAGCGGGGCGTCACCGATCTCAGCATCGATGCCGGTTTCCGGCGCTCGGACTATTCGACGACGGGAGCCGTGAACACCTCGAAGTTCGAGATTCAGTACGCGCCGGTCGACAGCGCTCGGATCCGGGCCTCGTACAACAAGGCCATCCGCGCCCCGAGCATCATCGAGCTCTTCACCCCTCAGCTCGTCGGCAAGATCCAGATCGGCACCGACCCGTGCGCCCCGACGAACAACGGCACCACTCCCGCGGTCAATACGTTGGAGGAGTGCCTGCGGACCGTATCGCCGGACCAGGCGGCGGCCTTCACGGCCGCGTACGGCAACGGCGGCTCGACCAACCGGATTCCCCAGGGCACCGCGAGCCAGCTATCGCAGCTTCAGGGCGGGAACGAAAACCTGCGGCCCGAGGAGGCGCATACGTACAGCCTCGGAGTGACGATCACGCCCGAGGGCGTGCCCGGGTTCAACGGCAGCATCGACTACTGGGACATTCAACTCGACGACGAGGTCGGCACGTTCCCGGCGAGCGTCCTCCTGAACGGCTGCCCCGACACGGGCGATCCCGTGTTCTGCAGTCAGCTCGTGCGTAACCCCGAGACCTTCTCGCTCGACGGTGCGAGCGTCTTGACCGGCGGCTACATCGTTCAAACCAACCAAAACATCGCGAGCAGCGAAGTGAGCGGCGTCGACCTGCAGGCGGTGTATCAGCTGGACTTTCAGCGGCGCGGCTCGCTGAATCTCGCGCTGGCCGGCTCCTACATGCTGAAGAACGAAACCACGCCGTATCCGGGCGCGCATACTTACGACTGCACGGGCTTGTTCGGCGTCACTTGTCAGACGGTGAACCCCACGTGGCGGCACATCCTTCGGGCGACGTGGAACACGTCCAAAGGCGTATCCGCAACGCTGAGCTGGCGCTATATCGGCGAAGTCAAACAGGACAACAACGACTCCGATCCGACCCTGCAAAACTCAGCGTTCGCGGGCTTCGACCCGTTCAACGCGAAGATCGGCGCGCAAAACTACCTGGACCTCGCCGCGACGTACACCGTCAGGAAGTTCCAGCTTCGCGCGGGCATCAACAATCTTACGGACAAGAACCCGCCGTTCGTGACATCGGACATCAGCGCCGGCGGTGCGCCGAACACGTATGGGACGTACGACATCTTCGGCCGACAGGTCTTCCTTGCCTTGAACTGGACGCTCTGATCGCTCAGGGCTGAAGTCGCTAGGCCGGCGCCTCACCGCGCCGGCCGTTTTTTTAAGTGAGATCGCTCGGCGAAGCACCGAGCCGGCCCTCACGCAGCGTTTCGCGCCCAGGCCGCCGCGAGCCGCGGCAGCGCTTCCGCCCCCTTCGCGATCGCGATGAGCTTCGGCGCATTCGCCGCGAACCACGGCCTCCCCGGGCGCCAGCGGCTCATGACGGCGATGTAAATGTCGAGCGCCGACAAGCGTTCGCCGAGAAACCACGGCGCCCGCGCCTCGCCCTCGAGCAGCCTATACAGCCGCTCGGCGTATCCGCCCACGGCGGCACGGAAGCGCTGCTGCGCTTCGGCGCCGCTCTCGACGAAGCGCGAAGGATCGTCGGCGTAGGTATAGGTCGGATAGACGTTGGCGACGAGAAAGACGAGCCAGCGCAGGAACGCGGGTCGGTTCACGTCGCCCGGCGACGGCACGAGCGTGTCGTTGCCCGTGCGTTCGGCGAGGTACAGCGTGATCGCGGCACTCTCCGTCATCACGCTGCCGTCCTCCAGCACGAGCGTCGGAATCTGAGCCAACGGATTCACGGCCTCGAGGCGCCGCCTGGCCTCCTCCGACTTGAAGAGATCCCCGACGCGCTCGAGCTCGTACTCGAGCCCGTACCAGTCGAGCTGCGTCTCGACGATCGCCGACCCCCACCCGGGCTCGCCGAAAAGCTTCATCTTCGTCATTGACACCACCTCGGAAAGCGCGGACGCGATCACCCGATTGTAGAACCCGTCCCGGGATCGGGATGGCTCGGCTCGATTGCGGGACGTTTTCGTCCTGCGCGCTCGCTGCACCTCGGCGGCTTGCGCCCACAGATCAACGAGATGCCGCTCCGCCGCGCTTTGGCACGGCGGTTGCGTGCAGCAGACGCACGTTTCAAGCGAAGGCCCGTGACTCCCATGCTCGTGCAAGACTTCCGGTACGCGCTTCGCTTGCTGCGCCGCAGCCCGGGGTTCACGGTGCTGACCGTGCTGATCCTCGCGCTCGGCATCGGCGCGAATACGTCGATCTTCAGCGTCGTGAGCGCGGTTTTCATCAAGCCCTTGCCCTTCGCGGAGCCGGATCGACTCGTGCTCCTATGGGAGGACTGGACTTCGACCGGCGGCACGTCGCGCGTCACGGTCGCTCCGGCCAACTACGTCGACTGGAAGGCGCGCAGCCGCTCGTTCCAGGACATGGCGCTCTTCAGCGGCTTGGCACAGTACACGCTCACGGGCGGCGGCGAGCCCGAGCAGGTCGCTGCCATGCGCGCGACGGGCAACCTCTTCTCGGTGCTCCGCGTCACGCCGATCCTGGGCCGCACGTTCTCGCCGGACGACGAAGGTCCGGAGGCGACGCCCGTCGCGGTCATCGGTCAGGCGCTTTGGGTGCATCGCTTCGGCTCGGACCCCGCGATCGTCGGGCGCGACATCGTGCTCGACAACGTCAAGCACACCGTCATCGGCGTCGTGCCCTCGGGCTTCAACTACCCGAACAAAGACGTCGAGATTTACGTGCCGGCGTCGTTCACGCCGCAAGAGCTCGCAGAGCGTAACAACCACGCCCTCTGGGTCGTGGCTCGCCTCGAGCCCGGCGTCACGATCGCGCAGGCGCAGGCCGAGATGACCTCGGTCGCGAAGCGCATGGCCGACGATTATCCGGAGACGAACGCGAACATCGGCGCCGCGGTCGCACCGTTGCGCGCCGAGCTCGCGCGCGGCGCCGACCTCCTCGGCGACAGCGACGTCCGCGGCGCGCTGTTCGTCCTGCTCGGCGCCGTCGCGGCGGTCTTGCTGATCACGTGCGCGAACGTCGCGAACCTGCTGCTCGCCCGGGGCGCCGCGCGCCGGAAGGAAATGGCCGTGCGTCAAGCGCTCGGCGCGAACCGCACGCGCGTGCTGCGGCAGCTCCTGACGGAAAGCGCCGTGCTCGCCGGCCTCGGGCTCGCCGGCGGCATCGCGCTCGCGGCTGCGTCGATGGGCTATCTTTCGCGCTTGATCCCCGGGACCTTGCCGAACGGCACGGCCCCGTCGCTCGACTTGACCGTGCTCGGCTTCACGAGCGCCATCACGCTGCTCACCGTGCTGCTCTTCGGCATGGGCCCCGCGCTCGCCGCCGCGCGCGTCGATTTCAGCGAGGCGGTCAAACGGAGCCTCGGCCGCGGCGCGGGCTCGGGCAGGACGATCGCGGGCAATGCGCTCGTCGTCGGCGAGATCGCGTTGACCGTCGTGCTGCTCGCCGCGGTCGGCCTGCTGCTGCGAAGCTACGCCGGCCTGCTCGCGGTCGATCCTGGATTTCGGTCCGATCATCTGCTCATCGCCGAGACGCTGCCGTCCGCGAAGTACGGCGACGCCGCGAGCCGCAACGCCTTTTACGCCGCCGTGCTGGAACGCACCCGCGCCCTGCCGGGCGTTTCG
>DASTSM010000283.1:0-2145 GCA_035760685.1 Gammaproteobacteria bacterium | reverse complement strand
TGATCGCGCCGAGGTAGCGCTCGTTGAAGGCGGCGATCGCGGCGAGGTCCTGCTCGAGCGAAGGCCGGTCCGACGGAGGCTGCGCGCACCCGGCGATCGAGGCGGCGGACAAGACCAGCGGTAGACACTTCATCGATCATGCATCCTGGCATTCAACGGTCACGGTTTCGACGCCTTCTGCCCGGGCCGAGATCGGGTCGCGAGCGGTTTCGCATAAACATGCTGCGTCTTCGTTCGAGTGTAGCCGAGAGCCTCGTAGAATGGATGAGAAACGTCCCGCGCCGTGTTTGAGCGCACCGTGAGTTTCCCCAAACCCTTCGCGAGAGCCCAATGCTCTGCTACATCGACGAGCGCGCGGCCCAATCCTCGCCTCCGAGCTTTCGAATCGACGACCAACCCCATGAGCTCCGCCCTTTCTCCACCGTCGAGGGAAACCCGATGTTCGATATGCATCCATCCCAACAACGGTTCAGAGCCGGCACGGGCAACGACGATGTAATGCCTCTCATCGTCCAAGAGTCCGGCTAGGCGCCCTTCCATTTCTTCCGAGCTGGTTGGATAGCCTAGCTCGCCCGCGAGACGGGCCATTTCCGCAGCGTCCTCGACCTGCGCGCGCCGGATTTCTATGTGGTTCGTTTCCATGTCATGGCGGCAACACGATAAGTTAAGCGGCGTAGTAAACCTCCGACGGCCGGCACAGGAGCATCGCTCGTGCGAGACCGTTGGCGGCACGATCGCCGCGTCAAAGCTCCCGCAGCGCCCGCAAGAACGCCTCGACGTCCCCCGCGTCGTTGTACACGTGCGCCGACGCGCGCACCGTGCCGTCGAGCCGGAGTCGATGATGCAGCACGTGCGCGCAGTGGTATCCGCCCGAGACGAAGATGCCGTGCGAGTCGGCGAGCAGCCGCGCGACTTCCTGCTGCCGCATCGAGGGCAACGTCAGCGACACGGTCGCGAGCGCGATGCGATCGCGCGCCGAGCGCCCGAGCACGGTCGCGTTCGGGAGCTCGGCGAGCCCGCGCACGAGCTGGTCGGCGAGCTCGTGCACGTGCGCCGCGATCTCCGGCATGCCGACGCTCTTCAAGTAGTCGACCGCGGCTCCCAAGCCGATGACGCCCTCGATGTTCTGCGTGCCCGCCTCGTACCGATACGGCGGCTCGAGCGGCGCGAAGCGCTCCTCCTCGTGCAGGGCGACCATGCCGCCGCCCACGTTGCCGAGGCCGAGGCTCTCGAAATGGTCGCGCCGCACGTACAGCACGCCGACGCCGTTCGGCCCGAACATCTTGTGGCTCGAGAACCCCATGAAGTCGACGCCGAGCGCGCGCACGTCGATCGGCAGGTGCGCGACCGACTGCGAAGCGTCCAGCATGACGGGAACGCCGGCCTTGTGCGCGGTCTCGATCCACTCCTCGACGGGCGCGACGACGCCCGTGACGTTCGAGACGTGCGCGACGCTGACGAGGCGCGTGCGCTTCCCGATCCGCGACGCGAGCTGGGACCACCTCGGCACGGCCTCTTCGTCGATGTCGACGAGCACGGGCTTTCCGGCGACGCGCCACGGCATGTAGTTCGAATGATGCTCGGACGCCGGAAACACGACCTCGTCGTCGGGCCTGAGCCGCAACGCGCGCGCGAGCAGATTGAACGAGTCCGTCGCGTTCCGCGTGAACACGATCTCGGCCGGCTGCGCGCCGATCAGCGCCGCGACCCGGTGCCGCGCGCGCTCGAACTCCTCGGTCGCGGCCTCCGCGAGCGGATGCACGCCGCGATGCACGTTCGCCCCGAGCGTCTCGTAGTAGCGCGCGACGGCCGCGACGACGGAGCCGGGCTTCGGGGTCGTCGAGGCGCTGTCGAGGTAGATGAAGGGCGAGCCGTCGTAGCCGCGTTCGAGCAACGGGAAGCCCGCGGTCCGCATCAGTGCTTCACCAGCCGGTACTTTCCCGACGCCTCGGGCGCGATCGCGGCTACCCGCTCGCCGCGAATGCGGCGCCCCAAGAGCGCGCCCGCGGCCTCCGCGGCCGCGGCCGCGACGTCGAGCTGGGGGACGGTCACGCGGTAGACGTCGCGCAGGGACGCGTGGGAGGCCGAGAGCAGCGGGCCGACCTCCTCGACCCGGCCCTGGTCCAGCAGCGCGACCACCTGCTC
>DASTSM010000282.1:0-3019 GCA_035760685.1 Gammaproteobacteria bacterium | reverse complement strand
TCGAAGAGCTCCGGCGTCTCGGGCCGCTCGCGGCCCGGCGGCAGCGCGACGCCGAAGTGCAGGAATGCGGCCCGCGTCGCGATGCGCCCGCGCGCCGTGCGCTGCAGGAAACCTTCCTGGATCAAGTAGGGCTCGACGACGTCCTCGAGCGTCCCCCGCTCCTCGCCGAGCGCGGCCGCGAGGCTCTCGACGCCGACGGGCCCGCCGTCGAACTTCTCGATGATCGTGAGCAAAAGCCTTCGGTCCATCGCGTCGAAGCCGTGCGGGTCCACCTCGAGCATGTCCATCGCGGCGCGCGCGACGCGGGCGTCGATGCGGCCGTCGGCCTCGACCTCCGCGTAGTCGCGAACGCGCCGGACGAGCCTGATCGCGATGCGCGGCGTGCCGCGTGCGCGGGCGGCGATCTCGCGCGCGCCGCCGGAGTCGATCGGAACGTCGAGGATTCGCGCGGTGCGCTTCGCGATGCGCTCGAGGTCCTCGTGGCCGTAGAACTCGAGGTGCTGCGTGATGCCGAACCGGTCGCGGAGCGGCGAGGTCAGGAGCCCGACGCGCGTCGTCGCGCCGACGAGCGTGAACGGCGGCAGGTCGAGCTTGATCGAGCGCGCGCCGGGGCCCTCGCCGATCATGATGTCGAGCTGAAAATCCTCGAGCGCGGGATAGAGCACCTCCTCGACGACGGGAGTCAGACGATGGATCTCGTCGACGAAGAGCACGTCGCGCGGCTCGAGCGCCGTGAGCAGCGAGACTAGATCGCCGGGCCGCACGAGCACGGGCCCGGACGTCTGGTGCAGCTGCGCCCCGAGCTCGTTCGCGACGATGTGCGCGAGCGTGGTCTTGCCGAGGCCCGGCGGACCGAACAGCAAGGTGTGGTCGAGCGCATCGCCGCGCTGCCGCGCGGCGGTCACGAAGATCCGCATCTGCTCCTTGACGCGGGGCTGGCCGACGTAATCCTCGAGCCGGCGCGGGCGCACGGCGCGGTCGAACGCCTCGTCGTCGCGGCGTGCGGCAGCGTCGATGAGGCGAACGTCCTCGCTCACGCCGTCCTCCGATTCGAGTGCGAGCGATCGCTCACGGCGTGCCTCGTTTCGGACGCACGCGGGCTCATGGCTTCCCTCGTTTCGAGTGCGCGCGGGCTCACGGCTTCCCTCGCTTCGAATGCGCGCGCTTCAGCGCCTCGCGGATCAGCTCCTCGGTCGAGAGCTTCGACGCATCGAGATCCTTGAGCATTCTCTCGATCTCGGCGGGCTTGTAGCCGAGCGCGAGCAGGGCCTCGTGCGCCTCGCCCTCGGGAGTCGCCGCGGCTCTGCCGCCGCCCGGGAACGCGAGGATGTCGGCCGGCAGGCGGTCCGCCATCTCGAGCAGCAGGCGCTCCCCGGTCTTGCGCCCGACGCCCGGGATGCGCGTGAGACTCCCGATGTCTTTGTTGCGGATGCAGTTGTAGAAGCCTTCGACGCTCATGCCCGAGAGCACGGCCAAGGCCGTGCGCGCGCCGACGCCGCTGACCTTGAGCAGATTCCTGAACAGCAGGCGCTCGCTCTCGCTCGAGAAACCGTAAAGAACGTGCGCGTCCTCGCGGATCACGAGATGCGTCACGAGCGTCAGCACCTCGCCGAGCTCCGGCAGACGATAGAACGTCGACATCGGCGCGTCGATCTCGTAGCCGACGCCGCCGACCTCGAGCGTGAGCGACGGCGGCCGCTTGCTCACGAGCTTGCCCCGCAGGAACCCGATCACCCCGGCCGCACCTCGGCGGGCCGCATCGCGGCGAGCAGGGCGGAGCGCGGACCGCGCGAGTGCGCATGGCAGAGCGCGGCCGCGAGCGCGTCCGCCGCGTCGGCCTGCAACGCCTCCTTGAGCCCCAGCATGAGCTTGACCATGTGCTGCACCTGCGTCTTCTCCGCGCGGCCCGTGCCGACCACGGCCTTCTTGATGTGCTTCGGCGAATACTCGAACACGGGCAAGTCCGCGTGAAACGTCGCACAAAGCGCGGCGGCGCGGGCCTGCCCGAGCTTGAGCGCGCTGTCGGCGTTGCGGTGCACGAATATGCTCTCGATCGCGATCTCGGCCGGCTCGAGCTCCCGCACCACGCGGCCGAGCTCCTCGAAGATGACCTTGAGCCGCGTGCTGTGATCGCCCGCGGTCCTGATGCAGCCCCAGCGCACGGCGCAGGCTCTGCCGCCGCCCTCGACGTCCACGATGCCGAATCCCGTGATCTGCGAGCCCGGGTCGATCCCGAGTATGCGTATTCGGCGGCTCATCGCTCGCCCGGCATCACGCGGATTCCTCCAGGGCGTCCTCGGGAAAGTCGGCGTTCGAGTAGACGTTCTGGACGTCGTCGAGCTCGTCGAGGGCGTCGAGCATCTTGAGGAGCGCCGCGGCGTCCTCGACGGAGACCGGGACCTTCGTCGAGGCGCGCATCGTGATCTCGGCGGACTCGGGCTCGAGCCCGGCCGCCGTCATCGCAGCGCGTAGCGCTTCGAAATCCGCCGGCTCGCACACCACCTCGATCGAGCCGTCCTCGTTCGTCACGACGTCGCTCGCGCCCGAGTCGATCGCCGCTTCGATGATGCGGTTTTCGTCGCTGCCCGGCGCGTACGTGAGCTGTCCCACGTGCGTGAACAGGTAGGCGACCGAGCCGTCCGCGCCGAGATGGCCGCCGTGCTTCGTGAACGCGAAGCGGACCTCCGACACGGTGCGGTTGCGGTTGTCCGTCAGACAATCGACCAAGACGGCGACACCCCCCGGACCGTAACCTTCGTAGCGCGTCTCCTCGTACTGCACGCCTTCGAGCTCGCCCGTGCCGCGCTTGACGGCACGGTCGATGTTGTCCTTCGGCATGCTCTGCGCCCTGGCCTTGTCGATGGCGAGCCGCAAGCGCGGATTGGATGCCGGGTCCCCGCCGCCGGCCTTCGCGGCGCTCGTGATCTCGCGGATGAGCTTCGTGAAGATCTTGCCCCGCTTCGCGTCTTGCGCCCCCTTCCTGAAGCGGATGTTGGCCCATTTGCTGTGACCCGCCATG
>DASTSM010000281.1:0-3921 GCA_035760685.1 Gammaproteobacteria bacterium | reverse complement strand
ACGAGTTCCAGATCTTCGGGTTCGTGCCGCGGACGTCGGCGACCGTGAGCACGTACAAGTAGTCGAGGTGCGTCTCGTCGCCGACCGTGCGGGCAAATTCGGTGACGACGCGCGGGTCGTGCAGGTCCTTCTTCTGCGCCGTCAGCGAGAGCAGCAGATGATGGTGAACGAGCCAGGCCACGAGGCGCGCGTCGTAGCGGCTCATGCCGTGCTCGAGGCAGAACGCCTCGGCGTCGACGGCGCCGAGCTCGGAATGATCTCCGCCGCGGCCCTTCGCGATGTCGTGGAAGAGGCCCGCGAGGTACGCGATCTCGGGCTTCTCGAGCTGCTGCATGATCGCGCTGCAGTTCGGGAACTCGTGATTGAAGCGCGGCAGCGCGAAGCGCCGCAGGTTCTCGACCACGAAGAGCGTATGCGCGTCGACCGTGTAGACGTGAAACAGGTCGTACTGCATGCGCCCGACGACTCGGCCGAACGCGGGGATGTAGAGCCCGAGCACGCCGTACGTGTTCATGCGCTTCAGCGTGCGCGTGACGCCCTGCGGCGCGCGCAGCAGGTCGAGGAACAGCCGGTGATTGCGCGGGTTCTGCCTGAATTCCTCGTCGATGAGCCAGAGGTGCTGCTTGATCAGCGCGATCGTGCGCGCGCTGACGCCCTTGAGATCGAGGTTCTGCTCGAGCAGCACGAAGATCTCGAGCAGCGCCGACGGATCCCGCGCGAAGACGCTCTCGTCGACGACCTCGAGATAGCCGTTCCGCGCCTGGAAGCGGGCATTGATGGGCAGCGCGGGCGCGCCTTTGTCGAGCAGGATCGCCTCCTCGAAGCGCTGCATGACCATCTCGTTGAGCCGCGAGACCTCCATGACCGTGCGGTAGTACCGCTGCATGAGCTGCTCGACCGCGAGCGTGAAGCTCGCGTCCTCGTAGCCCAGCATCTGCGCGAGCTTGACCTGGTGGTCGAAGAGCAAGCGATCCTCGCGCCGTCCCGTCAAGAGATGCAGGCCGAAGCGGATTCGCCACAGGAAGGACTGCCCCGTCAGCAGGATGCGCAGCTGCCCCTCGGTCAGGAAGTCGTGGTCGACGAGCTCCTCGAGACGGCGGATGCCGAGGTGCCGCTGCGCGACCCAGCCGATCGTCTGGATGTCGCGGAGTCCCCCCGGGCTGCCCTTGACGTTCGGCTCGAGGTTGTAGGCGGTGTCGTAGAAATGGTGGTGCCGCGCCTCCTGCTCGGCGACCTTGGCCTTGAAGAACTCGGGCGAGCTCCACATGCGGTCGGGGCCGATGCGCTCGGGCAGCGCCGCATACAGCCGGCCGAGCCCCGCGAGGAGCCGCGCTTCCATGAGCGTCGTGAGGACGGTCACGTCCTTGCGCGCCTCGGTCTCGCAGTCCTCGAGCGTGCGCACGCTGTGGCCGACCTCGAGGCCGATGTCCCAGAGAAAGGTCAGGAAGCGGCTGATCGCCTCGTCGGAGGCGCGCCCCGCGTCCCCGCCTTCGAGCAGCACGAGCAGGTCGATGTCGGATTCGGGGTGCAGCTCGCCGCGGCCGTACCCGCCGACGGCGACGAGATCGGCCGAGTCCGAGATCGGGCGGGAGAAGTGATTCCAGCTGGCGACGATGACTCGGTCGATCGCGCGCACGCGGCTCTGCACGAGCTCCTCGATCGGGTCGTTGCGCATGAAGCGCTCGCGCAGCGAGACGTTCGCGGTCTCGAGCGCCTTCCTGAAGGTCGCGAGCGGATTCGGGCCGCCGGCGAGCGCGTCGGCAAGCGCGCCCGCGTCGATCTCGCCGGCCGCGGGGCCCTTGAGGGTGGACTCGGCCGGAGTTGCCATGCGCTTCCGCCGAGCTAGGTGTGGTTCCGAACGAGCATCGCGGCTCGCGCAGCGGGCGGCATCAGCCGCCGGCGCCGCGTGCGGCCCGGTCCTCGGCGCCGAGCGTCAGGACCTCGTGTCCCGTCTCGGTCACGAGCACCGTGTGCTCCCACTGCGCCGACAACGAGTGGTCCTTCGTCACGACCGTCCAACCGTCCGAGAGCAGCTTCACCTCGCGCCGGCCTGCGTTGATCATGGGCTCGACCGTGATCGTCATGCCCGGTACGAGCTCGAGGCCCGTGCCGGGCTTGCCGTAGTGGAGCACCTGCGGGTCCTCGTGGAATACGCGCCCGATGCCGTGGCCGCAGTATTCGCGCACGACCGAGAACCGGTGCTCCTCGGCGTGCCGCTGAACGGCGTGGCCGATGTCGCCGAGCCGCGCGCCGGGCTTGACCGCCCGGATACCGAGCCACATCGACTCGAAGCAGATGCGCATGAGCCGCTCCGCGATGACGCTCGGCTCGCCGACCACGAACATGCGGCTCGAATCGCCGTGGAACTCGTCCTTGATGACCGTGACGTCGATGTTGACGATGTCGCCCGGTTTGAGCTTCTTGTCGCCCGGAATGCCGTGGCACACGACGTGATTCACGGAGGTGCAGATCGACTTCGGGAAGCCCCGGTAGTTCAGCGGCGCGGGAATCGCCTTCTGCTCGTGGACGATGAAGTCGTGGCAGATGCGATCGAGCTCGGCCGTCGAGACGCCGGCACGCACGTGCTCGCCGATCATGTCGAGGACGTCGGCCGCGAGGCGTCCGGCCGTACGCATCTTCTCCTGCTCCTCAGGCGTCTTGATCGTGACGTTCATATCTCGGGGTAAGAATCCCCCCGGGCGAGGAGGGCGTGGATCGCGTGAGCGGAACGGCTCGAACATTGTTGCACCCAAGTTGGCTATGGTATAAAGCGCGACCGGCCCAAGCAATTCGCCCCACGGCGATCCGCATTCGGATTTCCGGCGGCGGGCTCGGGTCGAAATACACACACGCGCCGATCACCCGAGAGCCGGGTGCTCCGTTGGTTGGATGATACCAAACAAACGGAGTTGCTCCCGGGGGCGCGTGGAGGTTCAACCCCACAAGGAGCTTCCATGGCCGACGTCACGATGCGACGGATGCTGGAGGCGGGCGTCCATTTCGGACATCAAACCCGCTTCTGGAACCCGAAGATGGCCCCGTTCATCTTCGGCGAGCGCAACAAGATTCATATCGTCAATCTCGAGAAGACCCTGCCGATGTTCGGCGAGGCCTGCGACTTCGTGCGCAAGGTCGTCGCGGACGGCGGCACGGTCCTGTTCGTGGGCTCGAAACGCGCGGCCCGCCAGGCCATCGCGGAGGAGGCGGCGCGCTGCGGCATGCCCTATGTGAGCCAGCGCTGGCTCGGCGGCATGCTCACGAACTTCAAGACGATCCGCCAATCGATCAAGCGCCTCAAGGATCTCGAGGAGATCACCTCGGCCGAGAACCCGCGCAGCGAATTCACGAAGAAGGAGCTGCTCACGCTCGCGCGCGAGCGCGACAAGCTCCAGCGCGCCCTCGGCGGCATCAAGGAGATGGATGGGCTGCCGGACGCCGTCTTCATCATCGACGTCGGGCACGAGGAGATCGCGGTCAAGGAAGCGAACAAGCTCGGCATCCCCGTCGTCGCGATCGTCGATACGAACTGCTCGCCCGAGGGCATCGATTACCCGGTCCCCGGGAACGACGATGCGATGCGCGCGATTCAGCTCTACGCGGCCGGCATCGCCGACGCCGTGCTGCTCGGCAAGGCCTCGATCCCCGAGATGCCGGCGGGCGAGGACGAGTTCGTCGAGCTCGACGAGGAAGGCCGGCCCAAGGCTGCGCCGGGCCGGGCCAAGAAGGCGCCGGCCAAGAAGCGCGCGCGCGTCACGAAGGCGAAGCCGCGCGAGGCGCCGCGCGGGCGCGCGGCCGCGAGCGAAGAGGCCGCGGACGAGGCCGCCCCCGAGGCCGTGCCCGAGGACGAGCGCAGCGAGCCCGCCCCCGAGCAGGCACCGTCCGAGGCCGAGACGGGCGCCTGAGGAAAAATGGGGTCAGACC
>DASTSM010000280.1:0-7225 GCA_035760685.1 Gammaproteobacteria bacterium | reverse complement strand
CATCTCGGTTCGCGTGCGGTTGGGCAATATCGCCGCAACGCCTTTTCGCCTCTTGAGACATCGCATGCGAAAACTCGGCGCAATGGCGCCGTTCGCCTTCGCGGCCCGGCTCGCCGCAGGCGCTCGGCTCGCCCCAGCCGGCTGGCTCGCAGTACCCGCTCGGCTCGCTGCGGCCGGATGGCTCGCCGTGGCCGGATCGCTCGCCGCGCCCGGATGGCTCGCCGCGGCCGGACTCTGCTGGGCCGGTGCCGCTTACGCCGAAACGACGGTCACCGTGCTGGCCACGGAGCCCTCCGGCGATGTCGTTTCGCTCCGCCGCAACGAGACGTTCTATCTCCGGATCGGCTACGAGACGGACGAGCCCGTGCGCATCTGGGCGCGGCCCTATTTCCAAGGCCGGGCCGTCGACGCCGGCTCGAATCCGTCGGCGACGTACACGGGATCGGGCGAAGCGCTCGGCTGGTTCTTCCTGATCGACCCCGACGCGCGTGTCGACGAGGTGCGCATCAGCGCCGGCGACGGCACGGATGCGGGAACCGAGATCGTCGCCGTGTACCCCGTGCAAGTCCGCGGCTCGGCAAGCCCGGCGACGCGCGAACCGAAGCCCGCATGGGTCGAGGAGCTCAAGGCGCGTGCGGACGCGGCCGAGCGGGCCGCCTACGAGCAGCAAACGAGCGAGCCGTCGAGCCCGGGCGACACGTTGCTCCTGGCGGTCTTCATGCTTGCCGTCTGCGTCCTCGGCCTGCTCGGGATCGCGGCGCCCGCGTGGGCCCTTTGGCGCTGGCGAGGCGGCTGGCGGGTCGTGGCCGCGGTGCCGGCCGCGATGATGGCGTTCGTCGTGATGCGCATCGGCCTCGGCGTTTCACTCGATCCGACGTCGCACAACCTGTGGCCGTTCGAGATCCTCGAGGCCGCGCTCCTCTCCGCCGCGATCGTCGGGCTCTCGACGGTAGTCAGAAAAATCACGGGAGCCCGCCGCGCATGATGCCGCGCTGGCTCAGCGTGCTCTTCCTGATCGGCGCCGGCGCGGGCGTGCTCGCCGTCGCATATCGAGGCTATCTTCGCGGCGAGCTGCGCGCAGGCGCGAACGGCTTCGCGGGCGTCTATCGCCCTAACCGGCGCGACAATCCGCTCGCCTTCCATTTTTTCCTCCTGCTCTACTTCTGCGGGGGCATCGCGCTCTGCGTCTGGGGCTTGCTCGCGATGATCGGTCTCGCGCCGCCGCTGCGCTGGAGCTGATGAGCCGAGCGGCTAGAAACGAATCGCGTCCCTCGCGCGCTCGTCCCACCTCCAATCCGCGTTTTCCGCTCCGATCTCGACCCCGCCGACCCACCGCGGCGGAGGCGCCAGCGACCGAAAATCGACCTCTCCGCGGAGCACCGCGCGGCCGAGGTCCGTGATCGTCAGCACGTCCGTCCACGGCGGCCGTGCGACGCCGTTGCGGTCGACGCCGGCCTGCCGCGTGTAGACCCGCGCGGTCGCGCGCTCCATCGCGAGCACGCGGTCGCGGACCTGCAAGTCTCCCTGCCCCGGCAGCGGATCGACGACGGTGTTGAGCTCGACGAAGATCCGCTCGAGGCTCCGCGTCTGTTTCGCGAGCAGCTCGAGCACCATCGCCTCGGTGAACGACAATCCGTTCTCGACGGCGGGCAGCTCGCGCAAATGCCGATGCAGCGCGGGCGCGAGCAGCGGCAGCGCGGGCGTGCCGGTGCGCATGATCGCGGCAAGCGCGCGCGGGTCTTCGCTCGTCAGCGCGCGCCATGCGTCGAGCCCGAGCTGCAATTGCGCGGGCGTCGCGCGTTTCCGCGTCGCCCAGAGCAGGCGGAGCGCCTCGGGGGGCAGCTGCCCGAGCCCGATGAAGCGCGCCGCCCCCGGGAAGGCGCCGACGTTGACGAGCTCGAGCCGCGGAGGACGCCGGTGAGCCGCGTAATGTCCGAGCAGCCGCACGAGCACGAGCTGGTCATAGCAGTCGAGCTCCGACCAGATCGCGACGCGCTCGTAATCGGCCGAGTCGTGCAAGCGCCGCTCGTCTTGGCGCAACCCCTCGAGCACGGCCTCGTACTCGAGCGGCGGATCGCGCGAGTCCGCGTAGCTGTCGACGAGAAAGCGCGCACGCTGCTCGAGGCAGCCCGGCCCCTCACGGACGGGACCGCAGAGATAAGGATAGCTGTGCTCGTAGAAGTCGCCGCGAAAGCCGGCCTCGAGCAGCGTCGCGCGGATGTCGCTGCCGCAGCGGACGTGCAGCGTGCGGAGCTCGCCGTCGAGCGTCTCCACCGCGTCGCGCTCGCGCGTCATCGCGGCGATGTGCCGTTTGAGATGAGCCCAGTTGTCGAAGCGCAGCTCGCGCGCGACGAGGAATTGCGCTTCCGCGAGCTTCGGCGGAGACGACTTGAACCGCGCGAGCGCTTCGGCGTCGCCCGAGCGCGCGGCCTTCAACAGCTCCTTGGCGCGCTTTTGCTGCTGCTCGAAGTCGAGTCTGAAATGCGGATAGGTCCAGCGCCGATCGGCCATGAGACATTCCCCTTATCGCACGCCTGCGTCCGCCCAGGCAGATAAGGGAAACGCTCGTATGCACAGCGAGCGAGGCGTGTCGTGGGCGCGGCCCTTTCCGCGGACGTGGAGGCTTCGACCGAGCCTTGATACGAGTCTAGGGAGCGCGCGCGAAGCGCGCAACCGCTCCGCCGGCTGACTGCACGGCGACGGCGGCCGGTGCCGGGACGCGCTCGGCCGCCGACCCTACGACCGCGGCGCCGGCCCGCGACACGTGTCCACCGGCCGGTTCTTTGCTATGTTCATGCCTCAAAATAAACCCGCTTCTCGCCGAAGCGGCGAAGATTCGATGGCCGGCCGCGGCTCTCCCGCGCGCCGGCTTCAGTGGAGGCGCTCCCGCCCATGGCCGACAAGCTTCGTATTCGCGTGAACGACCGGCGGCATACGGTCGAAGCCGCGCCCGACACGCCGCTGCTCTACGTGCTGACCAACGAGCTCGAGCTCCGCGGGCCGCGCTTCGGCTGCGGCCTCGCCCAATGCGGCTCGTGCTCGGTGCTCGCCGACGGCAAGGAGATCCGCTCGTGCGTGACGCCCGTGTCGGCCGTCGAGGACAAAAACATCACGACGCTCGAAGGTCTGGCGGCCTGGTACGCCGCGCAAAGAAAGCTCGACCGCGTGCCGGAGCTTCATCCCGTGCAGCAGGCGATGATCGACGAGCAGGCGCCGCAGTGCGGGTACTGCTACAACGGCATGATCGTCAAGGCCGCGGAGCTGCTCGCGCAGAACCCTTCCCCGACGGAGGCGGACATCCGCAGCGCCATGAACGGCCACCTGTGCCGCTGCGGCACGTACCCGCGCATCCTCGCGGCGATCGCGCGAGCGGCCGGCGCGATATCGGGACCGCGCGCATGAGCGCCGAGCGTCGCGCCGCGCCGCGAGCCGGCGCTTCCGTCGTCGCAGCCGCGTCGCAGCCCTTCGACCGCCGGGAGTTTCTCAAGGCCGGCGGCGCCCTCGTGGTCGCGTTCAGCCTCGGCGCCGCGCCCCAGCACGCGCGCGCGCAGACGGCCGGGCGAGGCGCCGAGGCGGGCCCGCCCGATGCGAAGCAGCTCGACACCTGGCTCGCCATTCACTCCGACAATACCGCGACGCTCTACATCGGCTTCGTCGAGCTCGGCCAGGGCACGACGACGGCGCTGCCGCAGATCGCGGCCGAGGAGCTCGACCTCGGCCTCGATCAGATCAAGACCGTGCAGATCGACACGAACGTGACGCCGAACCAGGGCGGCACGTACTCGAGCGCGTCGATCGCGCGCGGCGGCCCGCAAGTGCGCGCGGCGGCGGCCGAGGCGCGCCGCGCGCTGCTCATGCTCGCGGCGGAGAAGTTGGCCGTGCCGGCGGAGCGGCTCAGCATCGAGCGCGGCGTCGTGACCGACGAGGGCACGGGGCGCACCGTGACCTACGGCGAGCTGCTCGGCGACAAGCGCTTCGACGTCGCGGTCTCGGGCACGGCGCCCGTGAAGCCGCCTTCCGAGTACAAGCTCGTCGGCAAGGCCGCGCCCCGCCTCGATCTGCCGGCCAAGGTCGCCGGCAGCTACACGTACATTCAACACCTGCGGCTGCCGGGGCTGCTGCACGGCCGCGTCGTGCGTCCGCGCGGCCAGCGCGCCTACGGCGCGGGCGCGAAGGTGTTATCCATCGACGAGTCCTCGATCCGCGGCATCCCGGGCGCCCGAGTGCTGCGCAAGGCCGACTTCATCGGCGTCGTCGCCGAGAGCGAGTGGGATGCGGTGCGCGCGGCGCGGCAGCTTGCGGTCACGTGGGACGAGACGCCCTCGCTGCCGCCCTTCGATCAGCTGCACTCGCGCATGCGCGGCGACGAGACCGACGACGTCGTCGTGCTCGAGCGCGGCGCCGCGTCCGAGTCGCTCAAAAGCGCGCCGCACGTCGTCTCGTTCGCCGTCCGCGCGCCCTATCAGTCGCATGCGACGTTCGCGCCGAACTGCGCGCTCGCCGACGTGCGTGCGGATTCCGCGCTCGTGATCTGCAGCTCGCAGGATTGCTACAACACGCGCCGGACGGTGAGCGGGCTGCTCGGGCTTCCCGAGAACCGCGTGCGCGTTCAGTTCTGCGACGGCTCAGGCACCTACGGCCACAGCTGCTACGACGACGTCGCGCAAGCCGCGGCGCTGTTGTCGCAGCTGGCCGGCGCGCCGGTCCGCGTGCAGTTCATGCGCGCCGACGAGCACGGCTGGGACCCTTACGGTCCCGCGCACGTCGGCGAGGTGCAGGCCGCGGCCGACGCATCCGGCAGGATCGTCGCGTATCAGTACGACGGCTGGCATCACAACTGGAGCCTCATCGAGCCCTCGCAGCAGCTCGCGACCGGCGCGGCGCCGGAGGAGTGGGCGTTCCTCGTCTCCCAGCAGGTCAGCCCGCAGAACTGCGGCGCGATGTACGCGATCGAGAACCTGAAGCTCGTGAATCATCGGCTGCGCACGGCGAAATATCTGCGCGGCGCGTGGCTTCGATCGCCGCTCGATCTTTCGCAGTCGTTCGCATCGGAACAGGCCATCGACGAGCTCGCGTACCGCGTGGGCTCCGATCCTTACGAGTTCCGGAGGCGGAACATTGCGGACGAGCGCTGGCGCGGCGTGCTCGATGCCGCCGCGAAGGCCGCCGCCTGGTCCTCGCGGCCCGCGAACACCGTGAGCCGGCAGGGCGACGTCGTGCGCGGCCGCGGCATCGGTCTCGGCACGCATCTTCGGTCGTGGGGCGGGGCGGTCGCCGAGGTCGAGGTCGACAAGAGCACGGGCCGCGTCGCCGTCACCCATCTCTACGGCGCGATCGACGCGGGCCAGACCGTGAACTTAGGGAACGTCGAGGCGCAGATCATGGGTCAGCTCGTGCAGACGGCGAGCCGCATGCTCTTCGAGGAGGTCACGTTCGACGAGAACGGAGTCACGAGCCTCGACTGGAACGACTACCGCGTGCTCCGCTTCGAGGAGTGCCCGGCCGTCACGCCCGTCGTCGTGCAGCGGCTCGAGGATGCGCCGTCGGGGGCGGGCGAGGAGGTCATGGCCGCCGGGGCCGGCGCGATCGCGAACGCGTTCTTCGACGCGACGGGCGTGCGAATGCGCGAGTTTCCGTTCACGGCCGCGCGCGTGCTGAAGGCGCTGCAAGCCGCTTAGCAAGAGCGGCGCGCGCCGGCCATCATCGCGCCGGAATGTCGGCCTTCATGCCGCCGGAATCTTCAGCAGCGAGATCAAGTTGCCGCCGAGGATCGCGATCTTCTCGGCATCGCCGAGCGACGGCGCCTCCGCGATGAGGTCGATGGTGTCCGGCCACTCGTACGGCAGATCCGAGCCGTAGACGACCTGGCTCGGCGCCGTCTCGGCGACGAGGTGCCGCAGGCCTTCGGCGCTGAAGACCATCGAGTCGACGAGAATCTGATCTTTGAAATATTCGTGCGGCGCGCGGCGGTTCGCGCACGCCGCGCCGCGCCGCTCGCAGGCGTAATCGCTGCGGCCGAGATACGACGGCAGGAAGCCGCCGCCGTGCGCCGCGCAGACCTTGAGCTTCGGAAAGCGGTCGAGCGTGCCCTCGAAGATCATGTGCGAGAGGAACACGGTGGTCTCGAGCGGATTGCCGATGATGTTTCCGAGGTCCCCCCGGCCGCCGAGGGCGCCGGGCTGAACGATGTGCTCGGCGTTGTTGGGGTGCATGAAGACCGGAACGCCGAGCGCCTCGGCCTTGGCCCAGAAGGGATCGAATTTCGCGGAGGTCGGCGGCTCGCCGTTCACGTCGCCGCCGATCGATGCGCCGCGGTGGCCCAGCGTCTCGACGGCGTGCTCGAGCTGATCGGCCGCGAGATCGGGATACTGGAGCGCGACGGACGTCAACGCGACGAAGCGATCCGGATGCGCGCGGCACCACGCGGCGAGCGTCTCGTCGTGCAGGCTCACGATGCGTTGCGCAAGCTCACGGCTCTTCGTGTACCACCAAAACTGATTGATGCTGAGCGCCTGGACGTCGATGCCGCGCGCGTCCATGACCTCGAGCCGCTCGGGGCCTAGCGTGAGGCCCGGCAGCACGGCCCGGGGCGGCGCGGCCTCGGGCAAGACCTCGGCGAGCCGCGGCGCGATGCAGTGCGCGTGGATGTCCACCACGCGCGCGGCTCGGCCGCCGATCGTGACGCGCTTGCGCTCGCCCGCCGCCCACGCTCGCGCGCCCCGGCCCGCGAGGAGCGCGGCCGCGCCGAGACCGCCTGCCGCGCGAAGAAACTCTCGGCGCCTCATCGTCGTCGCCCGCACGTCTTCCCCCCGGTTTTTGCGGAGTCGGGAACGATCTTACACGAGGTGCGGATCCGCGACGGCGGAAGCGGCCGAAGCGGCGGAAGCGGCGGAAGCGGCCGAAGCGGCCGAAGGTGCGGAAGCGCCGGAAGCGGCGCTACGCCCGATGCCGCGGGCGCGATCGGCGAGCGCGCGCTGCGCCGCTATCGCCCCGGCGTGCGCGAGGGCGACCGCGCATACGACGATGAACGGGGAGGCCGGCATCCCGTATCTCGGAATGAAATGCGACAGCGCGGCGTAGAACATGATCATGCCGAACGCCGGCAGCACGAAGACTGCGAACCCGTAGTCGCGGCGCCGCAGCGCGTACGCGAGAGCGGCGACGAGCACCGGGAAGGCGACCAACGCGCCGCGCCAAAGGTAGAGCGGCGTCATCGCGAGGTGCC
>DASTSM010000279.1:0-11114 GCA_035760685.1 Gammaproteobacteria bacterium | reverse complement strand
TACACCGAGACCTTCTGTGCCGAGTTCGCGGAACGGCTGCGCTCTCTCGTGCCGCCCGGTGCGCCGATCATTCGGCTCTCCGAGCGCCGATTCGTCGTGCTGCTGCGCCTCGAATCGGCCGCGACCGTCATGGATGCCGCGGCGCGTCTGACCGAGGACGACCAGTCCCGCATCGAGGTCGGGGAGGACCGGCTCCTCGTCGACCTCACGCTCGGTATCGCCGTTCACCCGACCCACGCCGACGACGCCGCGAGCCTCTTTCGGCGCGCCGAGCTCGCGCTCAAGGAGGCGCGGGAGCGCGAGCTCGCGTTCGCGGTCTACAGCCCGGACTCCACTCAGCAGCACGTTGCGCTCTGGAAGCTCGAAAGCGATCTCGGCCGCGCCGTGCAGCAGGGCGATATCGAGGTCTACTTTCAGCCCAAGATCGCGCTCGAGGACCGGCGCGTGGCGGGCGTCGAGGCGCTGCTCCGGTGGCGCTCCGACGCCGAGGGTTTCATCGCGCCTCAGCAGTTCATACCCCTCGCGGAGCGGTCGGGCACGATCGTGCCTTTGACCTGGCTCGTGCTTCAGAGGACTGTCGAGGCAGCGCGCTCCTGGGCCATCGCCCGAGGCGCGCCGTTCTCGGCGGCAGTCAACGTCTCGCCGCACATCCTCGAGCACGCCGAGTTCTTTCCGCGGCTCGAGAAGGTCGCCGCGGAGCTCGACAAGCTCGGCGTGACGCTTACGGTCGAGCTTACCGAGGACAGCCTCGTCCGCAGCCACGAGAGCTCGACCGCCGCCGCGCTGCAGCGCATCCGCAAGCTCGGCGTCGGCATCTCGATCGACGATTTCGGCAAGGGCTATTCGTCGCTGACGTACCTCAAGCAGATCCCCGCGACGGAGGTCAAGATCGACAAGGCCTTCGTCGCGACCGTGGCCCGCGACGTGAAGGACCGGCACATCGTCAAGGCGGTCATCGAGCTCGCGCGCGCGTTGGGGCTCACGGTCGTCGCGGAAGGCGTCGACAGCGACGAGAGCCTGCGCGCCGTGGCCCAGCTCGGCTGCGACACCGCCCAGGGGTTCTTCATCGCGCGGCCCATGCGCGCGAATCTCGTCGGTCCCTGGCTCCAGTTTTTCGCGCTGCGCCAGTCGCGTTTCCCCGCACGCGGCGTAATGCGACTAGAATAGTCCGCTTTTTTTGCGCGGCCAGGCGGGAGCGGCATGCGCCTGTTGCTCGATGTCGGCTATTTTCTCGGCGCGCTCGTCGCGTCTCCATGGATCCTCTACCGCCTCGTGAAGACGGGCGGATGGCGCCGCTTGCCGCGGCGCTTCGGCGCGCATCTCGGCTCGTCGACCGAGGGCTCGATCTGGCTCCACGGCTCGTCCGCCGGGGAGGTTTCGCTGCTGCGTCCTCTCGTCGAAAGGCTCGAGCGCGATCTGCCGGGCGTTCCGATCGTCGTGTCGACGAACACTTCGACCGGCCTCGCCGCTGCCTCGAAGGCCTACTCGAAGCACCGCGTCGTGCTGTTTCCGCTCGATCTCACGTTCGTCGTGCGCCGGTTCTTTCGCCGGCTCGATCCGCGCCTCGTCGTGATCGTCGAGTCCGAGCTCTGGCCGAATTTCTTGCTCGCGGCGAGCCGCAGAGGCGTGCCAGTCGCCGTGCTGAACGGCAAGATGTCGGAGAAGTCGCGCCGCGCGTATGCGCGGACGCGCATCGTGCCGCGCGCCCTCGCGAACGTCGCGCTGCTCGCGGTGCAGAGCACGGAGCACGCCGAGCGCTTCCTGGCGCTCGGCGTCCCCGCAGGCCGAGTGCACGTGACCGGCAACATGAAATACGACCTGACCGCCGATACGGGCCGCGGCGGCGAGCGCCTCGAAATGCGCACGCAGCTAGGCTACGCCGAGGACGACGTCGTCGTGATCGGGGGGAGCCTTCATCCTGGCGAGCCCGACGCCCTCGCGAGAGCGTTCCTCGCGCTCGAGCGCGATTGCCGAGCCGCCCTGATCGTCGTCCCGCGCTATCCGAGCGACGCGGCGGACGTCGAAGAAGCGCTCGCGAAGCTCGGCCTGCGCACGGTCCGCAAGACCGCGCTCGATCGCGGCGAGGCCGGAGCGCCCGGGCGCGGCGCCGTGCTCGTCGTCGACACCGTCGGCGAGCTCGGGCGGCTCTATTCCGCGGCCGACGTCGCCTTCGTCGGGGGCAGCCTTTTCTTTCGCGGCAGCAACAAGGGCGGGCACAACCTCATGGAGCCCGCGATCCGCGGCGTCGCGACGCTCTTCGGTCCCTACAACTTCAGCTTCAAGGAAACGGTCAAGGATCTGCTGCGCGCCGACGCCGGCGTCGAAGTCGCGGACGCCGAGCAGCTTCGGCGCTCGCTGCGCGCGCTCGTCACCGATCCGCGGCGACGCACTGCCCTCGGCGAGCGCGCGAGGCAAGTCGTGCTGCGCGGGCGCGGCGCGACGGAGCGCAATTACACCCTGCTCCGACCCTTGCTCGAATCGGGCATCGGATGCTTGCAGCCCTTGCCCATTGAACGCACAATGCCGCGAGCAAGCGGCAAGCCGGATTCTTAATGAGTCAAAAGCATGTCTTCGTCGGCGACATCGACTGCGGGTCCGATCGGCTCTTCCTGATCGCGGGCCCGTGCGTCATCGAGGCCGAGTCTCTAATGATGCACACGGCCGAGCGGCTCAAGACCATCACGACCGAGCTCGGCGTTCCCCTGATCTTCAAGTCTTCGTTCTCCAAGGACAATCGCAGCTCGCTCGACTACTACCAAGGTCCCGGGCTCGAGGAGGGCCTGAAGACGCTCGAGAAGGTCAAGCGGGAGTTCGAGCTGCCGATCCTGACGGACATCCACTATCCGACCCAAGCGGCACCCGCCGCCGAAGTCTGCGACGTGCTGCAGATCCCCGCGTATCTTTGCATGCAGACGGAGCTCGTCGTCGCGGCGGCCAAGACCGGCGCCGTCATCAACATCAAGCACGGTCAGTTCATCGCGCCGGACAACATGATCAAGCCCGTGCAGAAGATCGAGGCCTCGGGCAATCAGCGCATCATCGTGACCGAGCGCGGCTACACGTTCGGCTACAACGATCTCATCGTGGATCCGCGCAGCTTCTATCTCCTCGCGCAGACGGGCTACCCCGTCGTGTTCGACATCACGCACACGATCAGGAAGTACGGCATCCCGAGCAAGGACCCGCGCGGCGGCACGCGTCAATATCTGTCCGTCATCGCGCGGGCGGGCGTCGCGGCGGGCGTCGATGGGCTCTTCATCGAAGCGCACCCGAATCCGTCGGAGGCGCTCTGCGACGCCGCGAGTCAGTACGAGCTCGAGCGGCTTTCCGAATTCGTGAAGCCGCTCCTCGAGATCCACGACATCGTCCGTCATCGCCCCATGCATTGAGGCAGCAGAGCCCATGGACCTCTATCTCGACTCGGTAGACTTCAAGGAAATCGAGGCGGCCCTCGACTTCGGCTTCGTGAAGGGGCTCACGACGACGCCGACCTTCATGCATCGGCACGGCATCACGGACATCGACGCCGCTATCGTCAAGCTCTCGCGCATGGTGCCGGAGCTCCAGGTCGAGGCGCTCGGCGACACGTCGGACGCGATCCTCGCCGAGGCCGACCGCATTCTTTCATTGCCGCTCGGACGCGAGCCCGTATTCAAGGTGCCCATCTCGAATGCCGGCGTGAAGGCGTGCAAACGGCTGACGGACCAGGGTCACCGCGTCAACGTGCACCTGATCTACACGCTGAATCAGGCCTACATGGCGATCGAAGCGGGCGCCGCGTTCGTATGCCCGCTCGCCGGCCGGCTCCAGGACCAAGGCCACGACGCCGTCAAGCTCTTCGAGCAGCTCGTCGAGATCGTCGAGAAGCACCGCTACGACACGAAGATCATGTTCTCGTCGGTGCGCCATGCCGAGCACGTCCGCCAAGCGCTCCTCGCGGGCGTGCACGTCTGCACGGTGCCGTTCGGCGTCATGCAGCACCTTTGCGACAACTCGCTGACGGCCGTCGGCGCCGCCCAGTTCCGCGAGCACACGCAGCTCATGACCGTCAAGGTCAGGAGCATCATCCGGCCCGACAACCCCGTGTGCGAAGAGTCCGAGACGCTGACGTCGGCGATGGTCCGAATGACGGAATCGAAGCTCGGCGTCGTGACGATCGTCGACGCCCGCGGCAACGTCGCCGGCGTGTTCACGGACGGAGACTTGAGGCGCAGGCTTCAGAAGGACGGCCGGCACATCCTCGACGAGACCTTGACGCAGATCGGCTATACGAAGAGCCCCGTCACGATCCCGGGCGACAGCCTCTTGAACGAAGCCGTCAAGCTGCTCAAGGAGTTTCAGGTCGACAGCATCGTCGTCGTGGACGGGCAGCGGCCGATCGGCGTGCTCGACGTGCAGGACATCGTGCGGCTCGGGCTGCTCGGCCCGGAGCGCGCCTAAGCGGCTCGATGAGGCGGGCGGGAAAAAGGGCTCTGATCCCATTTTTCGGCGATGCCGCGCTCGGCTGAAGTCGAGGCCGTCTTCTCGGCCCTCGGGGGGCTGTTCCTGACGCCGGCGGCGGAGCTCGCCGCGCGGCTCGCCGGCATTCGCGGTATCGTGCTCGACTGGGACGGCGTCTTCAGCCAGGGCGCGAAGGGCGAGGGCGTGACGAGCACCTTCAGCGAAGCCGACTCCATGGGCACGAATCTGCTGCGTTTCGCGCTGTGGCGAGCGCGCGGCGCGCTGCCCGTCGCCGCCTTGATCACGGGCGAGGACAACCCGACGGCGCGCCGCTTTGCAGCCCGCGAGCACTTTCACGCGGTCTTCGCCGGCGCCAAAGACAAGCGCGTCGCGCTCGAGGCGCTCTGCGCCGCCTTCGGGGTCGAGGCACGAGCGCTCGTTTGCGTCTTCGACGACGTCAACGATCTCGGCATGGCGGCGCGCTGCGGCGTGCGCATTCTCGTGCGGCGCGCTGCGAGCCCGCTGCTCAAGGACTACGCCGCGCGCCGCGACCTCTGCGACTACATCACGGCCGCGGAAGCGGGCGCCTATCCCGTCCGCGAGGCCGCGGAGCTCCTGCTCGGCCTCATGGGCGTCTTCGACGACGTCGTGCAAGCCCGCAGCGAATGGGCGCCCGACTACGTCGAGTATTTCGCGGCGCGGCAGGCCGTCGAGACGCAGCTGCTCGGAGCGCCGCAATGAAAAAATGGGGTCAGACCCCATTTTCGATGGACCGGCCGCATCGGCCGAAAATGGGGTCTGACCCCATTTTTTCGGCGTGCACGGGGAGCGACCCGCCGTGACCTTCTGGACGTTCGGGTCTTATCTGCTGCTGCCCTATGCGATCGCAAGCCTGCTCTGGCGCGGCCTGCGCTACGCGCCGTACTGGAACCGCTGGCCCGAGCGCTTCGGCTTCGTCCGGCGGCCGGCGGCCGAGCGAGTCATCTGGGTGCACGCGGTCTCGGTCGGCGAGGTCCGCTCCTCCGCGGCGCTCATCGTCGCCCTCGACGAGCGCTATCCCGATCACCGGATTCTCGTCACGACGATGACGCCGACAGGCTCGGAGCAGGTCAAGGAGCTCTTCGGCGAGCGCGTGAGCCACTCGTACGTGCCGTTCGACTTTCCGGACGCCGTATACCGTTTCCTGAATCGCGTGCAGCCCGAGCTCGCCGTCATCGCTGAGACCGAGTTCTGGCCGAACATCTTCGCATCGTTGAAGCGGCGCGGCATCCCGCTCTTTCTCGTCAACGTCCGGGTGTCGCAGACCGCGCTCGAGGGCTACCTGCGCGTGCCGCACACGGTCGCGCGCATGTTCAGCATGGCCGATCTCCTCTGCCCGCAGACCGAGCTTGATGCCGAGCGGCTGCGCACGCTCGGCGCCGATCCCCGGCGGATTCACGTGACGGGCAACCTCAAGTTCGACGTCGAGGTGCCGCAGAGCCTTTTGCAGGAAGGCGCCGCCGTGCGCCAGCAATGGGGCCGCGATCGGCCCGTGTGGATCGCGGCGAGCACGCATCCGGGCGAAGAGGCGCAGGTGCTCGATGCGTTTAAGCGCCTGCGCGAGAAGCATCCGCGCCTGCTGCTCGCGCTCGTGCCCCGGCATCCCGAGCGATTCGCGGCCGTGGCGAGGCTCTGCGAGCGGCGCCGCTATGCAATTTCGCTGCGCAGCATCGATTTCCAGGAGCTCGGCGACGATGTCGACATCGTCGTCGGCGACACGATGGGCGAGCTGCAGAAGCTTTACGCGGCTTCGGACGTCGCGTTCGTCGGCGGCAGCCTCGTGCCGCGCGGCGGTCAGAACATCCTCGAGGCCTGCGCCGTGAGCGTGCCCGTGATCTTCGGACCGCACATGTTCCACTTCGAGGAAATCAGCGCGCTCGCGCTCGCGCGCGGCGCGGCCCGGCAGGTGCGCGACGCCGACGAGCTCGCCGCCACCGTCTCGGAGCTGCTCTCGGATCCCGAGCGCCGGCGCTCGATGGGCGAGGCCGCGCACGGTCTCATGCGGGACAACCACGGCGCCCTCGAGCGCACGCTCGAACTCGTCGACGAGGAGCTCGGGCGCATCGGCTTTGCGTCTCGGCGCTCCGCCGTGCCGAGCTCGGCGATCGAGCGCGAGGCGGACTAAGGGCCGGCGCCACGATGCGCGGGCGCCTCTCGATGCCGCTTCGCTTCTGCATGCGCTTCCGTGAGCGCTTCCGTAAACGCTTCCGCATGCGCCTCCGTAAACGCTTCCGTATTCGCTTCCGTGAATCTTTGCGTGCGCGGCCGCTCGTTGCACTGCTCGGGTGCGCCGCCGCGCTGGCGCCGCCCGGCGCCGGCGCCTACGGGCCGCAAGGCCATCGCGTCGCGGGCGCGCTCGCCGAGCCGCTGCTTTGCCGCTCCGCCGCGGCGCGCGTCGCGGAGATATCGGGCGGGCGCAGCCTCGCCGAGCTCGGCGTCTGGGCCGACACGATCCGCGACGAGCCGCGGTGGCGCAACACGGGGCCGTGGCACTACATGAACATCGCGGACGGCCGGGCCCTGTCGAGCTACCGGCATCCGCCGGAAGGCGACGTGCTGCTCGCGATCGAGCGGAGCGCCGCGGATCTGACGCAGGCGTCGTCGCGCGCCGAGCGCCTCGATGCGCTTCGCTTTCTCATTCACTTCATCGTCGACGTGCACCAGCCGCTCCACGTCGGCCGCGCTTCGGATCGCGGCGGCAATACGATCGACGTGCGCTACGGATCGACCACGGTGAACCTGCACCGTTTCTGGGACACGGACGTTCTCGAGGTCGCCGGCCTCTCGCGCGCGGAGTACGAGCGGGCGGTGCGGCCCAAGGTCGTGGAGCTCGCGAGGATGCCGCAATCCTTCGCGCCCGAAGCCTGGGCCGCCGAGAGCCTCGCCTTGCGCTCTCAGGTCTACGCCTTCCCGCGCTCGCGCGGCGGCCCGGCGGTTCTCGATTCGCGCTACCTCGAGCGCGCGGACGCGATCACGCGCGATCGCCTCGCGCACGCGGCCGTGCGTCTAGCCTCGACGCTGAACCGTCTCTTCGGCTGCGGCTAGAAAATGGAGTCAGAGCCGATTTTCCGAGGCGAGCGGCCCAAGAGACTCGGGCTACGAAAAATGGGGTCTGACCCCAGTTTCCGGCGGAAAAATGGGGTCTGACCCCAATTTCACTCGGTGCGCAGCGCCTCGAGCGGCTCGAGCGCGGCGGCTCGGTGGGCGGGCGCGACGCCGGCGACGAGGCCGATCGCGACGGCGATGACGAGCGAGAGCACGATGTAGAGCCACGAGAGGCTTGCGGGCATCGCGGGCACGAGCACCTGCACGGCGAGCACGATCGCGATGCCGACGGCGAGCCCGCCGAGCCCGCCGACGCCCGAGAGCAGCATAGCCTCGCCGAGAAAGATCTGCGCGACGCGCGACCGCCGCGCGCCGACCGCGCGCAGCAAGCCGATCTCTTGCGTGCGCTCGCGCACCGCGATCGTCATGATCGTGAAGATGCCGACGCCGCCCACGAGCAGCGAGATGCCGCCGAGCGCCGCGACCCCGAGCGTGAGCACGTCGAGGATCGACCCCAGCACGTCGAGCATTTGCTGCTGGGTCGTGATGGTGAAGTCTTCGGCGCCGTGACGCGCGACGAGGATGCGGCGGATGCCCGCGACGACCTCGTCGACGGGCGCGGACGGGCTGTAGAGGATGTCGATCTCCTGGAGTCCTTCGCGATTGAAGAGCTCGAGGCCGCGCGCGACGGGAATGTATACCGAGTCGTCGAGGTCGAAGCCGACCATCTGACCCTTCGACTCCATGACGCCGACGACGCGGAAGCGCTCGCCGCCGATGCGGATTCGGTCCCCGAGCGCGTTCCGTCCCTCGTAGAGCTCTTCGAACACCTTCGAGCCGAGCACCGCGACCGCGCGCGGCCGCTCGATGTCGTCCATCGGCAGGAACGTTCCCATCGCGACCGTGAACCTGAAGGCCTTGTCGAACTCGGGCCCTACCGAGAAGATGTTGACGGTGCGCTCGCGCCCATTGGCCTCGACCGTGCCGCTGCCGGAGACGGTCGGCACGATGGACTCGATGTACGGCGCGCGCTCGAGCGCCTCCGCGTCTGCGAGGCTCAGGGGCCTGACCGAGTTCAGCACGCCGGGCGAGACGCCGAACGTATTCGCCTTGCCGGCTTGCACGGCGAGCGTCGTCGTCCCGAACTGCGTGAACTGATCGACGATGTAGCGGTTCAACCCCTCGCCGATCGAGGTCAGCAGCACGACGGCCGCGACGCCGACCGCGATGCCGAGCGCCGTCAGCACGCTGCGCAAGCGGTGCGCGAAGATCGATCTGCCGACGAAGCTCACGAAGTCGACGGGCAGCATGGCTTACCTCTCATGACGAGGAGCACCGATCGTTCTCGTCGTCGGCGAACGGCGGCATGCGTCCTCCTCAGCGCTTCATGAGCGCCTGCACGGGGTCGAGACGCGCGGCGCGTCGCGCCGGCATGATGCCGAAGCCGAGGCCGCTCGCGACCGCGATCGCGAGCGCCGCGCCGACCGCCCAGCCCGGCGGCCCGAAATCGAGGACCGGGAAGGCCGCGCGGAGCGCGAGCGTGCCGGCCGCGCCGACCGCGAGGCCGAGCAGCGCGCCGAGCAGCGATAGGCAGCCCGCCTCCGTCAGAAACAGCGCGACGATCTGCCGGTTCTTGGCCCCGACTGCCTTGAGCAGCCCGATCTCGCTCGTGCGCTGGCTCACGGCGACGAGCATGACGTTCATGATGAGAACGCCCGCGACGATGAGACTGATGCCGGCGATCGCCGCGAGCCCGAGCGTGATCATGTCGAAGATGGTGTCGAAGGTCGCGACGATCGCGTCCTGCGTGATCGCCGTCACGTCCTCCTCGCCCTGGTGCCGGAGCTTGACGATGCGCAGGATGTCCTGCCGGGCGAGTTGAATCGTCCCGCGGCTCGTCGCCTCGGCGAGCAGGCGGAAGACGCCGGTCGCGTTGAAGAGCTGCTGCGCGCTCGCGACGGGCACGATGACGGTCTCGTTCGTGTCGAACGGACCCGTGAGGCCGGCCGAGCGCAGCACGCCGATGACGCGGAAGCGCGTCTCGCCGATCCTGAGCCACTCGCCGATCGGCTCCGTCGTGCCGAAGAGCTCCGGCACGAGCGCGCTGCCGAGCACGCAGACCGGCGTCGCGACGTCGAGCTCGGTCTCGGGCAGGAAACGTCCGGCTTCGAGGTCCCAGTGCTGGATGCTCTTAATCGCGGCGTTCGCGCCTAGCACCGTGATGTCGCGCTCGCGGGCGCCCCACGAGGCCGTGCCGCTGCCGATCACGAGCGGCGCGACGCGCGTGACGTAGGGGCTGCGCTCGATCGCCATCGCGTCCTGCAGGGTGAGATCGCGGGCCGTCGCGCCGATCAGCATGCCGGTTGCGCCGGCGCCCGCCGTCTCGGACTTGCCGGGCAGCACCGCGACGAGGTTCGTGCCGAGGGCCGCGAACTCGTCGACGATATAGCGGCGCGCGCCCTCCGCGACGCCCGTGAGCATCACGACGGCGGCGACGCCGATCGCGATCGCGAGCAGCAGCATCGACGTCCGCATCGGGAAGCGCCGCAACGACTCGAACGAGAGGCTCAACGTGTCCGCGGGTCTCATCGCGCGCGCTCCCGCTCGTCTCGGGGCTCCTCTTGGGGTTCGTCTCGGGGTTCGTCTCGGGGCTCGTCTCGTGGCTCGTCCCGCGCCTCGTTCCGCGGCTCCTCCGGCGCCCCGTCCCGCGCCTCGTCGCTGTGGATCTTTCCGTCCCGCATCGTGAGGTGGCGCCGCGCGCGGCGCCCGATCTCGGGATCGTGAGTGACGACGATGAGCGCGATGCCGTCGCGGTTCAGCTGCTCGATGATCCCGACGATCTCGCCGCCGGACTTCGAATCGAGGTTGCCGGTCGGCTCGTCGGCGAGCAGGACGCGCGGCTGCATGACGATCGCGCGGCCGATCGCGACGCGCTGCCGCTCGCCGCCCGAGAGCTGATCCGGGCGATGGCTCATGCGCGGCCCGAGCCCGACGGATTCGAGCACGCGGCGGGCCCGCTCGCGCCGCGCACGCGGCGGGACGCCGGCGAGGATCATCGGCAGCTCGACGTTCTCGATCGCGGTGAGGCGCGGAATGAGATGGAAGAACTGGAAGACGAAGCCGATCTGCGCCTGCCGATGCTGGGCGAGCGCGTCGTCGTCGAGCGTCGCGACGTCCTCGCCGTGGAGCCGATAGGTGCCGGAGGTCGGCCGATCGAGCAGCCCGAGGATGTTGAGCAGCGTCGACTTGCCGGAGCCCGACGGCCCCATGATGGACATGTACTCGCCTGCGCCGACGTCGAGGTCGACGTGATCGAGCGCATGCACGATCTGATCTCCGACCTCGTAGTCGCGGCAGATGCCCCGCAGCTGCATCAGCGGCGCGCCGGAAGAAGGGGTCGGAGCCGTTGTCGGAGTCATGGAAAAAATGGGGTCAGAGCCGATTCTTTCGACGCGCGCCGGCCTCCGGAAAAAATGGGCTCAGAGCCCATTTTTCGACGCGATGCCGCGGTCCTCTCGTGCGCGTCGATGAAAAATGGGCTCTGACCCCATTTTCCCTACTCAGGCCGCACGAGCGCGCCGTCGCGAACG
>DASTSM010000278.1:0-2490 GCA_035760685.1 Gammaproteobacteria bacterium | reverse complement strand
GCAGCAGGCGCGCGAGGCGCTCACGAAAGCCGGCTTCACGATCGAGGCCGAGTCGACGCTGCTGGCCAACTCCGGCGACGATCATACGAAGAACGTATTCGATCCCGCCGTCCGCGGGCACACGGATCAGTTCATGTTCCGGGCGCGCAAGCCGCAGTGAGCGCACGCGAGTCGCGGGAGCTCGCGCGGCGCGCGCGTCGGGCGAAGCCAACGAATCGCCGCGCTCGCCCGACGAGTCAGACGCCGAAGAATAGATAGTCGATCGCGGCGAGAATATCTTCGCGGCGGTCGGCCAACGACGCCACCGGTGTGCCGAGGCTCGTGGCCGGTAAGGTCGTCAAGGACGTTACGAGCAGCACGAAGTCCTTTCCCTTGATCCTGACGACCGGCGTGAGGCGCCCGGGGATGGCGGGCAACGCAGCACGGGGGACGGTCGGGGCGACGGCACGGTCGCGGCCGATGTGCGCCACCTCCGCTTGCAGCACGACGACATACGGGTAAGCGCGGCGCGCCCGCGTGATGGGATTCGCGAAGACCTCAAACTGAGTCATCGTCCGAGGCGAAATGCTCCCGGGCGAGATCGGCGAACGAGCCGTGCTTCTCGACGTAATCGTTGGCGGCGGCCAAGTCGAGGCGGATTTCGGCCGCGAGCGCCTCGGCTCGGCGCCGCGCAACCTCGTTCGCGAGCGCTTCCTCCGCGACCTTCGATGCGTTCACGTTCAGCTCCTTCGCTTGCCGATACAACTCCGAGTCGATCGTAAGGCTCACCGTCCGCTTCTGTCCTTTGGCTTTCTCGGCGAAACGACGCATAACTCCTCCGCGTGGAGCACACACATGCTACACCCGTAGAGAACACGTGTCGAGCACACGGGTCATCGGCGAGGCCTGCCGCCGCTTCCGGGTCGCAAGCCATTCGCCCGAAGGCGCCGCAGCTCACACCTCGCGGCAGGAAACAGCTCAAACGGTCGCGACCAGGAAGTCCTCGCCGCTCGACGGCCGAAGACCATCGGCCCGTGCCGTGAAGTAGCGTTCGGCAAGCGCGGCCAGCGACACGTGCCGCGCGTCCGCGAAGCCCGCCTCGCGCGCGAGCGCCAGCATCTCCGCGGGCGCGACGCCGGAGGCGAACGGCGTCCCGGATGCCGCCGCGCCCTTTTGCGCCCACTCGAACGCCGGGCGATACTCGGGCTCGAGGAGATCGATCGGCAGCATGAACGTCATCGCGAACGTCGAGCCCGGCGCGAGCGTTGCGGCCTCATGCAGCGTCGCGACGATCGCGGCACGCGGCAGGTACGGCCGTGCGGCTCTTTCGGATCGTGCGCTTCTTTCGATCAAGACGCTCTTTTTCGAGCAATCAAGGCGCTCGTTTCAAGCGCGCCCAGAGCCACAGCCCGACCAGCACGAGCAGCGATCCGATCACGGCGGCTACGATGTCCCGCAGCGAGATCACCACTCTATCGAGCGCGGGAAACAGACCGAACGTGCGGATCAAGGCGCCGCCGACGAGCGCTCCGGCGAGGCCGACGGCCAGGTTTCGGACGAAACCGTACCCGCGCCGTTTTCGGGTCGCGATGAATCCGGCGAGCGTTCCGCCGAGCAAGCCCACGACGACCCAGACGATGATCTGATCGAGCGACGGCATGTCGTTGTTCCCGTGGAGATCAGCGCATTTTACTTCGTCGGCGGAAGCCGCGCTCGCGGCGGCAGCGCGGCGCGCGTTACTCCGCCCGAAGCGCCGCCATCGGATCGACGCGCGTCGCGCGCCGCGCCGCCACGAGGCTCGCGGCCAACGCGACCCCGAGCAGCAGCACGCTGACGCCGACGAACGTCCCGGGATCGCGTGGCGCGACGCCGTAGATCAGCGTCGACAGCAGCCGCGTCGCGGCGAGCGCGCCGAGCACGCCGAGCGCGGTGCCGGCGACGGCCGTCGCCATGGCCTGCTTCACGACGAGCCCGAGCACGTTCCCCTGCCGTGCGCCGAGCGCCATGCGAATGCCGATCTCGTGCGTCCGCTCGACGACCCCGTAGCTCGTTACGGCCGCGAGGCCCACGGCCGCGAGCACGACCGCGAGAACGGCGAACGCCGTCAGGAGCGCCATGTTGAAGCGCGGGCCGTCGATCGAGCTTGCGAGGGCGGTGTCCGTAAGCGTGATGTCGCGGATGGCGACCTCGGGGTCGATCGCGCGCGTCGCCGCGCGCAGCGCCGCGATCACGGGAGCCGGATCGGACTTCGCGCGCACGATGTACACCTGCTCCGGCGGCTGGCCGAGCATGCCGGGAACCTTGTCCGACCGATACGGAAAGTAGAGCTGCGGCGTATGCTTGTCCGCGACGATCAAGCCGCCTGCCGCGGCGTCTTCGACCACGGCGACGACCGTCAACGATTTCCCGATCGCTTGAAGCCGTCGGCCGATCGCGCTCTGGCCGGGCCAAAAATGCCGCGCGGCGCTGCGGTTGATGACGACGGCCGCCCCGGAATCCATTTCCGCCGGT
>DASTSM010000277.1:0-6561 GCA_035760685.1 Gammaproteobacteria bacterium | reverse complement strand
GGCAAGATCGCGATGGGCTTCCGGCAAGCCGCGGAAGGCAGCGTCGAGGAGAACCCCGTCGCGCGCGAAGCGGGCCTCGCTCGCCCCGCCCTCGACTACTTCCGCATGTTCTACGCGGACACGGCCGTCAACGGCGTCGCGTCCGCGCTCGCTTGCGGCGTCGAGTTCTTCGGGCCCGAGCGCTGTCTCTTCGCGTCCGACGCGCCGTTCGACCCCAAGGGCGGCGCGCATCTCATCGAGCAGGACATCCGCATGATCGACTCCGCGGACATCGACGCCGCCGCGCGCGACGCGATCTACTCCGGAAACGCGGCGCGTTTGCTGCGTTTGACGCTCGTGTGACGCCGGTCACACCCCGGTCTCGTTGCTGAGCTAACTACTGCATTCTCCAGTCTTCTCGATACATTCGCGCGATCGCGCGGCGCACACTGCACCCATCGAAGGCATTGTCCAAAGGAGCAATGCGATGAAAACCGGAAACCGACTGATTGCGGCAGTTGTTGCGGCGTTCCTGTCGGCGGCGGCCAGCGCCGAGGCGCCGATCGCCACGGATATGCCGGAGTACATCGTCACGGCGAAGAGCCCCGACGCACCGGCCGCGGACGAGATCGCCACGGCGAATCCGCCGGCGCCGATCGCGGTGGATGCGGCCTTCGATGCGGCCTCCGTCCTCAAGGAGATGCAGGCCGAGCAGAAGGCGGCCCTCAAGGCGGCGCTGAGCACGCTGCTCGACGGGCAGACCTCCCACTAACGTCCCCGGGGCGGCGGCGCGCCAAAGCGCCGCCGCCTCCGCTCTTTAAACGACCGCCGCGACCACGAAGCAGGCGATCGCCCAGAAAAGCGGATACTCCGCGCCGCCGAAGTTCCAGATCCACTTGCCTTCCGAGAACCGCCAGCTCGCCCACGACGCGACGAGCAAGAACGCGCCCGCGAGCACGGCCGCGTAAACCGTGTAGAGATCGAAGACGAGCCCGATCGAGGCGAGCGTCTCGATGACGAACGCCCCGTAGAGCCAAGCGATCGGCGGGTTCAAACCGACCTTGCTCATGAAGCCCTTCACGAAGTCCTGGTTTTTGAACTTCACCACGAGGTGCGGGATGAAGAAGAGCCCGCACGCGATGCGGAGCACGTTGAGACCGTTCGTGAGGTCGAAGCTCCGAGCTAGGTGTTCTCCCATTTTCCTTCCCCGTCAGCGCCAGAGCCGCTCGCTCGCGAGCGCGGCGCCCTCGGCGAGCGCGCGGAGCTTAGCCCACGCGAGCTGCGGATGCATGCGCCCGCCGAAGCCGCAGTCCGTGCCCGCGACGACGTTCTCGCGGCCGACGGCCTCGGCATAGCGCACGAGACGGTCCGCCACGACCTCGGGGTGCTCGAGAACGTTCGTCTTGTGCGTTACTACGCCGGGGATCACCGCGCGGCCTCCGGGCAGCTTCGCGTCGCGCCAGACTTTCCACTCGTGCTCGTGCTGCGGGTTCGCGGCCTCGACCGAGTACTGCGACGCCTTGACCTCGAGCAAGAGATCGATGACGGCCCCGAGCGGCAGATCCGTGCTGTGCGGCCCCTTCCAGCTCCCCCAGCAAAGATGGTAGCGAATGCGCTCTTCGGGAATGCCCTCGAGCGCGTGATTCACGAGCTCGATGTGCGACGCGGCCCACTTGCGAAACGCCGCGAGATCGCCGCCGACCGAGTAGCGCCACTCGTAGACGTTGACGAGGATCGGATCGTCGATCTGAAGCTTGAAGCCGGCGTCCGTGATGGCCTTGTACTCCTCGCGCATCGCGGCGGCGACGGCCGCGGCGTGCTCCTCGGCAGTCGCGTAGTACTCGCTCTCGCCGAACTGAACGCCGGTTGCGATCGCCGTCATGAACGCGTCCTCGACGCGCTTGCCATCGAGCGCCGTCCGGAGATTCTCGATGTCCCGCCGCACGAGCGCGTGCCCCGTGTACTCGACCGGCCCGACGTTGACCGGGACGCGGAACGGCATCGGCCGCGTGGGGCGCGAGCCGTCCTCCCCGGACGCGTAGAACTCGGCGAAGTCGATGCGGTCCTTGCTGGCGCCCATGATCGTCTTGAGGGCGACGGCGCGGTCGGGCACCTCGCGGAGCTCGTAGCCCGCGAGGCGTCCATAGGCATACGTGGCCCATGCGCCGTAGTCGACCGCGTCCGCCATCGGCTTGCCGAATTCTCCGTCGTTGACGACGTCGAGCCCGGCCGAGACCTGCCGCTCGACGACCTCGCCGACGGCCGACGCGAGACGCGCCGCCACGCGCTCCTGCGGAGCTCCCATGCCGTAGAGCTCGATGAGATCGGCGGGGCGCGGCAAGCTGCCCGCGTGCGTCGTCAAGATTCGTTTCGATGCGCTCATGGCTGCGACGCCGATCAGCTCGACGCCTCGACCCTGAGCGCGGCGAGCGCGAGCCGCTCCTCGCGATTCGGGTCGCTCTGCACGCGCACGCTCTCGCCGAACATCATCGTCGGATACGTCGCGGGATCGAACGCCGGCCAGCGCGGCATGTCGGGATGGTTCGGGTCTCCGTTCCGAGCGAACGCGGCCCACGCGGCGCTCATGACGTGCCCGAGCTCATAGCGCGATTGCGCGGAGCCCGTCATCGAAGCGGCGATGTCGAGGTTGTAGAAGACGAACGGAATGTCGAGCGTGTGATACGCGCCCATGCGGTTGTTGTGCACGGGCGAATACCAGTCGAAGAAATAGAGATAGCTCGGCGCCCCGCCCTGCTCGTGCTTCAAGCGATTCAGCTCCTGCGCGTTCCAGCGGCGCGTGTCGTCGGCTTCGGCCGTGAGCCAGAGCATCTGGTTGCGCACGCCCGGGTGGCGGCGCTTGTAGAGCTCGACGAGCTCGCGCCCTTTATCGGCGTCGCCGTTCGCGAGGCGCGCCGCGAATCGCTGGAGCATGTCCTCGTCGGAGAGATCGTAGGGCGGCGGACCGACCCAGCCGTTCTCGGTCTCCGTCGAGCCCGCGATGAGCGGCACGGCGGCCGAGTACGCCGGCGCCGTCGGATCCCATTGGTTGCGCGGCAGCACATGGCCGTCGATGACGGGACCCACGCCGAGGCGCGCGATGCGAGGCTCGGAGTAATAGGCCGCCTGGATGGCGCGGAAGTCCATCGTCTGCAGCTCGTCGAGGCGCTTCGCGTCGAGCCCGAGCTTCGAGAGGAAGCGCAGCGCGTCCTCGCTCGCGTCCGAGGCCGAGATCCCGCGGAACGCGGAGCCGCTCTGCGCGATCGACCGATGAAACAACCCCTCGGCCGACGGCATGGCCATGACCGTCGTCGTCTTACCGCCGCCGCCCGACTGGCCGAAGATCGTCACGCGATCGGGATCTCCGCCGAAGCTCTCGATGTTGTCGCGGACCCATGCGAGCGTCGCGACGAGATCCTGAAGGCCGACGTTCGTCGACTCGGCCCACTTGTCGCCGCCGATGTCCGCGAGATGCAGGAAGCCGAAGATGTTGAGCCGATGGTTCACGGCGACGACGACGACGTCTTCCTTCTTCGCGAGGTTCGTGCCGTCGTACAGCAGATAGTTGCCCGAGCCGACCGTGAAGCCGCCGCCGTGCATCCAGACCATGACGGGCCGCGCCTTGTCGTCGAGGCCCGGCGTGAAGACGTTGACCGTGAGGCAGTCCTCGCTCTGCGGCGTGTGCCGGTTCAGCGCCGTCACGACGGGCGCCGGCTCCTCCGCGCCGGGCTCGATCGGCGCGGCGTAAGTGATCTCGAAGTGGTCCCGGATGCCGATCCAGGGCTCGGGCGGGCGCGGCGGCATGAAGCGGTTCGCGCCGCCCGTAGGCGCGCCGTAAGGCACGCACCAGAACTGATGCACGCCGTCCTTGAGTAGCCCGCGCACGCGGCCCGCGCGCGTCCTCGCGACGCCGCCGATGGTGGCGAGGCGGCGGTCCTGTGCGTAAGCGCGGGGCGCGCCTGCGAGCGCTAGACCGGCCGTCGCGAGCCCCGCCCCGATGAACGTTCTGCGATCGAGGCCCGACGGCCCCCCCTTGCGCTTCATGACTTCCCCCTTCCCGCTCGAGCGAGCGCCGACGTGATATATCGTCGGCAGGACTATACGACAACCGGCACGCCCGCGGCGCAGGGATCGAGTACCATGGCGCGCATGGCCTCTCGCCACTCCGCGACGGTCCGCATCACGCATTGGCTCATCGCGGCGAGCGCGCTCGGCCTCTTCGTGAGCGGCGGCGCGATCCTCGTCGCCCATCCGCGGCTCTATTGGGGCGAGACGGGGACGCTCGGCGTGCCCGCGCTGCTCGACTTGCCCATTCCGTTCGTCTACGGCCACTCCGGCTGGGGCCGGCATCTGCACTTCCTTTGCGCGTGGGTGCTCGTGACGACGGGCGCGGTTTACTTCGCCGCGGGCGTCGCGAGCCGGCACTTCGTCGACGATCTCCTGCCCGCGAAGGCCGCTGGCGCGCGGCCGCCGCTCGAGCGGTACAACGCCGCGCAGCGCATTGCCTACCTCGGCGTGATCTTCGTGCTGCTGCCGCTCATGGCCGCCACGGGTCTCGCGATGTCGCCCGCGATCGGCTCGGCCTGGCCCGCGCTCGTCGAGACGCTCGGCGGGCACCAGTCCGCGCGCACGATCCACTTCGCGGGCGCGAGCCTGCTCTTTTTCTTCCTCGCGGGTCACGTCGGGATGCTCGTCGCGTCGGGCTTCGGCCCGCGCATGCGCGCGATGGTCATCGGCCGGCACGAGCGGCAGGCCCGGTGAGTGCGGGCGATTCCAAGCGCATCCTCACGACGCGGCGCGCGCTCGTCGCGGGCGGGCTCGCCGCCGCGGGCGCCGCCGCGCTCGGCGCCGCGGCACGCGTCGCCGGCCGCCGGGGGCTCATTCCGCCCGACTACGGCGGCGTCTACGGAGTCGGCGAGACGCTGACTTACGCGGCGCAGCGCCTCCTGGTCCGCGGCGCGTCGCTCGCGCGCGAGTTTCCGCCGGAAGCCGTCTCGAAGGTCGCGCCCGTGAACGGCGACCCGCCGCAGAGCGACGAGTATCTGCGGCTCCTCGAGGGCGGCTTCGTCGATTGGCGGCTCGCCGTCGACGGCCTCGTCGCCCGGCCGTCGTCGTTCTCGCTCGAGGATCTGCGCCGCCTGCCCGTTCGAAGCCAGATCACGGCGCTCGCCTGCGAGGAGGGCTGGTCGTATATCGCCGAGTGGACGGGCGCCGCGCTTTCCGACGTCCTTGCGGTCGCCGGCGTGCTGCCGCAAGCGCGCTATGTGGTGTTCTTCCCCTACGACGAGTGGTGGGACAGCCTCGACATGCAGGACGCGCTGCACCCGCAGACGCTCGTCGCGTACGGCATGAACAAAACGCCGCTTTCGGCGGAGCACGGCGCGCCGGTGCGGCTCCGCGTGCCCCGCCAGCTCGGCTACAAAAGCTTCAAGTACCTCGCGCGAATGACCCTGACGGACCGGCTCGATCGGTTCGGGACTGGGCAAGGATCCGCTGCGGCAGAATCGGGTTACTCCTGGTATGCTGGGATCTGAGATTCGTGCCGCACACGGAAGTCAGCCGTCTCCGTTCTTCACAAGAACATCAGGAGGTACGAGTGAACGCGAATGCGAGTCTTTGGATCGAAGCGCTCCGAAAGGGTGAGTACAAGCAGACGAGCCATCGCCTGCGCCAGAACCGGAAGTTCTTCTGGAGAGCGCCGTCCTTTTGCGCAATGGGCGTGCTCTACGACCTCTACTTGAAGTCCAAAGGAGAGAAGTGGCCCGAGAAGCCGCCCTACGGGCCGCTGCCCGATGCCGTGCTCGCCTGGGCCGGTATCTCGCGCGAGCTCGAGTGCGACGTGATCGGCTACAACGACATCGGCATGGGCTTCCGCGATCTCGCGAGCGTCATCGAGGCGCATCTCTATCGCGCCGAGCGTGATCGCCGCTGGAAGGAAGCCGGCGTCATCGTGAGCCGGTTCGTCGAGCGCGCGAAGACGGCCGCGAGCGCGGACTCGAGCGCTGCGGCCGGCTCGAAGAGCGCCGCCTAAGGGAGCGCGAATACGTTGATCGAGTTGCCGCGGTGCTGCGGCAGCTCGATCCCGCCCGCCGCGGCGATGCCGCGCGCCCCGAGCAGCATCTCGCCGTTCACGACCGCGACGTACTGCTTGCCGTCGACCGCATAGGTGATCGTGCTGTTCGCGACCGTCGCGCCGAGCGGCTCGGACTGCCAAAGGACCTTTCCCGTCTCCGCGTCGAACGCGCGCAGGACCTGCGTGATGTCGCCCCAGAACACGATCCCGCCCGCCGTCGCGAGCACGGCGCCGTTGCCGCCCGCGCGGCTCTCGTAGAGCCTCCGGATCTCGCCGGTCCGCATGTCGATCTTCGCGAGCCCCGCGAACTTCGACTGATCCGCGCCGGGCCTGAGCGCGCCCCTGCGCTTCCCGCCCGTGCCGTCCTCCTTGGGCCGGGCCATGTCGAGGCAGTGGTCGACGTAGGGCACGTAGAGCGAGTTCGTCTCCGGGTCGTATGCGGTCGGCCAGAAGCTCCGCTGATTCCAGAAGCAGACGAGGCTCTCCTTGCCGGGCTTGTCGAGCACGAGATT
>DASTSM010000276.1:0-8789 GCA_035760685.1 Gammaproteobacteria bacterium | reverse complement strand
AAGGCAAGCGTTGCGCGGAGACGCTGTGCTATCTCTATCGGGAGCGCGCCGTGCCGGTCTCCGTCGTGCGTATCTTCAACACGTACGGTCCGAAGATGCGCAGCGACGACGGGCGCGCCGTGTCGAATCTCATGACCCAAGCGCTCAAGGAGAAGCCGCTCACGATCTACGGCGACGGCAGCCAGACGCGGTCGTTTTGCTACGTGGACGACCTCGTCGACGCGCTCGCGCGCTTGCTGACGATCGAGCGGGGCCTCGACGGTCCGCTGAACCTCGGCAACCCGGAGGAGCGCACCGTGCTCGAGCTGGCCGAGCTCATCCTTCGCCTCACGGGCTCGCGCTCGGAAATCGAGTTTGCGCCGTTGCCGCAGGACGATCCCGTGCGGCGCTGTCCGGACGTCGCGCGTGCACGCCGAGTGCTCGACTGGG
Organism: Gammaproteobacteria bacterium; assembly: GCA_035760685.1. Classification (GTDB taxonomy): domain Bacteria; phylum Pseudomonadota; class Gammaproteobacteria; order Steroidobacterales; family Rariloculaceae; genus ZC4RG20. The sequence continues at coordinate 8,360 of DASTSM010000276.1, read as the reverse complement.
CGCCCTCGACGCCGCTCGAGCTCGGCCTCGCGAAGACCATGCGGTACTTCCGGCGTGTGCTCAACGCCGACCGGCCCGCGTTCCCGTCCGCGGCCGTCGTCGCCTAAGCCGAAGCTCATGAAGATTCTCATGACGACCCGCGCAGCCGGGGACGTCTGGAAGCATACGGTCGAGCTCGTGCGCCAGCTCGGCGCGCTGGGCTGCGAAACCACGATCGCCGTCGTCTCGGGCGAGCTCGGCGAGGACGCGCGTCTCGACGCGGCACGTCTCACGAACGTCGATCTGCGTGTATCGCCGTACGCGTCGGACTTGCGCCGCGGACGGAACGCACATGCCGCCCGCGAGTGGCTCGAGCGCCTTGCGGAGGAGAGCGGGCCCGATCTGCTGCACGCGAACGACTGCTCGAGCGCCACTGCACGCGTCCCCGTGCCGATTCTGCTCGTCGTGCACGAGTGCGGCGCGGCCGCGCCCGCGACGGCTCGCTCGAGGAGCCGCGGACCTTCGCACCAAGTCGTCGTTGCTGCGCTCGAGCGTGCCGAGCGCATCGTCGCCCCGACCTCGGCATGCCTTGCGGCGACGCTCATGCGCTATCCCGAAGCCGACGTGGACGGGCGCGACTGCGTCATCCACCCCGGCATCGACGCCGGGCGCCGGCTGGGCGTCAAAGAGCCCATCGGCGATGGGTGCCGCAGTGAGGTCTTCGCGAGCACGGCGAGTCACGAGCCCTTCGGCTACGACGTGCTCGAGGCGGCGCTCGGCGGCCGCGCGCTGGTGCTCGGCGACGTCCCGTCGCGGCGCGAGCTCTGGGACGGCGCCGCGATTTTCGTCGATCCCAACGACGAGCGCGCGCTCGCGCGGGTGCTCGAGCGGCTGCGCGCAGACCCGAGCGAGGCGCGCCTGCGCGGGGAAGCCGCACGCAGCCGCGCGTTTCGCTACAGCGCGAGAACGATGGCTCTCGCCTACGTCGAGGCCTATGCGGCGATGCTCGACGAGCACCTCGTCGCCGTGAGCTGGTGAGCCGCGCGGCCTGAATCTTTTCCCGGCTTCTCGCTTCGGCGCAGGCCCGCCGAGCGGGCCGCCGATGCGGAGTTCCAAGCCGACGCGCTCGGGCCGGCGTGCTCCTTTCCGTATGGCATGCCGATTGCAGCGCTCGTTGCGTCTTTTCATAGCGCTACCTCCTCGCAGAGCGAGGAAAGGATATGGAAGTCATGGACCCACGGCCGCACGACACGAGGAGCCCGTCGCTCGGCGAAGAGCGCCGCACCGACGTGCCCGGCACGAGAGGGGAGGCCGACCGCGACACGTCGGCTCGGCCGGACGGAAAGTCGGCTCGGCCGGACGGCACGCCGGCCCGCCGGGGCAACAGGCATTACACGCGCCGCAAGAATCGCACGCGCGACGGGCGCGACCGCGACGCACGCGACCGCGACGGAGGGGCGCGCGACGATCGAGCAACGCCTCCCTCCGAGAGCGGCTCTCATCTCTCGGGCGAGACGGTCGAGCACAGGTGGCGCTCGGGCCGCGCGTGGGGCACCGCCTGGGGCACGTTCGTCACGATCGTGGCGCTCGTGATTCTCGCCGTCGTCGTTTGGGCCGTTTTCTTCTGACGCCGGGGCATGGATCTTGCCTTCGCTGGCTGACACAGGAGGTCTCGTGCCATGAGAGCCGTGGTATGGCACGGCAAGAGGGACGTGCGAGTGGACAACGTCCCCGATCCTGAGCGCTTCGTGCTGCTCGCGGACGTGCTGCCGACGGCCTATAAGGCCGTCGAGAAGAAAGACGGCGCCGTAAAAGTGCTGCTCTACAACTGACGCGGGGCCGAGGAGCGCGAGGACACGCGGGTGAGACGATAGCGAGCGCGAGAGCCCACGATGCCTGAGATGCCGAGAGACTCGAGCCTCGACGCGACCCTCGCGCTCTATCGATCCGGGTATCTCTTCATCTCCGACCGCTGCCGCCGGCTTCGCACCGACGTCTTCGAGACGCGGCTGCTCTTCAAGCCGACCATCTGCTTTTTGGGCGCCGAGGCCGCCCGCGTCTTCTACGATACCGAGCACATGAAGCGCCAAGGGGCGATGCCGTCGCGAATCAAGAAGACATTGATCGGACGGGGCGGCGTGCAGGGCCTCGACGGCATGGCTCATCGGCAGCGCAAGGAAATGTTCATGGCGCTCATGCTGCCGGAGCGCATCGAGCAGCTCGGGGAGATCGCGCGGCAGGAATGGCGCGCGGCGCTGCAGAGGTGGCGCCGCACGGGCGCCGTGACGTTGCTCGACGAGGCTCACGAGGTGCTGTGCCGCGCGGTCTGCCGCTGGTCCGGCGTGCCGCTCGCGAGCTCGGAGGTCGAGCTCCGGACGCTCGATTTCGCCGCCATGATCGACGGCGGCGGGGCGGTAGGGCCGCGTTACTGGCGGTCCCGGCTCGCACGGCGGCGCTCCGAGCGCTGGGCGCTGGACCTCATCCGGCGCACGCGTGCCGGCGAGCTCGAGCCAGAGCCCGACAGCGCACTCGCCGTCATCACATATCACCGCGACGTCGATGGGCGATTGCTCGATCCGTGCGTCGCCGCCGTCGATCTGCTCAACGTGCTTCGGCCCACGGTTGCCGTGGCGACCTACGTGACGTTCGCGGCGCTCGCGCTGCACCGATTTCCCGAGAGCCGTCCGACCTTCGGACCCGGCAACCGGGACCTCCAGAACTTCGTGAACGAGGTGCGGAGATATTTTCCGTTCTCTCCTTTCGCCGCGGCCGTCGTCGCGAAGAGCTTCGAGTGGCGCGGCTTCCGATTTCCCAAAGGCCGCCGCGTGCTGCTCGATCTCTACGGCACCGATCACGACGAGCGGCTCTGGGACGCGCCGCAAGAATTTCGTCCCGAGCGATTCGAGGCGGACGACATCGACGCGTTCGCCTTGCTTCCCCAGGGAGGCGGCGATCCGTACGTGCATCACCGCTGCGCGGGGGAATGGGTCACGCTGGTCCTGCTCGGCGGCGCCGTCGAATTTCTCGAGTGCGAAGCGCATTACCGCGTCCCCGAGCAGGACCTGAGCGTCGATCTCGCGCGCATGCCCGCGATGCCGAAGAGCGGGTTCGTGATCGAGGCGCTGCCGCCCGGCGGCGCCGCGAAGACGGGGCCGAGCCCGGTCTCGGGCACGGGCGCGGAAGCGGCCCACCAGAAGCCGCACTAGGAGACGTCGAGAGAACTTCCGGATTGCACCACTCCCCGGAGGCGCGACGCCCGACCATGAGCGGCCGCACGAACCGCAATGGATCTGTGGGCGAACCGAGCTGTACACTCGGAGCGCCGGTTCGAATGGATTTAACGCAACGCAAGAGCAGCGCACATGAGCTCGAGAATCGCGCGTTCAAGTGCCTACTTGATCGCAGCCGCAGCCGTGCTCGTCGCGTTTCTCATCGACGCCACGCTCGTTTCGCTGTTCGGGCAGCGTTCGCCGATGATCGCTTGGATGCTTCCCATCATCGTCGTCGCGCTGCTTGGCGGCACCTACGCCGCCTTGGTGACCACCGCCGTCGCCCTGGGGGTCGGCGTGTGGTATTTCATCGAACCGCCTTTCGGCGCGGGGAACCCGTCCGGGCCGTCCGCCGACATCGCGCGGCTCCTGCTGTTCGGGATCGAAGGAACGCTCTCGAGCTGGCTCATCGGCTCGCGGACGCGTGCGCTCGAGGCGGAGCGCCGTGCGGCGGCCGAATTGCAGGAGGGCGAGGCACGCGCCGAATCCGTCGTGGAAAACGTCGCCGACGGCATCATCACGATCGACGAGCGGGGCCGAGTGATCTCGATCAACGCCTCAGCGGAACGTCTCTTCGGATACGCGAGGGCCGAGGTGGTAGGGGAGAGCGTCAACCTGCTGATGCCGAATGCTTACCCGGCCGCGCACGACGGCCGCGGCGACCCGCGGGGGACCTCGGACTGGAATTCCGACACCGGCGGGGAGGTCGTGGTCGGCAAGCGCAAAGACGGCACGGCATTCGACGTTGAATTGGCCGTCGGCGAGTACCGGCATCGCGGACATCGATACTTCACGAGCGTCGTTCGCGACGTGAGCGAGCGGAAGCGGAGCGAAGAGACGCTGCGCGAGCAGAAGGAGGAGCTGGAGACGCTGCTCGATTCGCTCCCCATCGCGGTGCTCGTCGCGCATGACGCCGAGTGCAGCTCGATCACGGGCAATCCCGCGGCCGAGGCCCTGCTGCGGAGCGGACGCGGGGCGAACCTCTCCCAAACGGCCGCGCCCGACGAGAGGCCGACCCATTTTCGAACGCTGCGGGCCGGCATCGAAGTCGCGGGCGAAGCGCTGCCCATGCAGCGCGCAGCGAGGACCGGAGAGCGCGTGGACGGCGAGGAGTTCGATCTCGAGTTCGCCGACGGCAGCGTGGTTCATTCGCTGGTCTACGCGAGGCCCTTGTTCGACGGCCGCGGCCGGCCGCGCGGCGCCGTTTGCGCCATGCAGGACGTGACGGAAGCGAAGCGCGTCGAGCGCGAGCTGAGGGCGATGGACCGACGCAAGGACGAGTTCATCGCCGTGCTGGCGCACGAGCTGCGCAATCCGCTCGCGCCGCTTCGAACCGGTCTCGAGCTGCTCGCAGAGCAGCGAGGACTCGAAGCGATCGAGAGCGTGCGCACGATGATGGAAAGGCAGGTGGCGCACTTGGTCCGGCTCGTGGACGATCTCGTCGATCTTTCCCGCATCACGCGAGCCGACATCCCGTTGCGGCGATCGGTGTTCGACCTGTCGGAAGCCGTCGAAGCCGCCCTCGAGATGGAGGCCGGCAGAATCAAGGAGCGGCGCCACGAGCTGATCGTCCGTAGGTGCGAAAGTCGGCTTCCGGTGGACGGAGATCGGGATCGTCTCGCTCAAGTGTTCGTCAACGTGCTGAGCAATGCGGCCAGGTACATGGATCCCGGCGGCCGAATCGTCGTCGAAATCGAAAGCAAGGGAAACGCGGCTGCCGTTCGAGTCGCCGACACCGGTTTCGGCATTCCGTCCGACAGGCTCGAGAACGTGTTCGAGATGTTCGCTCAAGTGCCGGAGCACCGCAGTCATACGGGCGGCGGAGGACTCGGCATCGGCCTCGCCGTGGCGCGGGAGATCGTGAAGTTGCATGGCGGCACGATCGAGGCGAGAAGCGACGGCTTGGGCCGCGGTGCCGAGTTCATCGTGCGCTTGCCCCTGACCGCGGCGGAGTCGAGCGGTCCGCCGCCGCAGGTGCTCCGCCCGGAGCCCGCGATCGAGCGATCGAGGCGCATCCTCGTCGTCGACGACAACGTCGATGCGGCGGATTCGCTCGTAACGATGCTGAAGGCCAAGGGCCACGTCGTCGAGGCCGTCTACGACGGCGTCACTGCTCTTCAGGCGGTTGGCACCTTCAACCCCGAAATCGTGCTGCTCGACGTCGGCATGCCCGGCCTCGACGGGTACGAGGTCGCGCGCCGGATTCGCGCCGCTCCGGGCGGCAAGGAGATCATGCTCTGCGCCCTGACAGGTTGGGGGCAGGACGAGGACAAGGCACGCGCACGAGAAGCCGGATTCGACGAGCACCTGACGAAGCCCGTTAGCGCATCGTTGATATCCGCGTTGATCGCCGCGCAGACGAATCCCGTGGGCGAGGCGCAGTAGCGCCACGGCACGAGAGAGCGTTACCTTGGGAAGAGACCGACACGCGGGCTTTCGTGCGCGCCGGGTTGGGCTCAGAATGGCTCGAGTCGACCGGCTGGAGGAGGAGCAGATGGGCATCGATCGAAGAGACTTCATCGCGAGCCTCGGCGGCGCGGCCGCCGTCGGTCTCATGAGCCACGAAGCGAGGGCCGACGCGCTCGAGGACCGCCTCATGGCGCAGGTCCGCGAGACGCCGTCGCCGGTCGCGCGCGCCGAGCAGGCCGCGAGCGCGCCGCCGTCCGGCGCAAGCGCCGCATCGCCTGCAGCCCAAGAAAAATTCCCGACGGCGGCCGAAGTGGAAGCGCAAATCAACACGCGCTCTTATCGGCGCGGCGTCGGAAATCTGTTTCTCACGACGGAGGCCGGGCGCACGGTCGAGAAGCTCGAGCCGATGCCGGGCGCGCCGACGTTGTTCGACTTCTTCGATCGGCGGTTCATGCGCACGCGCAACCATTGCCTGCAGAGCGCGAACAAGGCGATGCAGCGCGGCGCGGACGAGGAGATCGTGCTCGCGTGCCTGCTGCACGATACCGTGCAGGAGATCATGAAGTCCGATCACGGCTACTGGGGCGCGCAGATGTACGAGCCCTATGTGCCCGAGCGCACGGCGTTCGCGATCCGCTATCACCAGGCGCTGCGCTTCTACCCCGACGAGAAGGCGGGCTACGTCTATCCGGATCTCTACAAGCGCGTGTTCGGCGTCGACTACGTGCCGGCGCCGCACGTGCAGGCCGCCTACGAGTACGTCCGCAAGCACCGCTGGTACGACGCGCCTCGCGAGGTGACGGTCAGCGACCTCTACGCCTTCGATCCGAAGGCCGTCGTACCGATGGACGAGTTCGTCGACATCGTGAATCGGCACTTCAGGCAGCCGAAGGAGGGGCTCGGCAACGACGCGAGCCCCGTCGCGCACATGTGGCGGACGATCGCGAACCCGGACGCGCCGCTCTAAGCGCCCGCGCCGGCCTTTTCCCCCGGGCTCGTCGCAGCCGGCGTACCCGCGCTCGCCGTTCTATTGCGGAAACCACTACTTGACGCATGGGGCCGTGGCGGTGTCTCCTGCCGCCCGGAGGTACATGGATCAATGACCAAAAAGCCCGAAGCCTACGAGGACATCCCCGGCACTTGGGTGTTCGACGCCCAGCGCGCGCGGCAGGGATACCATCTCAACGCTTTTCTCTACTCGCTCATGAAGGCCGAGAACCGCAAGGAGTTCCTAGCCGACGAGCACGCGTATCTCATGAAGTTTCCGATGACCGAGGAGCAGCGGGTCGCGGTCATGAAGCGCGATTGGAATCGCTTGCTCGAGCTCGGCGGCGTGTCGTACGCGCTCGCGAAGCTCGCGTTCACGGACCAGAAGTCCTATCAGTACATGGCGTCGCAGATGGTCGGCGTCAGCGAGCAGGAATACGTCAAGATGATGTTGGCCGGCGGGCGCGCTCCGGACGGCTGGCGCTCGAAATCGGAGAGGAGAAGCTGATGGCGAGGATCGTCGCCGGAGTCGGCACGTCGCACACCCCGGCCATAGGCGCCGCGGTCGACAACGGCCGCATCAAGGAGCCGTACTGGGCGCCGCTGTTCCAGGGCTACGAGCCCTCGAAGGAATGGATGGCGAGGACGAAGCCGGACGTCGCCATCGTCGTCTACAACGACCACGTCAACGCGTTCGACTTCAAGATCATCCCCACGTTCGCGCTCGGCTGCGGCGCCGAGTTTCCGATCGCGGACGAAGGGTGGGGCGCGCGGCCGGTCCCGGTCGTCAAGGGCTATCCCGAGCTCGCCGCCCATATGGTGCAGTCGCTCGTGCTCGACGAGTTCGACATGACGATCGTCAACGAGATGCAGGTCGATCACGGGCTCACGGTGCCCATGACGCTGTTGTACGGCCAGCCCGAAGCCTGGCCCGTCCGCGTGATCCCGCTCGCCGTCAACGTCATTCAGTATCCGGCGCCGACCGGGCATCGCTGCTGGATGCTCGGCAAGGCGATCAAGAAGGCCGTGGAGAGCTGGGACGAGGATCTCAACGTCGTGATCTTCGGCACCGGCGGCATGTCGCATCAGATCCAAGGGCCGCGCGCCGGTCTCATCAACAAGCCTTTCGACACGGCGTTTCTCGACGGATTGACGCGCGACCCCGAGCGGCTCGTGCGCATCCCGCCGCTCGAGTATCTGCGCGAGGCGGGCGCCGAGGCCATCGAGCTCGTCATGTGGCTCATCATGCGCGGCGCGCTCGGCGAGAACGTCAAAGAGGTCTACCGCTTCTACCACGTGCCCGCGTCGTCGACCGCGGTCGGCAACATCATTCTCGAGGCGGCGTAGGCGTAGGCGTAGGCGTAGTAGGCGGCTCGCGCACGAACTCGAGATCGCGGCCGTTCTGATGCAGCGTCAGCGATACGACGTTGCCTGACGCGTCGCGCACGAAATCGATCCGGGCGTCGACGACGCGATAGAAGAACTTGTCCGCCTTCTCGGCGTAGATCGGGAAGGCGGGCTGGCCCGTAAGCTGCACGTCGATCGTCGAGCCGTCGCGGGTCACGGTGAGCTCGAGCTGCGGCGAGGCGGCATAGGTGCCCACGTACTCGTCGAGCTTTTCCGGTGCGAGCGTGGTCTCTTCGAACGTGGTCGGCGGCGGCGGCAGCGGCGCGGCGGAGTCGAGAAGATGAAAGCCGATGGGATCGACGGAGCGCG
>DASTSM010000275.1:0-4770 GCA_035760685.1 Gammaproteobacteria bacterium | reverse complement strand
CTCGTCGACGGCGGCCTCGAACGGCGGGGCGCGCCAATCGTCGCTCGGCCCCGGCGGAACCACGTCCGTATGGCCCGCGAAGACGAGCACGGGCGCGCGCGTCCCGCGCCGGAGCCACACGTTGTCGACTTTGCCGAAGCGCATGCGCTCCGCGGCGAATCCGGCCGGCGCGAGCGCGTCGGCGATGAGGCCCTGGCATCCGGCGTCGTCGGGCGTGACCGACGGCCGGCGAACGAGCTCGCGGGCGAGGTCGAGAAGCTCGGCGCTCACGGCGCCTCCCTCCAAGCGTTCTCGCCGTCGGGAAGCCGCATTCGCATGGCGGCGCCTTGTACGTTGTCGTGGCTCATCGGGATGTTCCATATCGCGCGGCTCGGAACGCCTCCGGCGCGAAAGCGCGCCGCGCGCGGCGCTATCGTATCAGGCCGCCCCCCCAGCCGTCGGCTATCGAGTAGACTTCGAGGCAGCGAGACAGTAGAGCGACTCATGCTGAAGCCTAGGCCGAAGACCGACGCGTTACCGCCGCCGGAGCGCGCCCCGCAAGACACCCGGCCCGGGCCCGCTTCGAAGCGGGCCTACGAGACCGTCGGCGACTTCACGGCCGAAAAGCCCGTCATGCGCGCCCGGGGCGTCGACGTCTACTACGGCGACAACCATGCGGTCCACAGCGTGAATCTCGACATCGGGCAGAACGAGGTCGTCGCGCTGATCGGCCCGTCCGGCTGCGGCAAGTCGACGTTCCTGCGCTGCCTCAATCGCATGAACGACATGATCGAGTCGGCGCGCGTCTCCGGCGAGATCACGCTCGACGGCGAGGACGTCTATTCGCCGCACATGGACGTCGTGCTGCTGCGCGCCCGCGTCGGCATGGTGTTCCAGAAGCCGAACCCGTTCCCGAAGTCGGTCTACGACAACGTCGCTTACGGCCCTCGCATCCACGGCCTCGCGTGCGACCGCTACGAGCTCGACCGCATCGTCGAGACGAGCCTCGAGCGCGCGGGCCTATGGTCCGAGGTCAAGGACCGCCTCGACGACTCGGGCACGAGCCTCTCGGGCGGCCAGCAGCAGCGGCTCTGCATCGCGCGCACGATCGCCGTGAGCCCCGAGGTCATCCTCATGGACGAGCCGTGCTCGGCCCTCGATCCGATCGCGACGGCCCGCATCGAGGATCTCATCGAGGAGCTGCGGCAGAACTACGCGATCGTGATCGTGACGCACTCGATGCATCAGGCGGCGCGCGTCTCTCAGCGCACGGCGTACTTTCATCTCGGCAGGCTCATCGAGGTCGGCGAGACCGACGAGATCTTCACGAACCCGCGCCAGAAGCTCACCGAGGACTACATCACGGGCCGCTTCGGCTGATGCGCGCGGCAGCCGGCCCGCGAGGGCGGGCTCGCCCCTCGACGGCATCGCGGCGCGGCCGATCCCGATGGCGCCGGCGCCCGGCACACGCATGAGGCGCGAGCGCGTCGCCGAGCTGCAGATTCATTTCTGCGTCCTGCTCTGGGGCTTCACGTCCATTCTCGGCAAGGTCATCAGCCTCGGGGCGCTGCCGCTCGTCTGGTGGCGCATGCTGCTCGTCGTCGCGGCGCTCGCCGCCGTGCCGTCGGTGTGGCGCGGCCTCGCCGCGATGCCCTCGCGCCTGCGCGCCGCCTACGCGGGCATCGGCGTGCTCGTCGCGCTGCACTGGCTCACCTTCTACGGCGCGATCAAGCTCGCGAATGCGTCGGTCGCCGCGACCTGCATCGCGCTCGCGGCGCCGCTCACGGCGCTCGTCGAGCCGTGGCTCGCCGGCGCGCGGTTCTCGTGGCGCGACCTCGTGCTCGGCGTCGCCGTGCTTCCGGGCGTCGCGCTCGTGGTCGGCGGCGTGCCGCCCGGCATGCAGGCCGGCGTCGCGGTCGGCGCGGTGTCCGCGCTGCTCGTGGCCGTGTTCGGCTCGCTGAACAAGCGCCTGGTCCATCGCGGCCAACCGCTCGCGGTCACGGGGCTCGAGCTCGCCGCGGGCGCGCTCGCGCTGACCTTGCTGGCGCCGCTCATGCCCATGCTGTTCCCGGTCTTCGCGGGCCCGCTGCTCGTCGTGCCCGCGCCGCGCGACGCTCTGCTGCTGCTTGCGCTGGCCCTCGCGTGCACGCTGCTGCCGTTCGCGCTCTCGCTCGTCGCGTTGCGCCACATGAGCGCGTTCGCCGCGCAGCTCGCCGTGAACCTCGAGCCCGTCTACGCGATCCTGCTCGCGATCGCCTTGCTCGGCGAACAGCGCGAGGTCGGGCGGCAGTTCTATCTCGGCGCGGCCGTGATTCTCGCGGCGGTGTTCGCACGCCCGTTGCTGCAGCGTCCTCGGCGCGTGCGGCTCGACACGCTCGGCACGGCCGAAGCGCCGCAAATAGGCGACTCGTCGGCGCACGGCGAAGGCGGCCGCGAGGCGGACTTTCGACCGTTGTAGTCCGCGGATCGTCGAACTATGATCGAATCGGTCACGAGGCCGACGACAACTCTCAAAAGAGAATCAAGCAAAGGCCTCGGCGATCTCGTGACCGGCAGTCGGCAGCGCAAAACGGGGGTGCGCGCATGCTCGCAATGCCATCCGCGTCGTTCTTGGGAGTTCTCGCCGTCTCGTTCGCGGCTGTTGCGGGATGTGCGGCTTCGCCGCCGTCCAGCTCGCTCGTGCGGCTGTCGGGCACCGACGTCGTGACGATCGCGCCGAAGCAAGTGAGCCGATATACCTGCGACCCTTATGCGCTCGTCTGCGAGAGCGTCTCGGGCGGTGGCCGTTTCGCGCGACGGCAATGCACGTGCGCGAACGTCGGCGCCGTCCGCGAGGAGTCGGCTAGTCGGCCGGGCGCAGCAGCTCGTTGAGGCTCGTCTTCGAGCGAGTCTTCTCGTCGACTTTTTTCACGATGACGGCGCAGTAGAGGCTGTACTTACCGTCCTTGGCCGGCAGATTGCCGGAGACGACGACGGAGCCCGGCGGGACGCGGCCGTAGTGGGTCTCGCCCGTCTCCCGGTCGTATATCCGGGTGCTCTGCGAGATGTAGACGCCCATCGCGATGACGCTGCCCGCCCCGACGACGACGCCTTCGGCGATCTCGGAGCGCGCGCCGATGAAGCAGCCGTCCTCGATGATCGTCGGGGCGGCCTGCAACGGCTCGAGCACGCCGCCGATGCCTGCGCCGCCCGAGAGGTGCACGCCGGCGCCGATCTGCGCGCAGCTGCCGACCGTCGCCCAGGTGTCGATCATCGTGCCGCGCCCGACATACGCGCCGATGTTGATGAAGCAGGGCATGAGCACGGCGTCGGGCGAAACGTAGGCGCCGCGCCGGACGACGGCGTCGGGCACGACGCGCGTCCCGGACGCCGCGAAGTCCGCGGCCGTGTAGCCCGCGTACTTGAGCGGCACCTTGTCGTAGAAGCGGGTATGGCCGGCCTCGACGACCTCGTTCTCGTGCGTGCGGAAGTAGAGCAGCACGGCCTTCTTGAGCCACTCGTTGACCTGCCAGCGGCCGTCCCTCGGCTCCGCGACCCGATAGCGGCCCGCGTCGAGGCCCGCGACGGCCTCGTCGACGGCCGCGAGCACCTCCTTGGAGGCGCTCTTCGGCGAAATCTCCGCGCGGCGCTCCCACGCGGCCTCGATGGCTCCCCTAAGCTCGTCCGTCATCTCTTCTCCCGGAAAATGGGGTCAGGCATTTTTCATTCCGCGAAAATCGGGTCAGACCCCATTTATGAGACTCCGAAAAAGGGGGGTCAGACCCCATTTTCCAGCACCATTTTTCAGACTCCGAAAAAAATGGGGTCTGACCCCATTTTCCGGACGCCATTTTCGCCATTGTCATTTGCCGTGCGCGGCCATGGCCTCGCGCAGGCGTTCGGCGAGGCGGTCCCGGTGCGCGTCGTCGAGGGGCAGGTTGCCGTCCTCCGTCGTGACGAAGAAGACGTCCTCGGCGCGCTCGCCGATCGTCGCGATCTTCGCGTTCTGCAGCGCCACGTGCTCCTGCTCGAACACCTTCGCGACCTGAAGCAGCAGGCCCGGGCGGTCGCCCGCGACGAGCTCGATGACCGTGCGCTGATTGACCGCGTCGTTCGTGATCACGACCTGGACCGGCGTCGAGAACATGCGGACCTGCCGCGGCGCGCGCCGCGTGACCTTGAGCGCCTCCGTATCGCCGTCCGTCAGGCTCTTGATGAGCCGATACTTGATCTCCGCGAGCCGGCGCCCGCCCGCGATCGGGCTGCCGTCGCTCTCGAGCACGAAGTAGGTGTCGAGGTTCTGAGCCTCGGTCAGCGGCACGATTCGCGCGTCGACGATCGTGAGCCCGAGCTCGTCGAGCACCGCGGTCGCCCGCTTGAACGTCCGCAGCGCCTTCGGGCCGTGGACCATGACGGCCGTGAGCCCTTCCGACACCACCTCGTTGACGTCGACGCAGGTCGCCGCCGCGGCCTCGCTGAGCACGCGGACATGCCACGCGATCTCCTCGGGGCGGTGACGCAGGAAGTACTCCTCGGTAAAGCTCGACCAGATGCGCTGCCAGCGCTCGGGCGGGATGCCTTGCTCGGCGAGCAGCCGTTCGGCGCGGGCCTTGGTCTCGAGGATGAGCTCGTCCTTGTCGATCGGGTTCGAGACGCCGCGGCGCAGGGCCCGCTTCGTGGCCTCGTAGAGCTCCCAGAAGAGCGTGTCCTTCCACGAGTTCCAGATCTTCGGGTTCGTGCCGCGCACGTCCGCGACCGTGAGCACGTAGAGGTAATCGAGGTGCGTCTCGTCGCCGACCGTGCGCGCGAACT
>DASTSM010000274.1:0-15694 GCA_035760685.1 Gammaproteobacteria bacterium | reverse complement strand
GTCGGCGACGGCGAAATCCTGCGTGACGACGGACAGCGTGCGGATGTACGGACGCGGCAGATAGCGCCCATACCACAACGGAACCACGACGGCGACCGCGAGCAGCGCTGCGACCGCGCCCGCGGCGCGCCAGTCGAAGGGGCGGACGCCGCCGATCCAGCGCGGATCGAACGCTTCGCCGAAGATGCGGTTTCGGTAACTCAGGAGCCCGTCGGGACCGGCGGCGACGATGCCGGAAAGCCTGAGAAGCTCCTTCGGAGGCGCGCTGCGGTCGTCATGCACGGCGGCGCCGCGCGCGATCTTGCCGAGCAGCGCGAGCGCCTGCCGCGTCGTCGCGCGGCCGTCGCTCAAGAGGCTCCGGACGTGGTTCAGCAAGGGCTCGCCCTGCGGCCCGCTCGGCCCGAGGAATTGCTCCCGGACGACGCGATCGACGTCGTCCGGCCTCCCGCCCTTCCGCGCGACTCCGCGGGCGACCTTCTGCGTCATATAAGGCTGGCCGCGCGTCCAAGCGAAGACGCGCTCGATGATCGCGCGCGCCTCGTCCTCGGGCAGCCGAAATCCCGGCGCGAGCTGCATGCATTCCGCGAGCGTGAAGTCCGCGAGATCGATGAACTGACCGTCGATGAACGGCGAGAGGCTCGGATCGGCGGCGAGGCTCGCGGCCGATGCGACGCCGAGCACGACGAAGTTGAGCCGCGCGTAGTCGGGCTCGCTGACTCGCCTCGCGTAGCAAGCCTCGATCGTCGCGAAAAGCTCCGCGCCGAAAGGCACGTCGAGCGCGCGCTCGACCTCGTCGAAGAACACGGTGACCGGCGTCGTCGTGTTCGCGAGCAGCACTTCCCAGAAAAACTCGCTGAAGCGCTGCTCGCTCGGAAGCCCGCTCTTCTCCTGCCACCAGGCCTGGAGGTCGATCTTGAGGCGCAGCTCCCGGAGGATCCGGTACGCGATGCTGTAGTACCAGCGGCCGGCGTCGCTCGTGTTGCCCCGAAGGCCGATCTGCGCGAGATCGACGACGGCCGCAAGCTGTCCGTCCTGCCGGAGGGCGCGGATCGCCCTCGCCATGAGGCTCGACTTGCCGCTCGAGCGCGGGGCCAGCACGTAGCAGAAGCGTTGCTCTCGGACGGCCCGCGCGAGCTCGGCGTCGGCGGCGCGCTCGACATAACAGGGCCGGTCAGGCTGGACGGGCCCGCCGACGACGAAAAACTCTCCAGCCTGGACTACCTTCGGCACAGTCGGATTGTAGGGGGCGCCCTTCGGCGTCAGCAATTGCGCCCGGAGCGGCCAGGCGCCCGGCCGGCCGCTCGATCGATCGCGTGGACGGCGAACCGGCCGCCCCCGCCGCGCACGCCGCGTCCGGCTTCGCGGGGCGCCGATCTGGGCTATCATCCGCGCGCCCGAGACGAGGATGCAGCATGGAGATCTGTCACAGCCATAACTTGAACCGGGACCTTACCCTTCCTAAGCCTTACGGCATCAAGGTCACCCTGCGGCCGACGGACACCTTCGCGCGCGTGCTCGGGACGGACTGGCAGCGGCTGCACTGGTACGCGACGCGCGAGGAGCGCGACGCCGCCCTCGAGGACATGGCCAGCGAGCATCTGTACTCGCGGCGCGGCGATCGGCCGACGTTGCGCTTCGAGCCGATCGAGCGCTGACGCGGTCGGCGGCCGGCGAGCGGCCCGCGGGCACGCTCCGCATCGAGCAGAGACGCGTCTAGAAATCGCGAACCCTGAAGCGGCGCGCGTGCGCCCGGTAGCCCTCGAGCTCCTGCTCGACCCGAGCGCGGTCCCACACTCCGAGCGTCGACAAGCTCTCCGCCGCCGCGGCGGCGGCGCGCCGCCCGAAGTCGCGGCCGAGGCCGAGCATGCAGCGCCGCTGCAGGATGTCGACGAGCGTGACGGCCCATTCGGCCTCGACGGCGTGCAGGAGCTCGGCGGGGAGCGGCGTCACGCCGGGCTCTCGTGTCTCGCCGAGCTCCGGCCGCTCGCGCACGCGGTCGAGCATGCGCTCGGCGCGCGCGCCGTACGTATGCCAGAGCCGCCGCGCCTCCGGCTCGCCGAAGCGACGCGCGAGCTCCGCGAGCAACGCATCGCGGGCGGCGGGCTCCGCTGCACCCGGCAACGGCGCGTCGTCGAGATCCGGGGCGTCCTCGGCAAGCCCGGCGTCGCGACGGAGCCGCTCGAGGGCCTGGCGCGCGAGCGCGCGGTGCGTCGTGAGCTTGCCGCCGACGACGGAGTAGAGACCGCGCACCGCGTGGGCGTGCAGCAGATGCCGGCGCGTGACGGCCGACTCGTCCTTGTCGGGCTCGTAAGGCAGCGGCCGGATGCCGGACTGCGTGTAGAGCACGTGGGGCGCGACGCCGCCGCTCGCCGGGAACAGGCGCTCCGTCTCCTCGACGAGGTATTCGAGCTCCGCGTCCGTGATGACGGCCTCGCCGGGATCGCCTTCGTAGCGCAGATCCGTCGTGCCGATCAGATAGAGACCGTTCCACGGAATCACGAAGAACGGCCGACCGTCGCTGACGGCTTCCGTGTAGATGGCGGCATCCGGCGCGCCGCGGAATCCCTCGACGACGAGATGGCTGCCCTTCGTTCCGCCGATGAGCGGCAGCCCCTCGCCGGCCGCACCGACGACTCGATCGACCCACGGCCCCGTCGCGTTGACGACGAGGCGAGCGGCGGCCTTCCCGACGGCGCCGTGCCGGTCGCGCCATTCGACTCCGGCGACCGCGCCGCCCGCCGTCGCGACGCCCGTCACGCGCGCATAGCTCAGTGCCCGCGCGCCGTGCTCGACCGCGGCGATGACGTTCTCGATGACGAGACGTTCCGGGAACGTGACTTGCGCGTCGTAGTAAAAGGCTCCGCCGACGAGCTCGTCGGTCGCGAGCCCCGGCACCTGCTCGAGCAGCTCGTCGCGCGAGAGCATGCGATGTCCCGGCAGCGAGCGGCCGGCGGACAGCCAGTCGTAGAGCATGAGCCCGATGCCGATCTGCCAGCGCGCGCGCCGGCCGCCGAGATAGATCGGGATGTAGAGGCCGAGCGGCTCGACGAGGTGCGGCGCGACCTTGAGCAGCGTCTCGCGCTCGCGCAGCGATTCGCGCACGAGCGCGATCTCGCCATGCTCGAGGTAGCGCAGGCCGCCGTGGATCAGGCGGGTCGAGGCGCTCGTCGTGCCGCCGCCGAAATCGGCCTGGTCGAGCAGCAGGACATCGAGGCCTTGGGCCGCCGCCTCGCGCGCGATCGAGGCGCCGTTGATGCCGGCGCCGATGACGATGAGGTCGTAGGCGTCCGGGAAATTGGGGTCAGACCCCATTTTTCAGAGGTTTTCGGTCAGGCGCGTCGAATCGGCTCCGCCCCCCATTTTCGGGGTCGGCTCCGACGCCGAATGTCCGGAAGTCGGCCGCCGGCCGGAAAAAAATGGGGTCTGACCCCATTTCCGGAAAAATCGGCTCTGACCCCATTTTCAGGGGCGCGTCTGGCCGGTGCCGCGCACGACGTACTTGTAGCTCGTGAGCTGCTCGGCGCCGACGGGGCCGCGCGCGTGGATGCGGCCCGTCGCGATGCCGATCTCGGCGCCCATGCCGAACTCGCCGCCGTCGGCGAACTGCGTCGAGGCGTTGTGGAGCAGGATCGCGCTGTCGAGCTCGCGCAGGAAGCGCTCGGCCGCGGCCGCGTTGTCGGTCACGATGGCCTCCGTGTGCCCGGAGCCGTAGCGCCGAATGTGCTCGAGCGCGGCGTCGAGGCCGTCGACGACCTTGACCGCGATGATCGCGTCGAGGAACTCCTTGCCGAAGTCGTCGGCGCTCGCGGCGACGACGTCCTCGGCGAGCGACTGCACGGCCGCGTCGCCGCGCACCTCGCAGCCCGCGGCGCGCAGGTCCGCGACGAGGGCGGGCACGTGGGTCGCCGCGCAGCCGCGATCGACGAGCAGCGTCTCCGTCGCGCCGCAGATGCCGGTCCTGCGCATCTTCGCGTTGACGACGACGCGCCGGGCCATCTCGAGGTCCGCGGCTTCATGCACGTACGTGTGGCAGATGCCCTCGAGGTGGCCGATGACGGGCACGCGCGCGTCCTGCTGTACGCGCGCGATGAGGCTCTTGCCGCCGCGCGGCACGACGACGTCGACGTAAGCCGTCATGTCGCGGAGCAAAATGCCGACGGCCTCGCGGTCCTGCGTCGGCACGCTCTGCACGGCCGTCTCGGGCAGACCTGCGGCACGCAGCGCGCGCACGAGGCACGCGAGGATCGCGGCGTTCGAGCGCGCGGCCTCGGAGCCGCCGCGCAGGATCACGGCGTTGCCGCTCTTGAGGCACAGGGAGGCCGCGTCGGCCGTCACGTTCGGGCGGCTCTCGTAGACGATGCCGATGACGCCGAGCGGCACGCTGACCCGCTCGATCCGGAGGCCGTTCGGCCGGTCCCACGCGGCGAGGACGCGGCCGACGGGATCGGCCATCGCTGCGATCTCGTCGACGCCGCGTGCCATCGCGTCGATGCGCCGCTCGTCGAGCGCGAGCCGGTCGAGCATCGCGGCGCCGAGGCTCCGGCGCTTCGCCTCCGCGCAATCCTCGGCGTTGGCCGCGAGGATCGCGGCGCTCGACTTGCGAATCTCCGCGGCGGCGGCACGCAGCGCGGCCGACTTCGCCGCGGCCGGCGCGCGCGCGAGCTCCGCCGTCGCGGCACGAGCCGCGCGGCCGATCGCCATCATCTCGCCGTGCAGGCGGCCGCCGACCTCGCGCTCTGCCGTGCTCATGTGCGTGACCTCTTGCGTATCAGCACCAGATCGTCTCGATGGATCATCTCATCCCGGCCGCGGTAACCCAAGATCTGCTCGATGTCGCCCGAGTGCCGGCCGACGATCGCGCGCGCCTCCTCCGCGGAATAACCGACGAGGCCGCGCCCGAGCTCGGCGCCGTCTGCGCCGAGCACGCGCACCGCGTCGCCGCGCTCGAACGCGCCTTCGATCGCAGCGACGCCGGCCGGCAGCAGGCTTCGGCCGGCTGAGAGCGCGCGCTCGGCGCCCGAGTCGACGCGCACGGCGCCCTTCGGCTGCAGCGTGCCCGCGATCCACTGCTTGCGCGCCGCGGCGGCCGTCTCGGCCGGCAGGAACCAAGTTGCGCGTCCGCCGGACGCGAGCGCCTCGAGCGGGCGCCTGCGCCTGCCGCTCGCGATCGCCATGCGGCAGCCGGCACCCATCGCGATGCGGGCCGCGTCGAGCTTCGTGCGCATGCCGCCCGAGCCGTGGCTCGAGCCGGGACCGCCGGCCATGCCCCAATGCTGCGAGTCGAGCTCCGTGACCTCGGCGATGTGCGTCGCGCCCGCGTCGCTCTGAGGATTCGCCGTGTAGAGCCCGTCCACGTCCGACAGAATCACGAGGCAATCGGCGGTGATCATCTGCGCGACGCGCGCCGCGAGCCGGTCGTTGTCGCCGTAGCGGAGCTCCTGCGTCGCGACCGTGTCGTTCTCGTTTACGACGGGCACGACGCCGCAGCGAATCAGGGTCAGCAACGTGCGGCTCGCGTTGAGATAGCGCTTGCGGCTCTCGCTGTCGTCGATCGTGAGCAGGACCTGCGCAGTGCGTATGCCGAAACCGCGCAGCACTTCCTGATACGCGTGCGCGAGCACGATCTGACCCGCGGCCGCGGCCGCCTGCTTGTCCTCGAGGCGCGCACGGCGAGGATCGAGCCCGAGCTCGCGAACGCCGAGCGCGACCGCGCCGGACGACACAACTACGACCTCCTTGCCTTCGCGCGCGAGCCAGGCGACGTCCTCGCAGAGCGCGTCGAGCCAAGGGCGGTCGAGCGCGCCGGTCTCCTGATCCACGAACAACGCCGAGCCGATCTTGACGACGATGCGCCGGGCGCTCGTGAAGCGATCGCGGTCGATGCTCGCGGACGTTTCGGTCACGGCTTCCATTCGATCTCCGGCGCGCTGCGCGCCGGATACTCCTTATCTCATAGGCCGGCAAAGGCCGGCCGCCATCTCACCTACAGCTAAGCCCGGCCGCGCGCGGGCGCGCCGCGCGACACGGCCATGGCGCCGCTGCGCACGACCGAGAGCACCTCGGCCTCCTCCGCGGCGCGGCTCAGGAAGCGATCGATGTCCGGACCGCCGCCGATGAGCTCGACCGTCGCGCTCTGCCCGTGATCGTCGAGCACGCGGGCGCCGAAGGAGGCGAAGAGCTGCGCGAGGCGCTCTTCGCCGCCGTCGCGCCCGCGGAGCTTCACGAGCGCGAGCTCGCGCTCGATGTGATCCGCGCTCGTCATGTCCGTGATGCTCACGACGTCGACGAGCTTGCCGAGCTGCTTCGTGATCTGGTCGATGACGTTGTCGGAGCCGCGCGTCACGAGCGTGAGGCGCGAGACGGTCTCGTCGAGCGTCGGGGCGACATTCAGGCTCTCGATGTTGTAGCCGCGCGACGAGAAGAGATTCGCGACGCGCGCGAGCGCGCCGGCCTCGTTCTGCAGGACTATGGAAATAATGTGTCGCATGCGGCGTTGCGGGCGTTTTCAGTCGCGAGAGCGCAGAGCCGGACAATGTTGGCGCAGGACAACGGCTATTGCAATGGAAGGGCTTTTCGTAAAAACTCGGCCTTTCGACCCAAGCCCCCGCGTAAGCTTTCGAGAATGCCCCTCGCGACCGAAACCCGATCGAACCAACGGGCCCTAGGTCCGCAGCACGGACGCTCCGAGCGCGCGGCCGGTGCACGTCACCCGCTCGCAGGCGCCGCGCTGAGCGGCGCCGACACGATCATTCAAGTTCTCGCCGACGAAGGCGTCGATACGATCTTCGGCTACAGCGGCGGCGCGATCCTGCCGACCTACGACGCCGTCTTCCGCTACAACCAGCAGCACGCGAAGAACGGCGTCGAGCCCATGCCGCTCGTCGTGCCCGCGAACGAGCAAGGCGCAGGCTTCATGGCCGCGGGCTACGCGCGCGCGAGCGGGCGCGTCGGCGTCGTCATGGTCACGTCCGGCCCCGGCGCGACGAACTGCGTCACGCCGGTCCGCGACTGCATGGCGGACTCCGTGCCGATCGTCGTGATCTGCGGCCAGGTACCGACCGGCGCGATCGGGACGGACGCGTTCCAGGAAGCGCCCGTGACCGCGATCATGGGGTCGGTCGCGAAGCACGTCTTCCTCGTCACGGACCCGACGCGTCTCGAGGCCACGGTGCGCACCGCGTTCGAGATCGCGCGCACGGGCCGGCCGGGCCCCGTCGTCATCGACGTGCCGAAGGACGTGCAGAACTGGCAAGGCCCGTTCCGCGGCGAAGGCCGCCTGCCGATCCCGGGCTACCGGCACCGCTTGAGCGAGATCGAGAGCCACGCCGTCGACGAGGATCAGTGCCGCGAGTTCTTCGAAATGCTCGCCGAGAGCCGCCGGCCGCTCATCTACGCGGGCGGCGGCGTCGTGAACGGCAACGCTTCGGAGGCTTTGCGCGCGCTCGCGCTGACGTTCGGAATTCCGGTCGCGAGCACGCTCATGGGGCTCGGCGGCTTCGATACGACGCATCCGCTCTCGCTGCACATGCTCGGCATGCACGGCCATGCGAGCGCGAACTACGCCGTCGACGACTGCGATCTCCTGATCACCGTCGGCGCGCGCTTCGACGATCGCGTCGCCGGCAATCCGGCGAAGTTCGCGGCGAACGCGCGCCGGGTCTTGCACTTCGACATCGATCCGTCCGAGATCCAAAAGGTCAAGAAGGCGGACTGGTATCACGTGGGCCTCTTGCCCGAGGCGCTGAGCGCGCTCGTCGCGTACGGCCGGCGCATGCGTTTCGAGGCGGATTTCAGCGCCTGGCATCGCGAGATCGCCGAGCTCAAGGCGAAGTACGGGCTCGGCTACGACCGCGAAAGCCGGCTCATCCAGCCGAACTACGTCATCGAGACCATGAATCGCATCACGCATGGCGAAGCGATCATCTCGACGGGCGTCGGCCAGCATCAGATGTGGGCCGCGCAGTACTTCGACTTCCGCGAGCCGCGGCTCTGGCTGACGTCGGGCAGCATGGGCACGATGGGCTTCGGCCTCCCCGCCGCGATCGGCGCCCAGTTCGCGCGGCGCGACAAGCTCGTCATCGACGTCGACGGCGACGCGAGCATCCGCATGAACCTCGGCGAGCTCGAGACGGTCACGACCTACGGCCTGCCGATCAAGGTCGTCGTGCTCAACAACTTCGGCGACGGCATGGTCATGCAGTGGCAGCGGCTCTTCTTCAAGGGGCGGCTCTCCGCGAGCGACAAGTCGCTGCGCAAGAAGGACTTCGTCAAGACCGCGCAGGCCGACGGCTTTGCCTACGCGAAGCGGCTCGACGAGAAGCGCGACGTGCCGGCACGCCTCGAGGAGTTCCTCGCGTTCGACGGCCCCGCGTTCCTCGAGGTCATCATCGACCCCGAGGCAGGCGTCTACCCCATGGTCGGCCCCGGCCTCTCGTACCACGAGATGGTCACGGGCGACTACATCCCGAACCGCTACGACGGCAAGCCGCCCCCGGAGCCCGACGCCTCCGAGATGTTCTGACGATGCGGCTCCGGGCCCCTTCGGAAATGGGGTCAGAGCCGATTTTTCTCGTTCGGCGCGAATGATGGGGACGGAGCCGAATTGTCAGCGGCGGCCGATCCGTTTCGCGCGGACCCCCCGGAGCGCCCCCTTCGATGCCGAAAGGTAGCGAGCTTCCGCTCTCCATTTGGGTCACGGGCGGCACGCTGCCGGAGGTCGAGCGCGAGCGCGGCACGTTCGCGGACCTGATCCGCGCCACGGTCGGCGGTGCGTGGCCGGGACCGTGGCTCGTCGCGGACGTGACGGCTCCCGACGCCGCGCCGACCGACCGCGTCGCGGGCGTCGTCGTCACGGGCTCGCCCGCACGCATCGCGGATCAGACGGAGTGGATGCGCCGCGCCCAGGCGCGGCTCGCGGACCTCGTCGCGCGCCGCGTCCCCGTGCTCGGCATTTGCTTCGGCCATCAGATGCTCGCCGTCGCGCTCGGCGGGCGCTCCGGGCCGAATCCCGCCGGACGCGAGATCGGTACCGTGCTCGTGCGCCGGCGTCGGCCGGACGAGCTGCTCGGCGGCGGCAACGCCCCGCGGAGCTTCTACGCGTCGACGACGCACCTCGATACGCTGCTCGAGCTGCCGCCCGGCGCCGAAGCGCTGGCCGACACCGAACGAGACCGTTACGCCGCCGTGCGGTTCGGCCCCCGAGCGTGGGGGTTGCAGTTCCATCCCGAGATGGACGGCGATGTCGTGGCACGCTACATCGGCGCGCGGGCCGAGGCGCTGCGGGCCGAGGGGCTCGACCCCGACGCGCTGCTCGCGGATTGCCGCGACACGCCCGAGTCGGCCGAGCTGCTCCGGCGATTCGCCCGCCTCTGCGCGGACGAGCGGGCGCGCCGCAACGCTTATGCGCCCGAATGAGCCTCCGCGAGAACGGCATGCACCG
This sequence comes from Gammaproteobacteria bacterium, assembly GCA_035760685.1. GTDB lineage: Bacteria > Pseudomonadota > Gammaproteobacteria > Steroidobacterales > Rariloculaceae > ZC4RG20. The sequence goes on along the minus strand of DASTSM010000274.1, from coordinate 6,255 downwards.
CGCGGATCAGCGTCTCGAGATCTTCCTCGCCGATGACGAAAGGCGGCATGAGGTAGACGACGTCCCCGAAAGGCCGGATGAAGACGCCCTTCTCGACGAAGCGCCGCCTTAAGTCCTCGACGTCCGCCTTGCGCTCGAGCTGCACGACCCCGATCGCTCCTTTGACCCTGACGTCTCGGACGCCCGAGAGGCGGCGGCACCGCCCGAGACCCTCGGCAAGCTGCTTTTCGATGCGGGCGACTTGAGCGAGCCGCGGCTCGCGCTCGAAGAGATCGAGCGAGGCGTTCGCGGCCGCGCACGCGAGCGCATTTCCCGAGAACGTGGGCCCGTGCATGAGGCCGCGCTCGGGCTCTTGACCCAAGAACGCCTCGAAGACGTGCTCGCGCACGACCGTCGCCGCGAGCGGCAGCGTGCCGCCGGTCAGCGCCTTCGAGAGCGTGACGACGTCCGGCACGACGCCCGCCTGCTCGCAAGCGAAGAGCGTGCCGGTGCGCCCGAAGCCGACCGCGATCTCGTCGAGGATCAGCAGCACGCCGTGCCGCGCCGCGATCTCGGCGACGGCGGCGACCGTGTCGGCGGAGTGAAACTTCATGCCGCCCGCCGCCTGCACGAGCGGCTCGAGAATGACGGCAGCGAGCTCGTGGCGGTGCCGGCTCACGAAGCGATCGAGATCGGCGCTCTGGCCGCGGCCGCCGGGAAGCGGTGCGACGAGCGCGGGCCGAAGCGCGCCCGCGAAGAGCGCGTGCATGCCTTCCTCGGGATCGCAAACCCCCATCGCCGCGAACGTGTCGCCGTGATAGGCGTGACGGAAGCTCAGGAAGCGCGTGCGGCCCCGCTCGCCTCGGTTCATCCAGTACTGGAGCGCAATTTTGAGCGCGACCTCGACCGACACCGATCCCGACTCGGAGAAGAACGCGCGGCCGAGATCGCCGGGCAGCACGGCCGCGAGGCGCCGCGCGAGCTCGCGCACGGGCGCATGCACGAGGCCCCCGAGCATGACGTGGGGCATGCGCTCGAGCTGTGCCGTGACGGCGGCGGCGATGTGGGGATGGTTGTATCCGTGACACGCGGTCCACCACGACGACGTGCCGTCGACGAGCGCGCGGCCGTCCTCGAGAACGATGCGGACACCCTCGGTCCGTGCAGCCCCTAGGGGGGTGGGCGCCGTCTGCATCTGGCAGTACGGCAGCCACACGCCGCTCACGGCGGCGGCACTCTCGTCGCGGCTCGCCATTCGTAACGCAACCTCTGCTGCGTCCCATCGCACGCTGGCATGCTACCCGCTTCGATATACTGCCGCTCGTTGAATTCGGGGAAGGCCGGATGAAAAAAGAAATCACCTGCTTCAAGGCCTACGACGTGCGGGGCCGCGTTCCGGCCGAGCTCGACGAGGAGAACAGCTACCGGATCGGCCGCGCCTACGCGGCGTTCGTGAACCCGAAGCGCGTCGCCGTCGGACGGGATATCCGGCGCTCGAGCCCGGCGATCGCGCAAGCGCTGATTGCAGGACTCACGGACTCGGGCGTCGACGTCGTCGACATCGGCATCGGCGGCACGGAGCTCGTCTACTTCGCGACGTTTCACCGCGGCCTCGACGGCGGAATCATGGTGACCGCGAGCCACAACCCGCCGGACTACAACGGCATGAAGATGGTCCGCGAGGAAGCGCGGCCGATCAGCGCGGACACGGGCCTCAAGGAGATCCGCGCCCTCGCCGAGAAGGGGGAATTCCCGAAACCGTCGGCGAAAGGGCGCGTGACGGAAGCCGACGTGAAGCCGGAGTACATTCGCCACTTGCTGGATTACGTCGAGCTCGACCGCCTCGAAGGGCTCCGCATCGTCGTGAATGCCGGCAACGGCGGCGCCGGACCCATCGTCGATCTGCTCGAGCCGCACCTGCCGTTCGAGTTCGTCAAGCTGCACCACGAGCCGGACGGCTCGTTCCCGAACGGCGTGCCGAATCCCATGCTCGAGCGCAACCGGGAGGTCACGAGCGCGAAGGTGCGCGGGAGCGGCGCCGACCTCGGCCTCGCGTGGGACGGCGACCACGACCGCTGCTTCTTCTTCGACGAGCGCGGCGGATTCGTCGAGGGGTACTACATCGTCGGGCTGCTCGCGGGCAGCTTCCTCGAAAAGTTTCCGGGCGCGAAGATCGTCCACGATCCGCGTCTCACGTGGAGCACGATCGACGCCGTACGCCAAGCCGGCGGGACGCCGGTGCAGAGCAAGTCGGGCCACGCCTTCATCAAGCAGGCCATGCGCGAAGCCGACGCGGTCTACGGCGGCGAGATGAGCGCGCACCACTACTTCCGCGCCTTCTCGTACGCCGACAGCGGAATGATTCCGTGGCTGCTGCTGACGGAGATCATGAGCCTGCGCCATGCGCGGCTCTCGGAGCTCGTGGGCGAGCGGATGGCCGCGTATCCCGCGAGCGGCGAGATCAACCGGAGCGTCGGAGACCCGGCCGGCGTCACGGCCGAGATCGAGCGCACGTACCGGGGCGAAGCGCGCGCCGTCGAGCATGTCGACGGGCTCAGCATGGAGTTCGAGAAGTGGCGGTTCAATCTCCGGCCGTCGAACACGGAGCCGCTGCTGCGCCTCAATGTCGAGACCCGGGGCGATGAGCGGCTCATGCGCGAGAAGACCGAGGAGCTGCTCGAGCGGATCGGCGGCGTGCCGGATTGAGGGCGCACGCCGCGCGGCGAGGCGCTGGGCCGGAACGGAGAGTGACGGCGTCCGGTAGCGGCCGCTACGCCTTTTGCTACTCCTCCTCGTCGTCGTCGAGTTCGTCGTCGTCGAGATCGTCCTCGTCGACGTCGTCGTCGTCGTCGAGATCGTCCTCGTCGCCCTCGTCGTCGCCCTCGTCCTCGTCCTCGTCCTCGTCCTCGTCGCCCTCGGCGCCTTCCTCGTCGTAGCCGAGCATGCTGAGCCCCTCCGCGAGAAAGTCGCCGAGCAGCGGCGTGCCGATCAGGTAGTCGGCGACGCGATCGTTTGCACTCTCCGCGGCTTGCTCGAGCGCGTCGTCCCACTCGTCCACGTCGTAATCGCCTCGGCCGAGCCACATGAGGGCCACGAGCTCGATCTGCTGATCCGGCTCGAGGTCGTCGACGGTGTCGCGGATCTGCTGCAGAACGGGGTCGTCCGCATGATCCGCCATGATCTGCCGCGCCCAGTCGTCCGAGGGGCTCAGCGGCGTCTCCGGGATCGTCACGCCCTCCTTGACCTGAAATTCTTGGGCCTTGTCGATGATGAATCGAATCGTTTCCGGGTTGATGTTCAACATCCTCGGCTCCGTAACTCCAGCTTTCCTCGTCCTCATGACCGCTCGGGGCTCGCGGTCGCGCCCTTCCCGCTCGATGTCCGCGCGGGGGCGGCGGGTGATGCAACGGGCAGGCCAACCGGGGTCGGCCCCGGCGCCTTTTCGCGGCCGCCCCGCACCGCCCGGCACCGCCCCTCGCGCGCTCGCACGATACTAACCGCCGTGCCGTGCGCGCGGGAATACGCCCCGCGGGCGATGTCTACGGACGCAGCGTGCGTGACGCCCGGCGCCGCGCACGGCCGAGCCGATCGGACGATCCGTGGAGTCACGGCTTGAAATGACCTAACCGCGTCCCCACGATGGTTACAGGTTACTCACGGGCAAAATCATGGCGCAGCAGGACAACCATCCGACAACCTCCCCCGAGCGGCGAAGAGCCGACATCCCCGAAGACGTGTTGCTGATCGTGCCGGTCAGGAACATCGTCGTGTTTCCGGGCGCGGTCACGCAGATCGCCCTGGGCCGGGATATCTCGATCAATGCCGCGGCGGAAGTCGTCAACGACGGGCACAAGCTCGGCATCGTCCTGCAGCGCAACGCCGACGTCGACGAGCCGGGGCCCGAAGACCTTTATCAGATCGGCACGACGGTCAGCGTCGTCCGCTACATCAAGGCCCCGAACGGCATGCATCACCTGATCTGCCAGGGCGAGCAGCGTTTCCGCGTGCTCGACTACATTTCAGGTCTGCCGTTCCTAGCCGCTCGCTTCGATCTGCTCCCCGAGCGCGAGAGCAAGGATCCAGCGGCCATCGAGGCCCGCGCGGCCGTGCTCAAGCAGAAAGCCGCGGAAGCGATCGAGCTCATGCCGCAGGCGCCCCCGGAGCTCGCGACGGCGTTGCGTCAGGTCGAGCAGCCCGGCGCGCTCGCCGACCTCATCGCGGGCCTCATCGACGTGAAGCCGTCCGAGAAGCAGGAGATCCTCGAGACGCTCGACGTGAACCGGCGCCTACAGCGCGTGACCGAGCTTTTGGCGCACCGCGTCGAGGTGCTGAGGCTCAGCCGCGAGATCGGCGAGCAGACGCAGGAGAAGCTCGACGCCCGCCAGCGCGAGTACCTGCTGCGCGAGCAGCTCCGCACGATCCAGAAGGAGCTCGGCGAGGACGGCACCGACAGCGAGGCCGAGGAGCTGCGCAAGGCCATCGAGGAAGCGCAAATGCCCGAGGAGGCGCACGAGCAGGCGCTCAAGGAGCTCAAGCGCTTCGAGGCCATGCCGGAAGCGGCGGCCGAGCGATCGATGGTGCGCACGTATCTCGACTGGCTCGTCGCGCTGCCGTGGGCCAAGCTCGACGCGGAGAACATCGACATCGCGAGGGCGCGCGAGATCCTCGACGAGGATCACTACGGTCTCAAGAAGATCAAGCGCCGCATCCTCGAATATTTGGCCGTGCGCAAGCTGAACCCCGAAGGCCGGAGCCCGATTCTTTGCTTCGTCGGCCCCCCGGGCGTCGGCAAGACCTCGCTCGGTCAGAGCATCGCGCGAGCGATCGGCCTGAAGTTCGCACGGGCCAGCCTCGGCGGCGTGCACGACGAGGCCGAGATCCGCGGCCACCGGCGCACGTATATCGGGTCGATGCCGGGCACGATCATCCAGAGCATCCGCAAGGCGGGGACGCGCAATCCCGTCATGATGCTCGACGAGATGGACAAGCTCGGCACGGGCTTCCACGGCGATCCGTCGTCGGCCCTGCTCGAGGTGCTCGATCCCGAGCAGAACTCGACCTTCCGGGATCATTACCTCGACGTGCCGTTCGACTTGAGCAAAGTGCTCTTCATAGGCACAGCCAACGTGCTCGACAACATCCCGGGCCCGTTGCGGGACCGCATGGAGGTCATCGAGCTCCCCGGCTACACGCAGGACGAGAAGCTCGAGATCGCGAAGCGCTATCTAGTGCAGCGCCAGCTCAAGGCCAACGGGCTGACTCCCGAGCAGGCTTCGATCACGGAGGCCGCGCTCATGGAGCTCATCGAAGGCTACACGCGCGAGGCGGGCGTTCGGAACCTCGAGCGCACGATCGGCGCGGTGCTGCGGAATGCCGCGATGCGCATCAGCGAGGGCACGGTCACGGAGGTGCACGTCGACGCGCCGGACCTTCAGGCGATTCTCGGCGCGCCCCGCTTCGAGAGCGAAATCAAGATGCGCACGAGCGTGCCCGGCGTCGCCACGGGCCTCGCGTGGACGCCCGTCGGCGGCGACATCCTGTTCATCGAGGCCACGCTGACGCCGGGCAAGGGCAAGCTCATCTTGACCGGGCAGCTCGGCGACGTCATGAAAGAGAGCGCGCAGGCGGCGGTCACGCTCGCCAAGGCCCGTTTGAAGAAGCTCGGCGCCAAGGACGGCGTTCTCGAAGAGAACGACTTGCACATCCACGTGCCGGCCGGCGCGATTCCGAAGGACGGGCCGAGCGCCGGCGTCGCGATGTTCCTCGCCGTCGCGTCGCTCCTGAGCGGCAAGACGGTGCGGCACGACGTGGCGATGACGGGCGAGATCAGCTTGCGCGGCCTCGTGCTGCCGATCGGCGGCGTCAAGGAAAAGACGCTCGCGGCGCTGCGCGCCGGGATCAAGACGGTCATGCTGCCGGCGCGCAACAAGAAGGACCTCGAGGAGGTTCCGGAGCAGGCGCGACAGCAGCTCGAGTTCGTCTGGCTCGAGACGGTCGAGGATGCGCTCGACTTCGCGCTCGAGGCACCGGCGCCCGACGGCGAGGAAACCGAGGACGCGCGCGACTCGGGCAAGGCTTCCCAGGTCGCGTGACGCCGCCAATGGGATTCCGAAAAGTGGGCGAGCAGCCGCATCGGATCGGAAATGGGGTCTGACCCCAATTTCCGCTGGCGCCGATTTTTCGGGAGCGTGAAAAATGGACTAGCGGCCGCATCGAAAATGGGGTCTGACCCCATTTTCGGGAGCCCCATTTTTCCTACTTGGGAGGCGGCCAGTC
>DASTSM010000273.1:0-12820 GCA_035760685.1 Gammaproteobacteria bacterium | reverse complement strand
GGCGTCGATGACGACGACGGCGTTGTCGCCCTCAGCCGTGACGTAGACCGAGCGCCGGTCAAGGCTCACGGCGATGCCTTCGGGCTCGCTGCCGACCGAAACCGATCCCGCGATCCGGCCCGTCTCGGCGTCGGCGATCACGACAGAGCCGCTGTCCTCGGTCGGCACGAAGAGCTCGCCTTCGGATCCGACGCCGATCTGCTCGGGATTCTCGACGCCGCGGATCACGCTCTCGAGGCGGGCGTCGGCGATCGAATAGACCCCGATGCCGTCGGCCGACTTGTCCGCGGGCGGGAGCGAGCGCTCGTCGATGCCGGGCGGGGCGATCGGGGCGCCGCTCAGCGCAATGTAGAGCCGCTGGCCGTCCTTCGAGCGCGCGATGCCGCGCGGGCGCTTGCCGAGCGGCACGGTCGCCTCGAGCGCCGGGGGATCGCCGGCGATGACGCTGAGATCGCCGGAGAGCTCGTTCGTCACGAAGACGCGGTAGTCCGCGGCGGCGCTCGCGGACGCGAGCGCCGCGACAAGCAGCACCGACGAACGCAGCGGCGCCCGGCGCCGACGCGCGGTCCGCGTCCTTTCGAAGCGCGTGCGCGGCAGGCGCAAGCCGAATCGAATCATTCTGCCTCCCGATCGGCGCTGCGCGCCGGTAGCGCGTGGAGCAACTAGTGTGCCACGCCGAAAGGGGCATGGTTCTTGCCTTCCGACGGGGCGAGAATCCTACCGAGCCCGACGCCTTCGATTCCCAAGCGGCTGGAGTCCCATGAACGCACGAGCGCCAATGACCGCACGAGGCGACGCACGCGGCGCCTCGACCGCCCCGGAGCGCGCAGCCGGCGAGGGCCCGAGCCCCGATCTGCTGCGCCGCATCGACGCGTATTTTCGCGCGGCCAACTACCTCTCCGTGGGCCAGATCTATCTCATGGACAACCCGCTGCTGCGCGAGCCGCTGCGCCTCGAGCACGTGAAGCCGCGCCTGCTCGGCCACTGGGGCACGACGCCGGGGCTCAACTTCATCTACGTGCACTTGAACCGCGTCATCAAGGAGCGCGATATCGACACGATCTTCGTGACGGGTCCCGGTCACGGCGGTCCGGCGCTGCTCGCGAACACCTGGCTCGAGGGGACCTACAGCGAGCTCTATTCCGAGGTCTCCCTCGATGCGGAAGGCATGCGCCGGCTCTTCAAGCAGTTCTCGTTCCCGGGCGGCGTGCCGAGCCACGCGGCGCCCGAGACGCCGGGCTCGATCAACGAGGGCGGGGAGCTCGGCTATTCCCTCGCGCACGCGTACGGCGCGGTGCTCGACAATCCCGGCCTCGTCGCGGTCTGCGTGGTCGGCGACGGCGAGGCCGAGACCGGCGCTCTCGCGACGGGCTGGCATTCGAACAAGTACTTGAATCCGATCCTCGACGGCGCCGTGCTGCCGATCCTGCATCTGAACGGCTGGAAGATCGCGAACCCGAGCTTCCTCGCCCGGCTCACGGACGATGCGCTCGCGGCGCTCTTCCGCGGCTACGGCTACGAGCCGAGCTTCGTCGCCGGCGATGATCCGGCCCGGCTGCACGGCGAGATGGCGATCACGCTCGACGCGCTGCTCGATCGAATCGCCGCGATTCAGAAGGAAGCGCGCGAGCGCGGTCTCACCGGGCGCCCCACGTGGCCGATGCTGATCCTGCGCACGCCGAAAGGCTGGACGGGACCCAAGGTCGTCGACGGCAAGCCCGTCGAGGGCACGTGGCGGGCGCATCAGGTGCCGCTCGGCGGCCTTCGCGAGAACCCCGAGCATCTGCGCGCGCTCGAGGCGTGGATGCGGAGCTACCGTCCGGAGGAGCTGTTCGATGCGAACGGGTGTCCCGTGCCGGAGCTGCTCGAGCTGCCGCCGAAGGGCGCGCGGCGCATGGGCGCGAATCCGCATGCGAACGGCGGGGTGCTGCTCAAGGACCTGCGGCTGCCCGACTTCCGGCACTATGCGGTCGACGTGCCGCGCCCGGGCGCGCGGCTCGCGGAGGCGACGCAGGTGCTCGGCACCTACCTTCGCGACGTCATGGCAAAGAACCTCAAGAGCCGCAACTTCCTCGTCTTCTCGCCCGACGAGAACGCCTCGAACCGCCTGCAGGCGATCTACGAGGCGACGAGCAAGCGCTTGATGGAGCCGCTGTTGCCCGTCGACGAGAACCTCGCGCCCGAGGGCCGCGTGTTCGAGGTACTTTCCGAGCACTTGTGCGAAGGGTGGCTCGAGGGGTATCTACTGACGGGCCGGCACGGCTTCTTCTCCTGCTACGAGGCCTTCATCCACATCGTCGATTCGATGTTCAACCAGCACGCGAAGTGGCTCAAGGTCAGCAAGCAGATCCCGTGGCGGCGGCCGATCGCGTCTTTGAACTACCTGCTGACGTCGCACGTCTGGCGGCAGGACCACAACGGCTTCAGCCATCAGGATCCGGGCTTCATCGACCACGTGGTCAACAAGAAGGCCGACGTGATCCGCGTCTATCTGCCGCCCGACGCCAATACGCTGCTTTGCGTCGCCGACATGTGCCTGCGCTCGCGCGATTTCGTCAACGTCATCGTCGCCGGCAAGCACGCGGAGCTTCAGTACCTCGACATGGATCAGGCGATCAAGCACTGCACGGCCGGCGTCGGCATCTGGCCGTGGGCCAGCAACGATCAGGGCGGCGAGCCCGACGTCGTCATGGTCTGCTGCGGCGACGTGCCGACGCTCGAGACGCTCGCGGCCGTCTCCATCCTGCACGAGCAGTTCCCGAGCTTGAGCGTGCGCGTCGTCAACGTCGTCGACCTCATGACGCTCCAGCCGCCGTCGGAGCATCCGCACGGCCTCTCGGATCGGGACTTCGACAACATCTTCACGCGCGACAAGCCGATCATCTTCGCGTACCACGGCTACCCTTGGCTCATCCATCGGCTCACGTACAGGCGCACGAATCACGACAATCTGCACGTGCGCGGGTACAAGGAGGAGGGCACGACGACGACGCCGTTCGACATGGCCGTGCTCAACGATCTCGATCGGTTTCATCTCGTCTCGGACGTCATCGACCGCGTGCCGAAGCTCGGGCCCGTCGCCGCGTATGCGAAGCAGGCCATGCGCGACAAGCTCATCGAGCACAAGCAATACGTCCACGCTCACGGCGAGGACATGCCGGAGATCCGCAATTGGAGGTGGCAGAATCATGAAGGAGCCTAACGCCGCGGCCGAGGGCCGCACGAGCGGAGCGCGCGCGAGCGCCGAGCGCCGGACAACCGCCGCGCGCACGAGCCCCGTCAAGCGGCTCATCGATTTCGGCCAGAGCCCGTGGCTCGATTTCATTCAGCGCCGGCTCATCACGAGCGGCGAGCTCGCGCGCCTCGTCTCGGAATGGGGCCTGCGCGGCATTACGTCGAATCCGACGATCTTCGAGCAGGCAATCGCCGAGACGGACGACTACGACGCCGACATCGAGCGCCTCGCGCGCGAGGGCAAGACGGCCGCCGAGATCTACGACGCGCTCACGGTCGCGGACGTCGCGAGCGCCGCCGACGTGCTGCGCCCCGTCTACGACGCGACGGGCGGCGCGGACGGATTCGTGAGCCTCGAGGTCTCGCCGCATCTCGCGGCCGATGCGGGCGCGACGATCGCGGAGGCGAAGCGGCTCTTTGGCGCGCTCGCGAGGCCGAACGTCATGATCAAGGTGCCCGGGACGGAGGAGGGGCTCACGGCGCTGCGCGCGCTCGTCGGCGAGGGCCTCAACATCAACGTCACGCTGCTCTTCTCGATCGAGCGGTATCGCGACGTGCAGACCGCCTACCTGGAGGGCCTGGAGGCCGCGGCCGAGTCCGGACGCAAGCTCGAGACGATCGCGTCGGTCGCGAGCTTCTTCCTGAGCCGCATCGACGTGCTCGTGGACCGCGAGCTCGACGCGATCGCGGCGCTCGGCGCCGACCGCGAGCGCAAGGCCCGGGCGCTTCGCGGCCGAGCCGCGATCGCGAGCGCCCGGCTCGCCTACGAGATCTACGAGGAATTCGTCGCGTCGCCTCGGTACCGCCGCCTCGCCTCGATCGGCGGCCGGGTCCAGCGCCTGCTCTGGGCCAGCACCGGCACGAAGGATCCCGCCTACAGCGACGTCAAGTACGTCGAGGCGCTGATCGGCCCGGACACGATCAACACGATGCCGCTCAAGACGCTGCGCGCGTACGACGATCACGGCGATCCGGCGCCGCGCCTGACCGGTCACGTCGACGAGGCGCGCCGCACGCTCGCCGAGCTCAAGGAGATCGGCATCGATCCCGCGGACGTCGCCGAGCGGCTCCTCGTCGAGGGCCTCGAGAAGTTCGTCAAGGCTTACGATTCGCTGCTCGCGACGATCGAGGCCGCGCGGCGCAAGACCGTCGAGACCGGACACGCGAAGGAGTGACCGAGGAACGCTATCTTCTCGTCCTGAACGCCGGCAGCTCGTCGCTCAAGTTCGAGCTGTTCGCGGCGCGCGCCTCCCTCGCGAGCGTGCTCGCGGGAGCCGTCCGCGATCTCAAGCGGCCCCGCTCGACGCTCGCGATCGGCGACCTCGAGGAGACGCTGCCCGGGATCGCGGGCGCCGGCGACGCGGCCGCGCTGATTCTCGATCGGCTTTGCGCCGGCGCCGCAGGGATAAGGGTCGGCGCCGACAACCTCGTCGCGACGGGGCATCGCGTCGTGCACGGGGGCGAGCTCTTCTCCGCGCCGACCCGCGTCACCGTGTCGGTCTTCGATGCGCTGAAGTCGCTCTCGCATCTTGCGCCGCTGCATAACCCCGAAGCGCTCGCCGCAATGCAGGCCGTCGGCGATCGCTTCCCGGCCGTGCCGATCGTCGCCGTTTTCGACACGGCGTTCTTTCACGATCTGCCCGAGAGCGTGCGCACCTACGCGATTCCGGGTGAATGGACGCGCCGGCACGGCATACGGCGCTACGGCTTCCACGGGCTCGCGCACGAGCAGATGGCGACGCGGGTGACGAGCCTCGTGCGGCGCCCCGATGCCGCCGGCCGCGCCGTGACCCTGCATCTCGGACAAGGCTGCTCGGCCGCGGCGCTTCGGAACGGACGTCCCGTCGAGACGAGCATGGGATTCACGCCGCTCGAGGGGCTCGTCATGGGCACGCGATGCGGCGACCTCGATCCCGGCGTCCTCGTGCATCTCGGGCGCTTAGGGCTCGGCTGGCGCGAGATCGACGACGCGCTGAACCGGGAGTCGGGCTTGCTGGGGCTGTCCGGCGCCTCGGACGACGTGCGCGAGCTGCTCGCGCTCGAGGCCGAGCGCCATGCCGGCGCTGCGCTCGCGCTCGCGGCTTTCTATCACCGCGTCCACAAATACCTCGGCGCCTACGCGGCCGTGCTCGGCGGCCTCGGCGCGATCGTCTTCGGGGGCGGCATCGGCGAGCATTCGCCCGAGGTTCGCGCGCGGATCTGTGCGGGCATGCACTGGCTCGGGCTCGAGCTCGACGCGGCGGCGAACGCCGCGTGCTCGGGGCGCGAGGCGTGCATCTCGGCCGCCTCGTCGTCGATCGAGGTCCACGTTGTTCCCGTGAACGAGGAGCCGATCATCGCCGAAGCGGCGCTTCGCGTGCTCGGGACCGAGCCGGAATCCGCGGCGCATGGATGAGCGGCGCCGCGGCGATGTGACCGCACGCCGCCGCGCCGAGCGCTCGATCCGCGTCGGCGTGATCTCCGACACGCACGGGCTCCTGCGCCCCGAGGCCAAGCACGCGCTCGCCGGATGCGGCCGTCTGATTCACGCGGGCGACGTCGGCAAGCCCGAAGTGCTCGACGAGCTGCGCGAGATCGCACCCGTGACCGCAATCCGCGGCAACGTCGACAAGTGGGCCGCGGACTTGCCTGACACGGAGGTCGTCGAGATCGCGGGACACTGCCTCTACGTGCTCCACGACCTCAACGCGCTCGATCTCGATCCGGCGGCGGCCGGCTTCGCGGCCGTGATCTCGGGCCACTCCCACCGGCCCCGCGTCGAGCGCCGCGACGGCGTCCTCTATTTGAATCCCGGCAGCGCGGGGCCGCGCCGGTTCAAGCTCCCGGTCGCCGTCGCGCTCCTGGAAATCGGGCCCCGCGGCCTCGAGGCGCGCGTCGTCGAGCTCGAGATCGGCTCTAGCCGGCCTTCGGCTTCGCTCTGACTCTAGCCGCGCTTCGGCTTCGCCCTCAGAACGGCACCGACGCCGCGCGCGCCTCCTTCGGCACTTGCTTGCGCGGCTCGCGCTGCATGAGCTGCTCGAACCGCTGCTGCATCTTCGCGCCGAGCTCCTCGAGCTCGTCGGCGTTTTGCTCGCGGACCTCCGGGAAGAGCTGGTGCTCCTCCTCCTCTACGTGATGCCGCACGACTTCCTTGAGCACCGACGCCTTGCTCATGAACTGCGGATCGGAAGCCTCCATGTCCAGCATGTCGGCGACGAGCCGCTTGACGACGAGGTGCTCCTCGACCGATTCGCGCAGCTCGGTCTCGGTCTCGTCGGTGAACACGGACGGGTAGAAGATCTCCTCCTCGATCCTCGAATGCGCGGCGAGCGCGTCGGCGAGCTTCGCGAAGATGCGCTCCTTCTGGCTCGAGCCGCGCGCCGACTCGAGCTTCTCGAAGAGACCTTCGACCTCGCGATGCTGCTCGGACAGAAGCGCGATTGCGTCGATGCCTTCTTCCGCAGGCGCCTTCGCCCGCGATGCGCTCCTCGCGCCGGAGCGCCCGTTCGCACCCGACCGGCCGCGTGCGCTTTTCGCCGACGAGCCGTTGCCGTCCGCGCGGCTTCGCGCCGAGGACCGGCCGCGCGCGGAGGAGCTTCGGCTGCTGCCCGACGCGCTCTTGGCCGACGAGCTTCGGCTCCGAGAGGACGAGCTCTTGCTCCTCGACGAGGCCTTGCTCGCCGCGGCGCTGCGGGCCGACCTTCCTCTCGAGCGCGACGAGCCGCCGTCCGCGACGTCGACCGTGTCGCGGGACACGAACTTCGAGAAGCGGCTGTTCTCGTCGTCCTGGTAGAGAAGCGCGAGCTCGTTGCCGTCGAACGCGTCGAAGAACTCGTCCCACGAGATCCGCTCGAGCGATTCGCGCCCGCTGTAGCCCGGAAAGTCGATCCGAAGTATGCCGGGATCCTTCTTCGAGCCCGACCTCTTGACGTGCGCGGGGCAGCCCCCGTGCTCCTCCACCCAGCGCTTGATCGTGTCGTGATCGATGGTCGCTTTTGCCGTCGCCATAACGCCTCCTGCCTCTGCGCATCCGCGCGATGTGCCGGCGGAATGCGGACCTTTGTTTTCGACCCGCACGTTATGCAAGGCTCGTGCCTCTCGCCTCGCGGCTCTCGCCTCTACGATGCGCTTGCGCCCGCGCGTCGCGCTCGACGCGAAGCCGACACGACGCCGTAGTACCCTCTGAGCGCGGCGATCGCGAGCGGCGCGGCGCCGAATACGATGAAGACGAGGTCGCCGGGCAATCGGGCCCATTCGACGAGGCGCGCGATGCGCTGACCGGTGTAGTCGAGGCTTCGCGCGTGCCAGTAGCCGTGCTGCACGACGTCCCACACCTGCAGCACGCCGCCCGGAAAGAGACTCAAGAGGACCATGAGCGCGAGGCCGATGTTGCTGCCCCAGAACGAGATCTTGATGTAGCGCTCGATGCCGGGCCAATGCTCGTCGTCCGCGGTCTGCCGCAGCACGAAGACCATGAGCGCGATCGCGAGCATGCCGAAGACGCCCATGAGGGCCGCGTGCCCGTGGTTCGGGGTCAGCACCGTGCCGACCTCGTAGTAGCTCACGATCGGCAGGTTGATGAGGAAACCGAACATGCCGGCGCCGACGAAGTTCCAGAAGCCGACCGCCATGAGGAAGTAGAAGGTCCATTTGTGCGGGAACACGACGCGCTCGCCGCTTGATTGGCGCTCGCCGCGCGTGGTTTGCACGAAGTCCCAGGCGTCGAGCGTCAGCAGCGTCAGCGGCACGACCTCGAGCACGGAGAAGAGGGCCGACAGCGCCATGTTGATCTCCGTCTGCCCCGTGAAATACCAGTGATGGCCCGTCCCGATGAGGCCGCCGAGGAAGTAGAGGATCGCGTCGAGGTAGATGACGCGAAGCGCCGTATTGCGCCGCGTGAGACCGAGCTGGAACAGGAGCAGCGCGACGACGGTGGTCGCGAAGAACTCGAAGTAGCCCTCGACCCACAGGTGGATGATCCAGAATCGCCACGTGTCGACGACCGTGAAGTGCGTCTCGGGGCCGAAGAGGAGCGCGGGCACGTAGAACACGGGGATCGCGAGCGCCGCGGCCAGGAACATGATCGCGATGGGCCGGACCTCGGGGTTCGCGAGCGTTCTCGGCCTTGCGAGCTGAAAGAGGATCGCGAACCAGACCAGGAGGCCCGCCACGAGCAGATACTGCGCGACTCGGCCGAGCTCGAGGTATTCCCAACCTTGGTTTCCGATCCAGAACCACCAACGGCCGAGCAGGCCGGTCATGCCGGCCCATTCGCCGAGCAGGCTCCCGACGATGACGACGGCGAACGCCGCGAACAGCCCGTGCGTCGCCGTCGCGAGCCAGGGCGGCTCGTCGCGGCGGAGCGTGCGGCCGAGGAACAGCGCCGAGGCGACGTAGGACGTCGCGATCCAGAAGATCGCCGTTTGCAGATGCCACGTGCGGAGCAGGTTGCTCGGCAAGATCGTTTCGAGCTGGAAGCCGTAGAAGCTTTCCGGCTCGGCCCGATAGTGTGCGACGGCGCCGCCGACCAGCGCCTGGGCCAGAAACAGCAGGGCCACGACGACGAAGAACTTGCTGACCGCGCGCTGGCCGGGGCTCGTCGCGCCCGGAATGATCTGCGGCAGCGCGCGGTGCCCCCGCGTGATCCAGCCGAGGTAGTCGAACTTGCCGAATGCGAGCAGCACGGCGGCGATGCCGGCGAGCAGCACGAGCAGGCTCAGCGCGCTCCAGATCAGCGCGCCCGTCGTCGGCCGATTCCCGACGTCGGGGTCGTAGGGGAAATTGTTCGTGTAGGAGAAGTCGACGCCGGGCCGGTTCGCGACCGAGACCCACGCGGCCCAGACGAAAAAGGCCGTGAGCTCGCGCAGCTCGGTGGGATCGGTGATGAGGTCCGCCTTGAGGCCGCCGTTGCGCGCGGGGTCGTGAAAGTAGTCGGTCCAGAACGCGATCTGCTGCCGGTACGCGCGCGATTCGGGGTCCGTGAGCTCGAGCGTGCCGGTTGCGGCGTCGTAGCGGTTCGTCTTGAGCAGGATCGCGACCTCGCTTCGAACCGCGGCGAGCTCGATGGGCGTCAAGTCGGCCACGGCCTTGCCGTATTGCCGCTCGGCGACGGCGGCCGCCGTGTCCTCGCCGATCCTGTGCAGGGCCTCGGCGGAGTAGTCCGGGCCGAGGTAGGCGCCGTGGCCCCAGACCGTGCCGTTGTCCATGAGGCCGTAGCGCAGGAACAAGGCCTGGCCGCTTCGAATGTCGTCGCGCGTGAAGAGCGCCGCGCCGCTCG
Source organism: Gammaproteobacteria bacterium (assembly GCA_035760685.1). Classification (GTDB taxonomy): domain Bacteria; phylum Pseudomonadota; class Gammaproteobacteria; order Steroidobacterales; family Rariloculaceae; genus ZC4RG20. Next base: position 3,330 of record DASTSM010000273.1, on the reverse strand, counting down.
CGTCGACGACGCGCTCCGGGATGGGCGGGGCGTTTCGATACGCGAGGACCGTGATCGAGAGCAGGCCCGCGAATCCGACGGCCATGACGATCGCGACGGCGCGGAGCCACCACGGCGACAGCGGAGATTCCTCGGGCTCGACTTTGGGCAGTGCGGCGGCGGCTTCGGCCATGGGTTCTCCTTTTCTTTATCGGGTCGCGTAACGCTTGCGCGAGGCGGGAAAAACATAGACGCCGAGTCGTGCTAACCGCAACGAGGCCGGCGAACAAGTGAGAATTGTTCTTATATACCTGAGCTGCCGGGAAGCGTAATTTACTCGCGCGTGCACGGCAGGCCGGCCCGGATGCTCCGCGAGCCGCTCGTGATCGCCGTCGCGCGCGGTGGTATTAAGACTCTCGCTCGCATATTTTTTCGCACTGCGTTCGTCGCCGCCGGGCTCGCGAACGCGCCGGTTGCGCTCGGAGCGATCGACCCGAGCGCCTTGCTGCAGCTCGTCGACTACGTCGGCGTGGACTACGCGGGCGCCGTTTCCGACGGTCGAATATCGAGCCCGTCCGAGTACGCGGAGATGCAGGAGTTCGCGTCGCGGATCGGCGCGGCGACGGCCGATCTTCCCGAGACCGACGCGAAGCCGCAGCTCGCCTCGCTCGCAGCGGATCTTCGCCGCGAGGTCGAGGCCAAGGCAGAGCCCGGCGCCGTCGCGGCGACGACGCGCGAGATCCGCGACCTCGTCATGCGCGCGTATCCGGCGGCGCTCACGCCGCGCGTGCCTCCGGACCTCGCCGCCGCGGCCGCGCGCTTTCGCGAGAGCTGCGCCGCGTGTCACGGCGCCGAGGGGCGCGGCGACGGGCCGGCCGCCGCGAGCCTCGATCCGAAGCCGACGGACTTCCATGACGCGGCGCGCGAGCGCGAGCGAAGCCTCTACGGGCTCTACAACACGATCACGCTGGGCGTCCAAGGCACCTCGATGGCGAGCTTCTCGCAGCTCCCCGACGCCGAGCGCTGGACGCTCGCTTTCTACGTCGGCGGCCTCGGCGCCGACGAGCCGACGCTCGCCGCAGGCGCGCGCGCTTACGAGGCCGGCGAGCGGCTCTCGCTTCGCGACGCCGTCACGCATGCTCCGGCCGAGCTTCCGGAAGGTCGGGCCGCGCTGGCGCTGTGGCTCAGGCGTCACCCCGAGCGCCTGTTCTCCGGCCGAGCCGACCCGATCCAAGCGACGATCACGGGCGTTGCGCAAAGCGCGGCGGCCTATCGTGCGGGCGATGCGGATCGGGCCGAGGCGCTCGCGGTCTCCGCGTACCTCGACGGCTTCGAGCTCGCCGAGGCGGGGCTCAAGAACGTCGACGCGGCTCTCGTCGAGGAGGTCGAGAACGCGATGGTCGCCTATCGCGCGGCGCTCGGCTCGCGTGCCCCGCCCGAGGTCGTCGAGCGCCAGGCGGCAATCATCGCGGCGCTGCTCGACCGCGCGCAGCGCGCGCTCGAGGAGAAGCGCCTTTCGCCGTCGCTCGCTTTCTTGAGCGCGCTTTTCATCCTGCTGCGCGAAGGGCTCGAGGCCATCCTCGTGCTCGCGGCGGTCACGGCTTTCCTCGTGCGCACGGGACGCCGCGAAGCGCTGACCTATCTGCACTACGGTTGGATCGGCGCGCTCGCGCTCGGGGGCGTTACGTGGGCCGCGGCGACCTGGGTCGTCGAGATCAGCGGCGCGATGCGGGAGGTCACGGAAGGCGTGACCGCGCTCACGGCCTCCGCGATCCTCTTCTACGTCGGCTTCTGGATGCACGACAAGACGCACGCGCAGCGCTGGAACCGCTTCTTGAAGCAGCAGGTGGAAAGCGCGATCGGCGCGCGCGGCTCCTGGGGCATCGCGTTCATCGCGTTCATCGCCGTCTACCGCGAGGTCTTCGAGACCGTGCTGTTCTACGAAGCGCTCTGGGCGCAAGTCGATGCGGGCGCGCACGCATCGGTGTTCGCGGGCGCCGTCGCTGCGGCGTTCGGCCTCGCGGCGCTGACGTGGGGCATTTTCCGCTTCGGCCTGCGCCTGCCGCTCAAGCAGTTCTTCGCGATCAGCGCCGCGGTCATGTTCGTCCTCGCCCTCGTATTCGCGGGCAAGGGCATCTCTGCGCTTCAGGAAGCCGGGAAGGTGCCGATCACGCCGATCGCTTTCGTGCGCATCGATCTGCTCGGCGTTTATCCGACGCTCGAGAGCCTCGGCGCTCAGCTCGCGCTCTTGGTGATCGGCGGCGGCTTGATCTGGCGCGAGCGGCGGGCGGCTGCGCTGTCACGCGGAGACTCGGCCGCTCGTCTTGGAGACGATGGTATCCCGTAGCGCGGATCGGCATGATATCGACACCAGGAGGAGCAAGGTCATGAACGCGAATCGACTCTGCATCGTCGCCGCGGCGCTCGTCGCGCTTTCGGGCGTCCACGCCCAGGAGCGCGGGGCGCAACAGGCGGGCGCCGCCGCCGCGCCTAAGCCGCTGCTCACGAAGCCGCTGGCCGGCATCGAGGGCAAGGAGGGCCTCATGCTGACGGTCGATATTCCGCCGGGCGGGGACTCGCCGCCGCATCGGCATAACGCAAACACGTTCGTCTACGTCCTCGAGGGCTCGGTCGTCATGCAGGTCGCGGGGCAGCCCGCCGTCACGGTATCGAAGGGCCAGACCTTCTACGAGTCGCCGACGGACGTGCATACCGTCTCCCGCAATGCGAGCAAGACGGAGCCCGCGCGGATCCTCGTGTTCATGGTCAAGGATCAGGGCGCGCCCGTCACGGTGCCGGCCGCGGCGCCGCAGCAGTAAGGGCGGGGGACCCGGCCGCTACCAGCGAATAGGCTGCGCGAACCACCTTCTGTAAAGGGGCTGCGTGAACTACCTCCTGATCAAGACGGTGCACATGACGTGCATCGGCCTCAGCGTCGGGCTCTTCGCGACGCGCGGCGCCTGGCTCATCGCGTCGGGCCGCGGTCTCTGGAAGTGGCTGCGCATCGTGCCGCACATCGTCGACACCGTGCTGCTCGCCAGCGGGCTCACGCTCGCCTTTTGGATCCGCCAATATCCGTTCGTGAACAGCGGTTGGCTCACGGCGAAGGTCATCGGCCTCATCGCCTACATCGCGCTCGGAGTCGTCCTGTTCCGGGCGCCGCTGGGCCGGCCCGCGCGCTGGGGGATCTGGGCCGCGGCGTTGCTCGTCTTCGCGTATATCGTGAGCGTGGCCGTCACGAAGCGGCCCGCGGGGTTTCTCGCAGGGCTTTGAGCCTCGTATTCGCGCGCCTCGAGATCAGCCGCCGCGGACGACCGCGAGCGCGGCGTCGCACTCGGCGGCGCGCGAACC
>DASTSM010000272.1:0-14309 GCA_035760685.1 Gammaproteobacteria bacterium | reverse complement strand
GCGCGACGACTTCCTTGCCGGTTCCGGTCTCGCCCAAGATCAAGACGGTGGAATCCGTCGGTGCGACGCGCGCGATGAGCTCGCGCACGTGCTGGATGCCCGCGCTCCGGCCCACGAGGGAGCGGAAGAGCTCCGGGTTCGGAGCTTCGGCCCGAACCTCGGCGCCGGTCGAAGGAGACGTCGCGTCCGCTTCGGACATCTCGTCAGCCGCGCGACGCCCGAATCGGCGCAACGGGCGCGGCGCGATCCGCTGACCGCGTCCAGCCGTGCGCCGAAGAGATTCCCACCGAGCACACCCTCCCGAAACCGCGGGCAAACTAGCAGAATTCTACAGGGCCGATATCCGTAGATTTACGGAGGCGACGGAGACACACGTCTCTCAATTGCGTCAAGCGGGAAGTCGGGGGCGCACAACGAAGATAGGACTGCCGGTGCAAGGCCGGCGGGCACGCTCAGACCCGGTGGCGCTGCTGCGCGACGCTGCGCCGATGTCTTCGGAACACGAGCTTGCCGAGCCAGTCGTTCACGCCGGTCGTCCGGCCTTCGAGCCGCGTGCAGACGCGACAGCCCGCAGCGCGGGGCTCGACCGCGGTCACGCGCCCGAAGAGCTTCAGCGGCAGCGGCCACGGCGGCAGGGCGTAGCAGTCGATCGCGAGCAGCGCGCCGACGCGCGGGGCCTCCTCGCAGTCCCAGCAGAGGCCGCGGGCATTGAAGCGCACGCGGCGCGGCGCGAGCGCGCCTTGACGCTCGCGCAGCAGCTCGGCGAGCAACTCGAGCGCGAGATCGAGCTTGCCTTCGACGCGGTGAAGCTCCGCGCGCTCCGCGTCGTCCGACTGAGACGGATCGTGCTCCTCGAGCATCGCGAGCGCGCGCAGCACGGTCTCGTTTCGCGCGTTGACGCGGAGCAGCGGCGCATCCTCGGGCAGCGCCTCGACTTCGCTCCAGGCGAGCCCGAGCTCGTCGTCGCAAAACACGCGCTCGCCGAGCACCTCGAGCTCGGCCGCCGTCGCCGCTTGCCGCGGGTCGCCGCCGCGGCGCGCGTCCTCCGCGCCCCGCTCGCGGCCCGCGGGCTGCGGCGGCCCTTCCGGATCTCGCCCGCCGCCGATCATTCCGAGCTCTCGAGGTAGCGGACCGCGCCCGAGTGCGAGCGGCGCGCGGAGGCGAGCTCGTCCCGCGCCTCGTCGCGCAGGTCGGCGATCTTGCCCGTGAGGTCCTCGTGGCGCACGAGCACGGGACGCAGGCGATCGTGCAGCGCCTCGAGCGACTCTGCGCAGGTGCCGGCCGCGATCGCGCTCTCGAGCGCTCGAAGCGCGCCGTGCAAAGCCGCGTTCGCGGCGCGGACGCCCTCCCAATCGGCCTCGGTCACGGTCCGCTCGAGCAGGGACGCCGCCGCCTCGACGTCCGACGCGGCCGCGTCGACCGCGTCGGAGCTCGCGGTGCCGGGGCCGTCGGCCGCACGGATCGGGGGTTCGCGCGTCATATCGCTAACGCGCCGCCGCCTCGGCGGCCAAACCGCCTTGCGCCGCGACGACCCGGCCCACCTCGCGCCACCCGGCTTGCAGCTCGCGCAGCAGGTCGGCCACCTCGTCGAGGATCGCGACGTCGCTCCTCAAGTTGGCTTCGAGCAGGCGGCGCGCGATGTAGTCGTAGAGCGCGGCGAGGTGAGCGGCGAGCTCGCCGCCGCGCTGCGCGTCGAGGCTCGCGCGAAGACCCTCGACGAGGCCGATGGCCTTGCCGATCAAGAGGCCCTTGAGCGCCGTCTCGCCGGCCTCGACGGCGCTGCGCGCCGCCGCGACCCGCGCCGCGGCGCCGTCGAGCATGAGCTGCACGAGCTCGTGCGGGCTTGCGTTCGCGACCTGCGACTCGAGGCCGAAACGCCGGTATTCGTCCATGCCCCGGGGGGAACCGCTTCTCATGAGGTGCTCCGAATCAGGGTGCGTTGACGAGGTTATCGGCCGCTTGCGGCAAAACCTGAAACGCCTTGCCTATCCAGGTCCACGCGAGCGGCCTACCCCGGCCGCGGCAAGTTCGCGAGCTGCTGCGCGAGATACGTGCTCGTCGACTTGAGCTCGGAGACGAGACTGTCGAGCGCCGAGAACTGCTTCTGCAGCCGGTCCTCGAAGACCGACATCCGCGCGTCGAGCGAATCGCGCTCTTGCCCGATGCGGCGAAGCTCGGCGTTGAGCTGGTCGGTACGCGAGCTCAAGATGCCGTCGGGCCCGGAGTAGCTCTCGATCGTCTCCGAGAAGCTCGCGCCGAACGCGGAGACGAGCGCCTCGACGCCCGACTCGTTCGTCTCGAGCGCCTTCTCGAGCGCGCCCTCGTCGAGGCTCGCCTTGCCGCTCGCGTCGGTATGGAGGCCGATCTCGACGAGGCTCGAGAACGGATTGTCCTTGAGATCGGTGTCGGTGCGGCTCGAGAACGCCGCGCCGAGGCGCTGCTGCAGCGCGCGCAGCGCCGAGTCGCCGACGAGCGGACCCGAGCCGCCGTCCGCGGACTGCTGATTCGAGGAATCGGCCGAGCTCGGGTCTTTCGGGACGACGCGGCTCGACGCTGCGATTTTGTCGACGAGCGCGTTGTACGTCTTGACCACGTTTGCGAGCGCGCCGCGCACGGCGTCGACGTCGGTCCCGACGACGAGGCTCGCCGCGTCGCCCGCCGCGGAGACGCCGTGGAGCTCGAGCGTGAGGCCCGGCACGACGTCGTCGATGGTGTTCGACGAGGCCGTGAGCTCGAGCCCGTTCAGGCGGAAGCGCGCGTCTTGGGCGGCGGTCGTCTCGTCCATGCTCGCCGACGCGAGGCGCGCGTCGAGCGTGCCGTCCACGGTCGCGGCGATCTCGCCCGCGGTGCCCGTGACGCCGGAGACGAGCAAGAGACGGTAAGCGTCGCCGTCGCGGACGACGGCGGCGTGCACGTCGAGGCCGCTCGCGTTGATCGCGTCGCTGACGTCCTCGAGGCTGTTCGCGCCGGCGGCGATCGCGATCGCGGCGGTCTCGCCGCCGACCGTGAGCGTGAGCGCGCCCTCGCCGAGGGCGGCTTCCTTGTCGGTGAAGGGATCTTGCCCGCTCGTCGCAAGCGATTGCGCCGCCGCAAGCTGCTCGACCTCGATGGCGTAGCCGCCGGGCGCCGCCGTCGATGCGGCGGTCGCCGTGACGACCCCCTCGTTCGAGCTCGTGGCCTTGCGGGCGACGTCGAATTGCTTGAGCGCGGCGACGGCATCGGCGAGATCGGCGGCCGTGGATTTCAGGCTGCCGAACGCCGAAAGCTGGGACTCCGCCGTGAATTGCCTTCGGTTCAGCGGGCCTTCGGCCGTGGCCCGCTCGCTCTTCACGAGGGCGTCGAGCAGCGAGTTGAGGTCGAGGCCGGAGCCGACGCCGAGGCTCGTGATCCCGCTCATGCTTCGTCCCCCTAAGCGAACCTCTTAAGCGAATGCGGGAACGGCGGCGCCCGCTCGGGCGCCGCCGTTCCCTCCGTCGTCAACGAAGAAGCTGCAGAACGTTCTGCGGCATCGCATTGGCCTGCGCCAGCATCGCGACGCCCGCCTGCTGCAGCACCTGCGCGCGGGTCAACGACGCCGTCTCGGCGGCGAAGTCCGCGTCCAAGATGCGCGAGCGCGACGCCGAGAGGTTCTCGACGCCGGCGGAGAGGTTCGCGACGACCGACTCGAAGCGGTTCTGCACGGCGCCGAGGTCGGCACGCGAGCCGTTGACCGTCGTCAGCGAGTCGTCGATGACGCGCAGCACGGTGTCCGCCGACGCGGCGGTCAGCACGTTGATCGCGGTGTAGCTCGTCGACGTGCCGATCGCATCGCCGGCCGTGAAGCCCGCGCTGTCCGGCGCGTTGCCGCCGATCGTGTAGGCCTCCGCGGAGGTCAGGTTGACCGTGCTGTACGTCGTCGCCGCGGTGAGGCCGGAGTTCGCGACCGTGCCGCCTACGACGATGTTGCTGCCGTCGGCAGCGTCCAGCTGGACGGCCGTGCCCGACACCGACGCGACAACGCTCGTGTTACCCGCGCCCTCGAGCGCCGCGTTGATCGCATCGGCCAAGAGTCCGGCGCCGGCAGCATCGGCCGTCACGGCCGTGTCCGCAACCGTGACGCCGTTGATCGTGAGGCCGCTGACCGTGCCGGCAGTGAGGGCGGCGCCCGTCACGCTGTTCGACTGCGCCTCCGCCGTCACGCCCGTCGACGCGCTGTTGATCGCGTCCGCGATGGACTTCGCGTCCCGATCGGCCGCGCCGATGTCGACGTCGTTGATCGTGAGGTCGCCGGCCGCGAGCGCCGCCGTGGGCGCCGTCCCCGTCACGTTGTAGTCGATGAGCGTGCCGCCGTTCAGGCCGAGGGCCTGCGCGGTGACGGCCGCGATCGAGTCCACGCTGATCGTCTGACCGTAGTTCGCGCCGACCTGGAAGACCTGCGCGGTGAACGAGCCGTCGAGGAGCTTCAGGCCGTTGAACTCCGTCTGGCCCGCGACGCGGCTAATCTCCGCGATGCGCTGCTGCACCTCGGCGTCGAGCGCCGCGCGGTCGGAATCGCTGTTGCTCGCGTTGCGCGCCTGCACGGCGAGCTCGCGGATGCGCTGCAGGTTGTTGGCGACCTCGGCGAGGGCGCCCTCGGCGGTCTGCGCGAGCGAGATGCCGTCGTTCGAGTTGCGGATCGCCTGGTTCATGCCGCGGATCTGGGTCGTCATGCGCTCCGAGATCGCGAGGCCCGCCGCGTCGTCCTTGGCGCTGTTGATGCGCAGGCCCGACGAGAGGCGCTGCAGAGACTGCGCGAGCTGCCCTCCCGACGTCGAGAGATTGCGCTGCGCATTCAGCGACATCACGTTGGTGTTGATGACCTGGGACATTTGCGTACCTCCTGGTACCCGTCAATTGGTGTACACCGCTTCAACCGCCGCTCCGGCGGATCCGTTTGCGGCGGCGTTGCCGTCGCTCACACGCCGGCATGTCGGCGGCACCGGCGGGATCTTTAGCCGTGCCGGCTTCCGCGAGCGCGGTTTTCGAATCGGCGCACATTTCGGAACGCGGTCTTGTGAACTGGCGCACGATGCGGGCGAGAAGCCAGTCGCGCTCAGCGCAAGAAGTCGAAGAGGCTCGAGCGGCCGAGCTCGACGTACGTCTGGCGCGCGGCCTCGAGCGCGGTCTGCTGGAGCTGGAAGCGGCTGATGGCCTCGGCGTAGTCGAGATCCTCGACGCGCGAGAGCGCATCCTTGAGCTGGACCTGCTGCGCGTCGTTGGCCGCGGTCTGGCCGTCGATCGTGTTCAAGCGCGCCCCGACCGCGGTCCTGAGGTCGAGCACGCGGCCGATCGCCTGATCGAGGTTCTGCAGGGCGTCGCCCGTGCTTTGCTGCAGCCGCGCGCGCTCGAAGGGACCGGTCGCCGGCGTCTCGAGCGCCGCGGCGAGCTCGTCGACGACGTCGAAGATGGACGCCGCGCCGGCCGGGCCGACCGCGAAGCTGTCGCCCGCGGCCGGTGCTCCTTCGATGACGATGAGGCGTCCGCCGACGTCGATCGAAGCGCCCGGGGCATAGACGCCCGTGCCGACGACGGCGTTCGCCGCGTCGCGAACCTCGTAGCCGCTCGCGCTCGTCATGACGATCGTGAAGCTCTCGGCGCCGACGGAGGCGGGATCCGCGACGGTCGCCTGCGTCACGGTGCCGGTGCCGGCGTTCCCGGCGGCTGCCACGACGGCGAAGACCCCGTTGCCGCGCGGGACCGTCATGAGCTCGCTGCCGCTGTCCCCCACGGCGACCGAGCGGCTCGGCGACAGCGCGACGCGCCGCTGACCCGCGTCGCCGGCGTACGCAACGCGGCCTCCGGCGTCGCGCACGAACGGCGCGCTCGCACTTCGCAGGCCCGCGAACAGATACTCGCCGTTCGCGTCGCGCGCGTTCGCGCCGTCGAGCAGGCCGTCCGAGATCTGCCTGAGCTCGCGCGCGATGCTCGCGCGCGAGTCGTCCGTCTGCGTCGCGTTGGCCGCCTGCACGGCGAGCTCGCGCACTCGCTGCAGCGCGCTCTCGATGTCGCCGAGCGCGCCTTCCTCCTGCTGGAGCCGGCTAGCCGCCGCGTTCGCGTTCCGGGCGTATTGCTCGACGGCGGCGCCGCGCCCGCGAAGCTCGAGGGCCTGCACGGCTCCGCTCGGATCGTCCGAGGCGCGCGTGATCCGCTTGCCGCTCGAGAGCTGCCGCTGCACGTCCGCGAGCCGCGTATCGAGCCGCCCCATCTGCAGGATGCCGCTTCGAAACAGATCCGCCGTCGAGATTCTCATGCGCTTCTCCGCCGCTTGCTCGCTCAGCGGCGCACGGCCGCGAGCAGCGTGTCGAACATCGTTCCGGCCGTCGCGATGACTTGGGCGGCCGCCTGATACGCCTGCTGGTAGCGCAGCAGGTTCGCGGCTTCCTCGTCGAGGTTCACCCCCGAGACGCTCTCGCGCTGCGACTTCGCGTGATCGAGAAGCTGCGCCTGCACGTCGGAGTCGAGCTTCGCGCGCTGCGTCTTGACGCCGACGTCGGCGACGACGGCCTCGTAGCCTTCCGAGATCGTCGCCGTGCCGCCCGCGAGCGTGCCTCGGTCCGCGAGCCCGGCGAGCGCGAGGGCGTTGCGGTTGTCGCCGACGGCGCCCGAGTTGTCGCGCACGGAGAAGACGTCGCCGTCCGCGGGTGTGCCGCGTACCACGAGCCGCCAGCCGTTCGCGTCGATCGTCGTGTCTCCCGAGGGGTCGAGCGGCACGATCTCTGCGCCGACGACGAAATTGCCGCCCGTGAACGTGACGTCCGCCGCGCTTCTCAGCGCGGGATCGGCGGGGTCGAGCACGGCGACGTCTTGCACGGCCGCCGCGCCCGCGTTCGACGCGGAAGCCTCGGCCCGGACCGGCAGCGCGGCGGCGACGGCGCGAGGATCGCCGATGCGGACCGCGAGCCGATCCGCGACGCGCATCGGGCGCAATAAGAAGGAGTCGCCGCTCTGCTCGGCCGAGACGCCGGCGAGGTCGAGCGAGAGACCGTCGAAGGCGAGCGATCCGTTCGGCGCGGCCGAGCCGACGACGGCGCCGTCGGCGAGGCGCCGGACCGACCACGCGGCGCCGTCGAAGCGGATCTCGTAGTCGCTCGCCTCGAGCGCGGAGACGTCCGTGACGGCCAGCGTCGGCGAGCCCGTAGCCGCGTTGCCGCGGCCCGCGAGAACCTGCGGCGCGGGCACGGAAAAGAACGCCTCGCCCTGCCGGCCGTTCAAGTCCATGCCGGCCTCGTGAGTCTCGTTGAACGACTGCGCCACGGCGAGCGCGACTCGGCCGAGGCCGTTCGACGCCGGATCGATGAGCTCGTCGCGAACCGCGAGCAGCGCGCCGAGACGGCCGCCCGTCAGCAAGCTCGACACGGGCACGAACGCCGCGCCGTCGCCGAAGCCCACCTCGACGCGCGTCGGGTCCGGGCCCGCCGGCTGCGCCGTGAGCCGCTGCGTCGTGAATCCCACGACGAGCGCCTGTCCCCGGCCGACGAAGACGTTGACGCTGCCGTCCGACTGCTCGACCGTGGAGACCGAGACGCGCTCCGAGAGCTGCCGCACGAGCTCCTCGCGGCGATCGAGCAGATCGTTCGGAGGCTCGCCCCCGCTTCTCGCTCGCGCCGCGACGATCTCGCGGTTCAATTCGGCGATGCCCGTTCCGATCTCGTCGACCTCCTCGACCGTCGACGCGATGCTTCCGTTCGTCGCCGCGCGCTGCTCGTCGATCCTGCCTTGGAGCGCCGCGAAGCGGTCGACGAGCGCGCCGCCCCGGCTCAGCAACTGCTGGCGTGCGGCCGTGGAGGTAGGATCGGTCGCGACGTCGTGGACCGCGGCGAAGAAACTCTGGAGCGCAGGCGTGAGGCCCGCGTCGGCGTCGCCGAGGAGATCGTCGATCGGAGCGGCGATATCGGCATAGGTGCGCTCGTAGGCTTCGGCCGACGTCGTCTGCAGCAGATTCGCGTTGACGAACGCATCGGCCGACCGGTCGATGCCGACGGCCGCGACGCCCGTGCCGATCGCGCCGATGCCGGTCTGGATCGGCGTCTGCGTCGCGAGCTCGAGGCGCTGCCGGCTGTAGCCGTCCGTCGCGACGTTCGCGATGTTGTGGCCCGTCACGTCGAGCGCGCGCTGATAGGCGAGCAGCGCCGAGGTTCCGATGCCGAAAATGCCTCCGCTCATGTGCGGCCTCCGTCGGCGCCGGCGGCGGCGCCCGAATGCTCGCTCGTGTTATCGGCCGATGCCGCCCGAAGTTGATCCGCGGGCCGGCCCGGCAATCCGCGCTCGAGGATCGCGAGGATCTTGTCGGCATAGCCGGGATCGGTCGCATACCCCGCGTCCTGCAGCGCGCGCACGTAGCCTTCGGCCGTGCGGGACTCCAAGGCGGGCGCATAGCGCGCGTGACCCTTCACGAAGTCGACGTAGTCCTCGAAGCTCTCGGCGAGGCTCGCGTACGCGCGGAACTGCTCCCTGCGCCGCTCCGGCACGCCGCCGACGAACTCGAGCGTCGAGGCGCGCACGCGTGCGCCGCCCCAGTCGCCGGACGCTTTGATGCCGAACAGGTTGAAGGCGTGGCGCCCGTCGGGGCCGCGGATCGCGCCGCGTCCCCAGCCGGTCTCGAGCGCGGCTTGCGCGACGAGCACGTCGGGCGCGACGCCGAGCTGTCGCGCGGCCTTCTCGGCGTGCGGCCAGAGCGCGGCGACGAACTCGCTCGGAGACGCGTCCGGCATGTCCCGCGGCGGCTTCTCCGGCGCCGCGGACCCGAGGTTCGGCGCCGCCGGCAGCTCCTGCGGCGACTTCACTTGCCCCGCAGGCGCGGGACCCCCCGCAGGTGCCGTAGACGCGGCGGGGGCCCCGTGCGCGCCACCGTCGAGGAACCGCATGAGCGAGTCCGCGATGCCGACGCCGTGGGCGCGCGAGAGCGACAAGGCGAGCTGCTGATCGAGCATCGATTGGTATTCGGCGCGCCGCTCGTCGTCGAACAGGCCGCCCCCGAACGCCGTCGCGGTCTGCCGCATCTGCTTGAGCAGCACGCCGAGAAACAGCGCCTCGAATTGCTGCGCCACGGCGCGCCGCGCGTCCGGCGAGTCCGCGGCGGCCTCGCGCTTGAGCTCGGCGAGCGAGCCCAAGTCCGCGAAGTTGAACGAGGCGCCGAGCGGCGACGTCGTCATCGGTGCGGCCGTCATCGCGCAGCGCCGCTCGTCAGATCACGATGAGCTCGGCGCGCAGCGCGCCGGCCCGGTGCAGCGCCTCGAGGATCGCGACGAGATCGCCCGGCGCCGCGCCGACGCCGTTCACGGCCCGCACGATCTCGTCGAGCGTGGTGCCGGGACCGAACGGGAACATGCGCGCGCCTTGCTGCTCGACGTCGACGTCGCTGCGCGGCGTCACGACCGTCGTGCCGCGTCCGAAGGGCTCGGGCTGAGAGACGTCGAAGTGCTCGGTGATCGTGACCGTGAGGCTGCCGTGCGCCACGGCCGCGGGCAGCACCTGCACGTTGCCGCCCATGACGATCGTGCCCGTGCGCGCGTTGACGATGACTCGCGCCGGCGGATCGCCCGGCGTCACGTCGAGATTCTCGAGCATCGAGACGAACGCGACCCGTTGATTCGAATCGACCGGCGCGCGCACGCGGACCGACGTCGCGTCGAGCGCGAGCGCGGTGTCGCCGCCAAAAGCCGCATTGACCGCGTCGGCGAGCCGATGCGCGGTCGTGAAGTCGCCCTCGTTGAGATTGAGGACCAGGCTGTCGCCCTGGTGGAAGCTCGTCTCGACCTCGCGCTCGACGCTCGCTCCGCCCGGGATCCGGCCCGAGCTCGGGATGTTGACCGAGATGCGGGAGCCGTCCCGGCCGTCGGCGCTCAAGCCCCCGACGACGAGATTGCCCTGTGCGATCGCGTAGACGTTCCCGTCCGCGCCCTTGAGCGGCGTCATGAGGAGGCTGCCGCCGCGCAAGCTCGCCGCGTTGCCGATCGAGTCGACGGTCACGTCGATGGTCTGGCCCGCCTTCGCGAACGGCGGCAGATCCGCGTGCACCATGACGGCGGCGACGTTCTTGACCTGCAGATTCGTGCCCGCCGGAATCGTGACGCCGAGCCGGCCCAGCATGTTGCGCAGGCTCTGCGCGGTGAACGGCGCCTGCGTCGTCTGATCGCCCGTGCCGTCGAGGCCGACGACGAGGCCGTAGCCGACGAGCTGATTCGCGCGCACGCCGCCGACGGTCGCGAGGTCCTTGACGCGCTCGGCGCCGGCAGGCAACGCGAAGGCGAGCAGCGGCAGCAGCGCGAGCAGCAGCCGCGGCGCGAGCAGCGGGTACGGCGCGAGCCGCGCGCGCGAAACGGATTGCGTCAGAACGGCCATAGCGGGCTCGCAAAGAAGCGGCTGAGCCAGCCGGGCTTGCTCGATTGCGCGACGGTGCCGGTCCCGCCGTATGCGAGCTCGGCGTCCGCGACCTGCGTCGAGAGCACGGTGTTGTTCGCTCCGATGTCGACGGGACGCACCACGCCGCGGAGCCGGATGTATTCCTGACCCTGATTGATCTTCATCCATTTCTCGCCCTGCACGACGAGATTGCCGTTCGGCAGCACCTCGGCGACCGTCACGGCGATCGAGCCCTTGAGCTCGTTGCTCTGCTCCGCGGAGCCCGCGCCGTCGAAGCTTTGCTTCGAGTCGACGTCGGTGTTCAAGATCGGCACGCCGTTGTGCGTGACGGGCCGCCCGGCCAGGATCGGATCGAGGAGCTCGGCATTCGCCGAGCGCGAGGTCGAGGCGTTCGCCGACTTGCGCGCATCCGTCTGCTCCGTGAGCAGCACGGTCAGCACGTCGCCGACGCGTCCCGCCTTGTAGTCCTCGAAGAGGCTCGAGGCCGAAGCCGGCTGGTAGATCGAGCCCTGGTTGCGCTCGGCCGGGACCGGCGCGAGGGGCCGCGTCGCGGCGAAGCGGGCGTCGCCGCCTTTCGCGACGACCGGCGCGGCGGCGCAACCGCCGGCCAGCACCGCCGCGGCCAGGACCGCGAGCAGCGAAAGGCCCGCGTGCGAGCGGCGTACGCCCCGCGAACGCCTCGAATCGTGTCTTTGCATGCGGCTCTTCTTCTCCATCATCGCGTCACCGCCCGAGGTAATTGTTCGCATACTCGAGCATCTGGTCCGCGGCCGAGATCGCCTTCGAGTTGATCTCGTAGGCGCGCTGCGTCTCGATCATGTCGACGAGCTCCTCGACCGTGTTGACGTTCGAGCCCTCGAGCGAGCCCTGATTCAAGGTGCCGAGCCCCGCGAGGCTCGGCGTCCCGACCTGCGGCGAACCGCTCGCGGCCGTCTCGGTGAACAGATTGCCGCCCATCGGCTGCAGGCCCGCGGGGTTCACGAAGTCGGCGAGCTGAAGCTGTCCGACCTCGGTCGCGCCGACGTTGCCGGGCACCGTGGCCGAGACGACGCCGTCGCGGCTGATCGTGATCGAGAGCGCGTTGTTCGGGATCACGATGCCGGGCTGCACCTGGAAGCCCGCCGCCGTCACGAGCTGGCCGTTGCTGTCGACTTGAAGGGAGCCGTCGCGCGTGTAGGCGATGGTGCCGTCGGGCATGAGGATCTGCAGAAAGCCGCGGCCCTCGATCGCGACGTCGAGCGGATTGTCGGTCTGGACGATGTTGCCTTGCGTAAAGCTCTTCTCGGTCGCCACCGTGCGCACGCCCGTGCCGAGCATGAGGCCCGAGGGCAGCTCGGTGTCCTGCGAGCTCTGCGCGCCCGGCTGGCGCACGTTCTGATAGATCAAGTCCTCGAACACGGCACGGCCCTTCTTGAAGCCCGTCGTGTTCACGTTCGCGAGGTTGTTCGAGAGCACGGACATGCGGGTCTGCTGCGCGTCGAGGCCCGTCTTCGCGATCCACAAGGTCTGATTCATGTTGCGACTCCTTCGGTTCAGGCGAGCTTCGTGAGCTCGGCGGATGCCCGGTCGTCCTCCGCAGCCGTGCTCATCATCTTGACGTGCATTTCGAAGCTGCGGGCCTGCTCGATGAGCTCGACCATCGCCGACACGGGATTCACGTTGCTGCCTTCGAGCATGCCGCCGACGAGACCGACGCTCGCGTCGGGCGCGGCGGTCGATCCGTCCGCGAGCCGCATGAGCCCGTCCCCGCCGCGCACGAGCTGCGCGGACGGCGGATTCACGAGACGGATGCGCTCCACGACGGCGAGGGCCGAAGCTTCCTGACCCTGCGGACGGATGCTGATCGTCCCGTCGCGCGCGACGTCGAGGGACTCGAACGGCGGGATCGAGATGGGGCCGCCGTCGCCGAGCACGGGATGGCCGCCGGCGGTCAGCATGCCGTACGCGTTGATCTCGAGATTGCCGGCGCGCGTGTAGGCTTCGCTGCCGTCCGGCGCCTGCACCGCGATCCAGCCCGGGCCGCTCACGGCGACGTCGAGCGGCCGGCCGGTCGCCATGAGCGGTCCCGGCGTGAAGTCCGCGCCCTGGCCCGCCGTCAACGCGTAGGCGCGCGCCGCGGCGAAGCCGGGGCCCTCGAGCGGCACGTCGACGGCGCTCGCGAGCGTCGACTTGAACCCGACCGTCGACGCGTTCGCGAGATTGTGGCTCGTGACCGCTTGCGCGACCTGTGCCTCGCGCGCGCCGGTCATCGCCACGTAGAGGAGGCGGTCCATCTACCTGTCGTCCTCAGCGGATGTTGATGATGGTCTGCGTCACCGCGTCGGCCGTGCTGATGACCTGCGCGTTCGCCTGGAAGTTGCGCTGCGCCGTGATGAGATTCACGAGCTGCGCCGCGATGTCGACGTTCGAGGCCTCGAGCCCGCCCGAGCGCACCGTGCCGAAGTCGCCGCTGCCCGCGACGCCGAGGATCGGATCGCCCGCGTCGAACGTATCGACCCACGCGTTGTCGCCGGCCTGCTGCAGGCCCTGCGGATTCGCGAAGCTCGCGATCGCGACCTGGCCGAGCGCGAGCGACTGGCCGTTCGTGAAGCGCGCGAAGACCTTGCCCTCCTGGTCGATGTCGACGCCCGTCATGCGGCCGCTCGCGTAGCCGTCCTGCGTGAGCGACGACACCGCGTTGTCGGTGCCGTATTCCGTCGCGCGCGAGAAGTCGAAACCGATGTCGAGCGGGTCCGCGCCGTTCGTCGGCGCGAAGGTGCCGAAGTTCACCGGGCCGGCGGGCGACGCGAGCGAGCCGTCGCCGGCAAAGGTCAGCGCCTGCTCGGTGCCGACGAGGGCGCCGTCGACCGAGAGGTCGGCGGCCCAGCTCAAGGGCCCGGTGTTCCTGAAGTAGAGCGTCGAGACGTGCGACTGGCCGAGCGAGTCGTAGACCGTCAGCGACGTAGAGTAGTTGTAGCTGCTCGGATCCGCCGCGTCGAACGGCACGGCGGAGAGATCGTCCGCCGCCGAGCTCAAGTTGAGGACCGCTTCGACGCCCGACGTCGCGCGCGGCGGCGCCTCCGTCGTCACGAGCCTGAGATCCTCGAGGCTGCCCGTGTCGAACGTGTCCGTGAGCCGATCCTTGACCGGATACGCCTGCAGCCGCTTGCCGTCCGCGTTGACGACGTAGCCGTCGCGGTCGATCTGGAACGAGCCGTCGCGCGTGTAGTTGCGCGCGCCGCCGTCGCTGAGCACGAAGAAGCCTTTGCCGGACAGGGCCAGATCGAGATTGTTTCCGGTGGCGTCGATGTTGCCTTGCGTGAACTGCTGCGCGACGCGCGCGAGCTTCACGCCGGCGCCGATCGCGGTCGCGCTGATGCCCGAGTACGCGGTCGCGAACACGTCGGAGAACTCCGAGCGGGACTCCTTGAAGCCCGTGGTGCCCGCGTTCGCGATGTTGTTGCCCGTCACCCGCAGATCGGCGGAGGCGGCGTTGAGCCCGCTCAGGGCCGTGTTGAATGTCATGACTCGACTCCTTCAGTCTCGATCAATCGATGCCGCGGACTCGGCCGAGATCGACGGTGCCGAGGCCCGTGACCGTCAATGCCACCGATCCATTGCCGTCGCCGCCGAGGCTCACGCTCTCGACGCGTCCCGCGACGAGCGCATCGAGCGCCGCCGCTTGTGCGCCGACCTTGGCGGTCGGCCGCAACTCGTAGAAGCCCGGAGCGGCCTGCCCGCCGTTCGCGAGCGTGCCGTCCCACGTGAACGCGCCGCGCCCGCTCTCGCTCGCCTCGAGCGGAAGCGTCGCGAGGAGCCGCCCGCTCAAGTCGTAGACGCCGACCGAGACGTCCTTCGCGCCTTCCGGCACGTCGACGGCGCCGGAGACGGCGCCGCCCGGCGGAAGCCACCCCTCTCGAGACGGCACGAGCACGGTGCGATCCACGAGC
>DASTSM010000271.1:0-5076 GCA_035760685.1 Gammaproteobacteria bacterium | reverse complement strand
GCGCAAGATCGATCTCAGCGTCGGTGTCTATCAAGACGAGAAAGGGCGCACGCCGATCCTCGACAGCGTGAAGCGCGCCGAGCGCGCCGTGCTCGAGGCGGAGGACACGAAGACCTACGTCGCGATCGCGGGCAACGCGGGCTTCAACCGCGGCATCGAAGCGCTGCTCTACGGCTCGGGGCACGCCGCGCTCAAGGACGGCCGCGTGAGCACCGTGCAGACCCCGGGCGGCAGCGGCGGCCTCGGCGTCGCCGGGCACCTCGTGCAGCGCGCGAAGGCCGGCACGCGCGTGCACATCAGCGATCCTTCGTGGCCGAATCACATCCCGCTGCTCAAGCTCTCGGGCCTCGCGATCGAGACCTATCCCTACTACGACTACGCGAATCACGGCATCGACTTCGATGCGATGGCGGACGCCGTCGGCAAGATGCAGAGCGGCGATCTGCTGCTGCTGCACGCCTGCTGCCACAACCCTTGCGGCGCGGATCTCTCGAAGGATGAATGGCGCGCGCTCGCCGAGCTTTGCGGCAAGCGCGGCATCATGCCCTTCATCGACCTCGCGTACCAAGGCTTCAGCGCGAGCCTCGACGACGACGCGTTCGGCGTGCGCCTCATGGCGGACTCCGTGCCCGAGGTCGTCGTCGTCACGTCGTGCTCGAAAAACTTCGGCCTCTACCGCGAGCGCGTGGGCGCCGTCAGCGTCGTGGCCGCGAACGCCGAGCAGGCCAAGGCCGTCGCGTCGAACGTCGCCAACGTCGCGCGCAGCATCTACTCGATGCCGCCCGATCACGGCGCCGCGATCGTCGACCGCATCCTGCACGACGCGGCGCTCCGGTCGCTCTGGGCCGAGGAGGTCGAGGCGATGCGGAACCGGCTCAACGGCCTGCGCCGGCTCCTCGTCGACAAGCTCGCCGAGCGCGGCACGCCGCGCGATTTCTCGTTCATCGCGAACGAGCGCGGCATGTTCTCGTTCCTCGGGATCAGCCGCGAGCAGGTCGTCGAGCTGCGCGAGCGCTTCCACGTCTACATGGTCGAGTCGAGCCGCATCAACATCGCGGGCATCAACGCGGGCAACGCGGACTACGTCGCGGACTCGATCGCGGCGGTGCTCTGAGCCGAAGAGCCGGCGGCGGCCGAGCCGGCGCGCGCCCCTCAGGCCCTCGGCCAGCTCTCGACGACGCGCACGACCTCGCGCAGATACGCGGTGGCGCGCGCGAGCGTCAGAGCCGCGGGGCGGAAGGTCAGCGCGACGTAGCAGAGCGTCGCGGCCCGCAGAACCTCTTCGCCCTCGACCCGCCGCACGGCGATGCCTCGCCGTGGACGCCCGATACCGACGCTCGCGACGTGGCCCTCGGCCAGCGGCGTCGGCAGCGCGAGGACGCTGCCGGCGGCGCCGTAATCGACGATGCGCAGCGTCGCGTCCCGGCTCTCGCGGCCGGTCGCGTCTCGGCTCTCGGCGCCGGCCGCGTCTCGGCTCTCGCCGCCGGCCGCGTCTCGGCTCCCCGGACCGGTTGCGTCTCGGCTCTCGGGGCCGCAGCCGCCTCGTGCGGCGTTCGCGGAGGCACGAAGCTCGCCTTCGACGGCCTCGACCGTGAGCTCGCGCGCGTTGCGAATCAGGAGCGCTCGCTCCTCGCCGTCGAGGATCGTGTCGATGCCGAGATGCACGGCCCTGTGCCCGCCGTTGGCCTCGGGCACGGCATCGAGCGCGCGCGCACAGGCGACGGCGAAATAGCTGAGCACGGACAGCTCCGTTCCGCGCTCGCGGCTTCGAAGCCGATGTGCCGCGATGCCCGCGAGGTCGCACTCGAAGATCGTCGTGGCCGCGCCGCCGCCGGTCGCATCGAACGCCGCGGCCGCTTCGGCGCGCTCATGGACGCCAGTATCGGGCTCAGCCGCGGCTCCGAGGGGCTCGTCGGAAGTTGCGCGCACCGCATCGATCGGTGCGCCGATGTCGGACGGCTCGGCAGCGAGCGCATCGGCCTCGCCGCTCCCGCGCTCGTGCGCATCGAGTCCCGAGCGGCCGCCGAGTGCCGCCATGACGTCGCCGATCCTCAAGCGGCCGTCGGGTCCGCTGCCGCGAATGGAGCTCACGTCGACGCCGTATTGCCGCACGAGCTTGCGGATCGACGGGCTCAGCGCGTCCGCGCAGTCCTCCGCGTCTTCCTCCGCGGACGGCGAAGGCGGGGGCGCGGCGGGGTCGTCGGCATCGGCGATCATGGGCACCGGGAAGTCTGCACGATTCGGCGGAGCGGGGCCACTCGCGAGCCGGGGCTGCCTCATGCGCTGCTGCCTCATGCGGATGAGCGCGCTCGAGTTGGCACGCGGCCGCGCCGCATCGGCGGGGGCCGTGCCGCGCGAGAGCAGAGCGCGGGCGGCGAAAAGCGGTAACATTTCCGGACGCGTCACTCGCGTTCGGATTTCGAGGAGCCTAGATGCAGCAAACGTCGATTCCTTGCTTTCTCATGCGGGGCGGAAGCTCGAAGGGACTCTATTTCCACAAGAAGGACTTGCCCCGGGATCCCGAGCTCCGCGATCGCGTGCTCGTCGCCGCCATGGGCGAGGACAAGCGTCAGATCGACGGTGCCGGCGGCGCGCACCCGCTCACGAGCAAGGTGGCGATCGTCTCGCGGTCCGAGAATTCGTCGGCCGACGTCGATTACCTCTTCGCGCAGGTCGTCGTCGGCGAGGGCCGCGTCGATACCACCCCGAACTGCGGCAACATGCTCGCGGCCGTCGGGGCTTTCGCGATCGAGACGGGGCTCGTCGACGCGCGAGACGGCGAGACGTCGGTCCGCGTGCGCATGCTGAACAGCGACAATCTCTGCGAGCTGCTCGTGCAGACGCCCGGAAAGCGCGTGGCGTACGACGGCGACGCGCGCATCGACGGCGTGCCGGGCACGGCGGCGCCCGTGATCTGCAACTACCTCGACGTCGCCGGCTCGATCTGCGGCAGCCTGCTCCCGACCGGCAACGTCGTCGACGAGGTCGACGGCGTGCGCGTGACCTGCGTCGACAACGGCATGCCGGTCGTCGTGCTGCGCGCGGCGGATTTCGGCATCACGGGCTACGAGACGCCGGCCGAGCTCGACGCGAACGAAGAGCTCAAGCGCAGGCTCGAGTCCGTGCGACTCGCGATCGGGCCGCGCATGAACCTCGGCGACGTGACGACGAAGGTCGTGCCGAAAATGACGCTCATCGCGCCGCCGCGGGCCGGCGGCCACGTCTCGACGCGCACGTTCATCCCCCACGATTGCCATGCCGCGATCGGCGTGCTCGGCGCGGTGTCCGTCGCGACGGCCTGCATCCTGCCGGGCTCCGTCGCCGAGGGTATCGCGCGCGTGCCGGAGGGACGGGTCAAGCAGATGTCCGTCGAGCATCCGTCGGGCGAGTTCTCCGTCACGCTCACGGTCGGCGGCACGCGCGAGCGCCCGGTCGTCGAGAAGGCCGGGCTGCTTCGCACGGCGCGCCTCATCATGAAGGGCGAGATTCAGATCCCCGGTGCGGTCTGGGACGGGGCGAAGTAGGCCGGACGAGGATCGGATCGCCCTTCGGTGACGGCTCAAGCAAATCCGAGATCCGTCAGCCAGTCCCGGAGCTGATCGATCCAGCGGTCGAAGGGCGCGGACTGCTTCAACATGCCGAAGCCGTGTCCGCCGCGCCGATAGATGTGCAGCTCGGCCGAGCGGGCCGCATCGGTCCAGTCGGAGTAGAGAGTCTCGACCACGCGGTAAAGCTCGACGTCGTCCTGGGCGACGCACGCGAAAAGCGGCGGCGCGTTGGTCGGCACGGGCCGTCCCCGCGTTTCGCCGCCGTAGACGGCCGCGACGAACGCGAGCGGCGCGCCGCGCGGATCGACCGCGGCGTCGATCGCGACATCGACCGCGGAGAACGCGCCGGCCGAGAACCCGATGATTCCGACCTTGGCGGGATCCACGCTCCATTCCTTCGCCCGCTCCCGCACGATCGCGACCACGCGGCGTCCGTCCTCGAGCGCGGCCGCGCGCACGCCGCTAACCGTTTCGGGCGGGACGATTTCGCTCAAGGCGCGGTATGCGCTCTTGCCCTTGCGCGTTCGATCGATCTGCGCGTGCGCGTCGGCCATTTCGGCGTCGAAGTCAGCCTGCGAGACGGGTGTCGCGCGCACGCGGTATTTCAGCAAGAAGGCCGTGTAGCCGTGTGCCGCGAGCCAGCGCGCGACGTCGATTCCTTCGTGCTCCCACGTCAGGATCTTCCAGCCGCCGCCGGGGCACACGATCACGCCGACGCCGTTCGGCTTCGCGGGGCGGAACACGGTGAGCGTCGGCTCCGACACGTTGCGCAGCATCGTCGCCTCGCCGATGGCGCCGACAGCGCCGACGGGTCCGCGGTACGCGATCTCGGGGCCGACGCCTGCGAGCTTCGTGGGCGGGCCGTCCGGCCAGAGGCGGATCACCTCGTGAGAGACGCTTTCGGCCGCGAGGTTACTTTTACGTTCGGCGCGAGGCGCCCGGCTATCTTCTCCGCAGCAATGAACGATGTCGGTCAATGCAGTGCTCCTTGGCTCTGTCGGCGGCGTCTTGATCGGCGCTGTCCGATCGCTCGTGCTGCTAGACTAAGACGGTCTTTTAGCTCCATGTGAGTTACATGGATGGCGCGATTCCCATCGACGTGCTGCCGACCGAAGGAGGTAAGCCTTGAGCTCGTTCAAAGTGGATTTCGCGTCGATGGAGTGGCACCAGGGCCGCCCCGGAGTGCGGTACAAGCTCTACTGCGAGGGCTCGCGCCAGCTTCGGCTCGTCGAGTTCGAGACGAGCGAAGGCGATCCCCACTGGTGCGAGCGCAGCCACATCGGCTACGTGCTCGAGGGAGGGCTCGAGATCGAGTTCGACGGCCGCATGCTTTCCTTCGGCGCCGGCGACGGCTTCTTCATCCCGGCCGGAGCGCCGAGCAAGCATCGAGGCGTCGCGATTACGCCGGGCACGCGGCTCGTCATGGTCGAAGATCTCTGATCGAAATTGGGGTCAGACCCGATTTTCAGGCGAAATTGGGGTCAGGGCTGATTTTCCGCAGCGCAAAGTCGCAAGCCGGGCCAGAGCC
>DASTSM010000270.1:0-6644 GCA_035760685.1 Gammaproteobacteria bacterium | reverse complement strand
GGTCGGCCATCTCGAGGGTCCCATCGAGGATCTCACGCTGCTCGACGGCGAGGATCATTTCTACTACGGCGATCATGGTCCGGACGCCTTTCCCGTCTTTCGCGCCGTGCTCGGCGATGCCGATAAGACGCGGCTTTACGTCAACCCGACGACGGCCGCCGTCCTCGGCGTCGACGCGCCGGCTCGCGCGTCGCGCTGGATCATCGGGGGTTTGCACGACATCGATTTCGCCTTCCTTCGGGTCGGCCCGCTCAGGGAGATCACGGCGCTGTTGCTGCTCGCGGGCGTGACGGCGGTCGCCGTCACGGGGACCTGGCTCGCGCTGAAACGCGTGCGCCTCGATTTGCGCCGAGTGCGCCGGCGCCTCGCGTTCGGCCGGCAACAGGCGCCGACGGAGGTTTGAGCGCGGGCGGCCGGGCGTCTCGCCCGAGCTGCCGCCGAGCGCCTCGCCCGAGCCGCCGGCGGCCGGCGTCTCGCCCGAGCCGCCACGAGCGCGAAGTCGCGCAACGTCCGTCTCTAACGGTTGGCTTAACCGTTAACAACTGGCTAGCCCCTTTGTTTTCCCTAGGATAGGCCGCGCAGGGCGATCGAATTTGACGAGCAAGCAGGCGACGGCGCGCCGAGGCGACCCGCGCCGGAATCGAAGCTCGCATAAAGCCGATCAAGCACGCTTCGCCCCCGATTCCGGCTGACATTCGACAAAAGGAAACCGTATGCCGAGCTCGAGCTCACCGGCCCTTCGCCGGCTCGTCACGACCGCCGTTACGGCGGCGCTCGTCGGGACCTCGACCGCCCTCTGGGCGCAGGCCCCGTCGGACGGCGCGGCGCAAGCGCCCGCCCTGGGCGGCCGGGCCGCTCCCGCGGCTGTGCTCGACGAGGTCATCGTGACTTCGAGCCGCATCCCGATGCCGCTTCGGCAAATCGGCACGGCCGTATCCGTCGTGACCGGGGACGACATCGACCTCCGGGGTTACAGCTCGATGGCCGACATCTTGCGCACGCAGCCCGGCATCGCCGTCACGAACACGGGCGGGCTCGGCAAGACCACGAACCTGCGGATTCGCGGCGAGGACGGCTATCGAACGACGCTCATGATCGACGGCGTCAGGATCGCCGATCCGACGGGCACGCAGATCGCGCCGAGCTTCGATCATCTGCTCACGACGAGCGATCTCGACCGCGTCGAGGTGCTGCGCGGGCCGCAGGGCTTCATCTACGGCGCGGACGCGGGCGGTGTCGTGAACATCCTGACGCGCACGGGCATGGGGCGGCCGAGCGGGCAGGTCGGCCTCGAGCACGGCGATTTCGGCACGAACCGCTACGACGGGAGCGTTTCCGGCGGCAGCTCGAAGGGCGACTACTTCTTCTCGGCGACGCACGTCGGCTCCGACGGCTTCAACTCGGAGAAGGCCGACACGGCCCTCGCGGACGACGACGGCTACCGCAACACGACCCTGCACGCGAAGCTCGGCTTGAACCCGACAGAGAATCTGCGGCTCCAGCTCGTCGCGCGCGACGTCGACGGCCGCACCGAGTACGACGGCTGCGGCTTTCCGACGGTCCACGACTGCGTCGGCACGTCGGAATCGACCACGTACCGCCTCTCCGCCGACTACCAAAGCGGCAAGCTCGGCCATCTCTTCGCGTACGGCAATACGGACGTCTCGGACGACAACTTCGCTTCGGGCGTGAGCGAGTTCGCGGCGGACGGGAGCATCTCGCACGCGGAGTACATCGGCAACTACAAGCCGACCGACAGCACGACGTTCGTCTACGGCATCGACCTCGAGCGGGACGAAATGGAGAGCGCGGGCGAGCGGTCGTCGCGCGATCAGAACGCGTTCTACTTCGAGTACCAAGGGCAGCTCACGGATCGCCTCTTCGTCTCGGCCGGCTCGCGCCACGACGACAACGACGATTTCGGCACCCATCTGAGCTCGCGCGTGACGCTCGCTTACGTGACCGACGTCGGCAACGGAGCCTCGCTCAAGTACCGTGCGAGCGCGGGAACGGGCTTCCGCGCGCCGAGCCTTTACGAGATCGCGTACAACTCGGGGCCCTTCTCGTATCCGCCTGCGTCGGACGTGACGCTCAAGGAGGAGACCTCGAAAGGGTACGACCTCGGCGTCGACTTCACGGCCGCTTCGGGTCTCACGGCCGAGCTGACCTATTTCAATCAAACGATCGACGACGCCATCGACTTCGATCTCGCGACCTTTTCGGGCTATGTGCAGCTCTCGGGACGAAGCCGATCGCGCGGCGTCGAGGCCGCGCTCGACGTGCCGTTCGGCGAGCAGTGGGGCCTGATCGTGAACCTGACCTACAATGACACGGACGACGGAACGGGCCTGCAGCGCGTCCGGCGGCCCCGCAACTACGGGAACTTCGGGCTCCGCTACTCGTCTGCGAATCAGAAGCTCGATTTGCTCGCGAACTTGCGGTTCTCGCGCGATACCGTGGACGAAATCTTCGGGCTCGGCCGCGTGCCGCTCGACGATTATCAGGTGCTCGAC
This sequence comes from Gammaproteobacteria bacterium, assembly GCA_035760685.1. Taxonomy (GTDB): domain Bacteria; phylum Pseudomonadota; class Gammaproteobacteria; order Steroidobacterales; family Rariloculaceae; genus ZC4RG20. The sequence continues at coordinate 4,131 of DASTSM010000270.1, read as the reverse complement.
CTCAGCGCGACGTACAAGGTGACCGACGCCGTGCAGGTCTACGTTCGCGGCCAGAACTTGACCGACGAGGATTACGAGGAAGTGACCGGATTCAATTCTGCGCCGCGGGCTGCTTGGGTCGGCGCGCGCTTCAAGTTCTGAAGGTCTGCGGAGCCACGGACGGATCGTGCAGATCGATACGCTCGGCATCCTGCTAGGCTTCGCGGCCGTCACGCTCGCGGCGCTCGAGCCGCGCCGGCCGTGGGTCGCGCTCGTCTCGCTCGCGGGATTCGCCGCCGGCGCCGCGTGGCTCGGGCCCGCGCGGTTCCCGGACCCCGGCACGGCCGCGTTCCTCGCGGCCGGCCCCGCGGCCTTGGCGCTCGCGAAGCCCCGCTGGGGCGCCGGCGCCGCCGCATGCGCCGGCCTCGCGGCCGCCCTTTGGGCCGGCGTCATGCAGGTGCAAGGGCTGCCCGCGCTTCCGGCCGCGGCCGTCGCCGCGTTGCCGCCCGCGGCCGCGGCGCTGCTCGCCCGGCGCAGCGGCCGCTTCGCGCCGGCCGGGCTTCGCGAGGAGGCGCTCGCGCTCGTCGTCGTGCTGGGCCTCCTCGTCGCCCTCGTGCCCGAGGTCGTTGCCGGCTGGCGCTCGGCCTCGGCCTTCGGCTCGACGCCGCAGGAGGCCGCTCGAGCCGGCGGAACGGCCTGGATGCTCGCCGCCGCTTCGCTGTGCGCGGTCGGCGGTGCCCTTTATGCTTTGTGGAGACGTCGCCGGTGGCGGCGTCGATGAACACGTCGGAGACCTTATGAGCTTGCTCGGAATTCTGGAGAAAGGCCTTTTCGCGCTGGGACAGGTCCTGCGCTTCCCCGTCATGGCGCTGCTCTGGGTCTGCGTCGCGGCCGTGCTGTTCATGGCCGGTGCCGCGGTCGTCGATGCGCTCGGGCGGCGGCGCGAGCGCCGCGGCTTCGACATCGATCGCTGGCTCAGGGACGGCGGCGCGCTCGGCGCGGACGAGCGCCGGAGAGGCGCATTGCCCCCGGCCTTACGCCGGCTGCTCGTCGAGATTCAAACGACGCGGAGCGCGGGGGACTTAGGCGAAGGCGGCCTCGAGCATCTCGTGCTCGCGCACGAGGAGCGCGCTCGCGCGACGTTGAGCGGCTCGCGCATGCTCGTCAAGGTCGGCCCGAGCTTGGGTCTACTCGGCACGTTGATCCCGATGGGCACGGCGCTCGCCGCGCTCTCGACCGGCAATCTGGAGGCCATGGCCGGCCAGATGGTCGTCGCCTTCACGACGACGATCATCGGGCTCGCATGCGGCACGGCGGCGTTCGTGATCACGAGCGTGCGGCAGCACTGGGTCAACGAGACCGTGCGCGAGCAGCGCTTCCTCGCCGAGCGCGTCGCGGCGGAGCTCGAGGGCGCCGAGGGCGCGGCGAGCCCGGCGGGCGCGCACGACGACGCTCGCGACTTGCATGCCCGCGGATCCGCGCCGTCCTTGCTCGCGAGGAAGGTCTGAGATGGCGCGCTTCCTCAAGCTGCCCGCGCCCGACGAGCCCGCGGAAGAAGATCCGCTCTCCGGCATCGCGAATCTCTTCGACGTCTCGGTCGTCTTCATCGTCGGGCTCATGATCAGCTTGTTCTCGGTGTATCGCATGGGCGACCTGTTCGACCCGAACGCCCCCGTCACGATGGTCAAGACGAACGCGGCCGGCGAGAGCGAGGTCATCGTCAAGCAAGGCACGAAGATCGAGGCCTACAAGGTCACGGGCGAGCAGACGAGCGGCAACGGCGAGCGGCTCGGCACGGCGTACCGCTTGTCGAACGGTCAGATCATCTACGTGCCGGACGCGCCGTCGAAGAACGCGCCGGCGCCGCAAGGCGGGGCGCCGAAGCCGTGAGGTTTCTTCGGGCGTGGGTGCTCGCCGCGGCCCTGCTCGCCGGGCTGCACGCGGGCGCTCAGGAGAGCGCTCCTGCGCCGCGTGCGGCGGCTTCCGGGTCCGCCGCGGCGGCGCAGCCTCCCGGGTCCGCGCAGTCGGCCGCGGCTTCCGCACAGTCTGCCGCGGCTTCCGCGCGGGCGCCGGTGAGCGTCTTCTATCTCTTCTCCGACGGCCAGATGCCGGTCACGCTGAACGCGTACAAGAAGCTGCTGGCCGAGCATCCGGAGCTCGAGGGCAAGGTCGACCTCGGCTTCGTGACCGAGTCCGTCATCGACGACGTCGACGCCGAGAAGGTCGAGCGCGCCGACGTGCTCGTCTTCGACACGATGAACCAGAAGCTCGTGGACGAGTTCGACGAGAAGCATCACGTCGATCTGCTCGACCGCATCGCCGACCACGGCCGCGTGATCGCGGTCGGCGTTGGACTGCAGCCGAAAGAGCACTACGTCGAGAAGGGCGTCGTTTGGGACGATCGCGCGCGCGCCCTCTGGGAGCACTCGGGCGAGCGCAATCAGCTCGGGCTCCTCGAGTACGCGCTGACGGAAGCCGGCGTCGAGGGGCTCAAGGTCCCGGACCCCGAGCCGAGCCTCGACTTCGGCTACTACTACCCGGATCCGAGCGGCAAGGGCGGGCACGCCTTCGCGACATGGGACGAGTTCGACGCCTGGCGCGCGGCGCACGGCAAGAAGCATCCCGGCGCGCCGCGCGTCGCGCTCTCGTTCTTCAAGGCCAACTACTACACGAGCGACATGGAGGTCATCGACGCGCTGGTCGCGGAGATCGAGCGGCGCGGCGCGGAGGCCATTCCGTTCTTCGGCTATCCGGGCGGCGTCGCCTCCGAGCGCATGCTGATCGACGGCGACGGCAAGCCGCGCGCGGACGTCGCGCTCTCGCTGCTCTTCCGCTTCGCGGACTTCGAGACCGCGAAGTCGCTCGAGAAGCTAAACATTCCCGTCATCAACCTCGTGACCTTGTACGGCCGCAGCGAGAAGGACTGGCGTGAGTCCGCGACCGGCCTCTCGATGTTCGAGGGCACGTTCCAGGTCGCGGTGCCGGAGCTCGCGGGGCTCGTCTCGCCCGTCGTCGTCGGCAGCCGCGAGAAGATCCTGGACCTTCAGACGGGGCTCTCGGTCGTGCGGAGCCGCCCGATCGAGGAGCGCATCGGTGTCGCCGTCGGCCGCGGGCTCCGCTACGCGGCGCTCGGCCGCACGCCGAACGCCGACAAGCGCGTCGCGCTCATGTACTACAACTTCCCGCCCGGCAAGGCCGGCATCAGCGCGAGCTACCTCAACGTCGCCGAGTCGCTGTCGAACGTCTTGAAGCGGCTCAAAGAGGAGGGCTACACGATCGGCGACGCGGACCTCTCGGCCGACGCCGTGCTCGCGCGCATCACGAAGGCGCGCAACGTCGGCGGCTACGCGCCCGGCGAGCTCGAGGAGATGCTGGCCGAGGGCGAGAACGAGCGCATTCCGCTCGACGAATACGAGCGCTGGCTCGATGCGCTCGCGCCCGCGCTCAAAGCGAAGATCGTCAAGGACTGGGGCCCGGCCGAGGACGTCAAGGTCATGGCGGACCGGAGCGGCCCGACGCCGCAGCTCGTCGTGCCGCTCGTGCGCTACGGCAACGTCCTGCTCATGCCGCAGCCCGCGCGCGGCTGGGGCGAGGACCACGAGCAGCTCTACCACGCGGAAAACCTCGCGCCGCCGCACCAGTACGTCGCCGTCTACGAGTGGCTGCGCAACACCTTCCACGCCGACGCGCTCGTGCACGTCGGCACGCACGGCACGCTCGAATGGCTCGACGGCAAGGACGTCGGGCAAACGAGCGAGGACCCGAGCGACGCGCTGCTCGGCGACTTGCCGGACATCTACATCTACAACGTCGACGTCGTCGGCGAAGGCCTCGTCGCGCGCCGCCGCGGGCTCGCGACGCTCGTCGATCACATGGTGCCGCCGTTCAAGCGCGGCGGGCTCAATGCCGATCTCGCGTCGCTCGAGGAGAGCATGAGCGACTACGACGCGAACCTGAAGAAGAACCCGGAGCTCGCGGCCGCGAACGCGGGCGAGATCCGCGCGAAGGTGCAGTCGCTCGGCATCGCGAAGGATCTCGGCATCGACGTCTCCGACACCGGCAATCTCGACGAGGAGACGCTGCACCGCATCGAAGAGCACGTGCTCGAGATCAAGGGCCAGAACATTCCGTATGGCCTGCATTCGTTCGGCG
>DASTSM010000269.1:0-23780 GCA_035760685.1 Gammaproteobacteria bacterium | reverse complement strand
GCCAAGATCATATATGTCCGTGTACGGCTTGGGCGTACGCGGCTGTCTACCTTCGCGCTCGAGCGGCTGCGGCCTTAAGGTGGTCTTAAGGTAACTACAGACGAGACCGGCTCGACCGTCCGAGTTGACCGGACCTATACTGATCGGTGCACGGGTGCTTGCTGATCTGCGCGCGTGTGCGCGACCGCCGCGGCCGCGCGTTGCACCGAGACAAGCTATTTGGAGGCCCCGATGAGTCGGCCGATTCTCCCGCAAATCTTGATCGTCGCCGCAGCCGCGGTTCTCGCGTGCTCCGCGCCGCCGACCGCGTCCGCTCAGAAGTCGAGGGCGAAGCTCACGTATGCGGACGGCTCGCCGTTGCCGATGACGCCGTGGGGAGACCCGGACCTCCAGGGCATGTGGCCCATCATGCACCTCATCGCGACGCCGCTGCAGCGGAACCCGAAATACGGCGAGCGCCGGTTCTTGAACGACGAGGAGTGGAAGCAGGCCGAGGCCGTGCTCAAGCGCCGCGACGAGAGCTACGAGCGCGAGAACCAGAACAACAAGATCGGCATGGGCCATTGGGCCGAGTCGACGACGCGCGTCGAGGCGGCCCGGCTGACCTCGCTGATTTCCTATCCGGCGGACGGGCGCGTGCCCGCGCTGACGCCGCGCGGCGAGGAGCTCTCGAAGGAGTTTCACAGCGACGACACGAGCAAGGTCTTCGACTCGCCGGCCGACTTCGACGCGTGGGACCGCTGCATCACGCGCGGGCTGCCCTCGTCGATGCTGCCCTACAACTACAACAACGGCATCCAGATCATCCAGACGCCGGGCTACGTCGTGATCCGTCTCGAGATGATCCACGAGACGCGCATCGTTCCGCTCGACGGAAAGCCGCTCGATCCCGCCATCAAGCAATGGCTCGGCGCGTCGCGCGGACACTTCGAAGGCTCGACGCTCGTCGTCGACACGTCGAACTTCACGGGCAAGGTCGCGATGACGATCTTCGGAATCCCGGGCGCGCCGCGCAAGGATATGCCGACGACGACGGGCCTCAAGATCACGGAGCGGTTCACGCCCGTCAATCGAGAGCGCATCGACTACGAGATGACGATCGAGGATCCGGAAGTCCTGACGGACAAGTGGACGGTCAGCTACCCGATGTTCCTCGACCGCGAGTATCGCTTCTACGAATACGCGTGCCACGAAGGCAACACGGCCGTGCGGAACTACATCGAGGCGTCGCGCTTCGAGCGCGGGCTCAGCGCCGCGAAGCCGAAGGACGACAGCGAGTAGCTCCTCCTGCCGGAGGTCCCCGGGAGCGGCGCGAGAAGGTTCCCGGCCGCCCTCGAGGGTTCCCGCTCAGGGGTCGAGCTCGCTCGCATGAAGTGAGACGCCGCCTCCGAGCTCGAGGTCCGCGGCGGACTTTCCGAGCGCAACCTCGTACGTCCCTTCCGCGATGCGCCACTGGTCCGCGTTCGCGTCGAATCGCGCGAGCAGGCGCGGATCCGCGGTCAGCGTGATCTCGCGCGTTTCGCCGGGCGCGAGCTCGACGCGCTCGAAGCCGAGCAGCCGCATGCGCTTCTCGCCCGCCGCGTCCGTGAGATAAAGCTGCGGCACGTCGGCGCCCGCCGTCTTGCCCGTGTTCTTCACGGTGAACGTCGCCGTGATCGTGTCGCCGCCGCCGGCCGCGCTCACCTCGAGGCCGCCGTAGTCGAACGTCGTGTAGCTCAGCCCGTGGCCGAAGGCGTAGAGCGGCTGCTCGCCTTTCTGCGCGTACCAGCGGTAGCCGACCTCGGCGCCCTCGTCGTAGCGGATCGTCGTCGGCGTGCCCCACGGCGTATCGAGCCCCGGGAGCTCCGGCCGCGGCGTCTGCGCGAGGCTCACGGGGAACGTGACCGGCAGGCGGCCCGACGGGTTGACCTTGCCCGTGAGCACCTCGGCGATGGCCTGGCCGCCGGCTTGGCCCGGATACCAGGCCTCGACGATGGCCTTGACCTGGTCGCGCCACGGCATCGACACGGGGTTGCCCGTCTCGAGCACGACGATCGTATTCGGATTCGCGGCGGCGACGGCGTCGATGACCGCGTCCTGGCCCCAGGGCAAGCTCAGGTCCGCGATGTCGTAGCCTTCGCCCTCGATCCGAATGCCGAAGGCGATCACGACGTCGGAGCGCTTCGCGAGCAGCGCCGCTTCGGCGGGCGTTTGTCCCGGATCGAACTCGAATTGCGCGCTCGGCAGGAGTTTCCGGAGCTCGGCGAGAGGCGCGGACCGGAACAGCCGTAAATGGCGCGGCGGCCGTCCCTTGCCGGTGCCGCTGCCGATCTGGAGGGCGACCGCGTAGCCGCCGACGGGCGAGACGGCGCTCGATCCGGTGCCGGCCGGCACGCCTTGATCCGCGTAGCCGCCGATGACCGCGATCTTGAGCGGCCGGTCCGCCGCGAGCGGCAGCGCGCCGCCCTCGTTCTTGAGCAGCACGATGCCTTCGCGCGCGGCGTCGAGCGCGATCTCGTTGTGCGCGGCCATGTCGACCGCGGGCGCCGGTCTTGGGCGGTCGACGCCGACGGCGTACTCCGAGCGCAGGATGCGGCGCACCATGTCGGAGAGGCGCTCCTTCGGCAGCTTCCCTTCCGCATACGCTTGCCGGAGCGGCTCCGTGAACGACTCGTGGCCCCAGAGCAGCTTGTCCGCCTGCACGCCGGATTCCTGGTCGAGCCCCTTGAGCGCGAACTCCCAACTCGGCGTCGCACCCCAATCGGACATGACCCAGCCCTTGTAGCCCCAGGCGCCCTTCAAGACGTCGTTCAAGAGATGGGCGTTGCCGCTCGCGTATTCGCCGTTGACCTTGTTGTAGCCCGACATGATCGCGCCCGGGTGCGAGCGCTCGATCGCGATCTCGAACGCGAGCAGGTCCGACTCGCGGTTCGCGGCCGGGTCGATGACCGCGTCGAGCCAGTGGCGGTTCGTCTCGTTGCTGTTCAGCACGTAGTGCTTGAGCGTCGAGATCACGCCCTCGCTTTGCGTGCCGTTCACGGCCTCCGCGCCGAGCGTTGCGGAGACGAGCGGATCCTCGGAGTAGTACTCGAAGTTGCGGCCGTTGCGGACGTCGCGCACGAGATTGATGCCGCCGCCGAGCACGACGTTGAAGCCGCGGAGCCTCGCCTCGCGCGCGAGCACTTCGCCGCCGGCGCGCGCCATTCTCGGATCGAAGCTCGACCCGACGACGATCGAGGCCGGAAGCGCCGTCGCGCCCTTGTCCTCGGGACGGTAGCCGGGATTCGTGATGCCGAGGCTCGCGTCGCTGCTCATGAGCGCGGGGACGCCGAGGCGCGGCACGCCGGCCGTATAGCCCGCGCTCATGGCGACGCCTTGGGGAATGCGCTCGTCCCGCTTCCCGATCATCGTGTTCGAGCCCATGACGCTGATGACCAGCGAGAACCGCTCGTCGTCGGTCATCTGCCGCTCCGTCGCGATCGCGCGCTGATCGGGCGATTCTTGCGGCGACGGGGTTCCTTCAGCCACGCGAACGTCTTTTTCGCTTTGAGCGAAGCCGATGCTCGGAAGCGCCGCCGCGAGAAGCGCGAGCAGCGGCCCGGCAGGTTGGATCGCTTTTCTCGCGGGTGCATCCGCGCGCTCGATCGGGGTGCTCGAAGCGCCGGTCGATCGCGTGCTGCTGCAGGCCTTTTCGGATGTACGGTCGCGGGGCGATTGTGGGGTGGTCGCGGACACGGGACCTCTCCTCACGTTCGTTGTTTTCGGAAGACTTGATCACGATTCAGTAGCAGGAGGACGGCCGCGAGCCCATGCGGGCGGCCACCATCGGACCAAGGTCGCATCGAGCCGACTGAGGCGACCGGATTATGCTGTTTAAGGGAGTGTGCCGGTTCGTTTCGCAGGATGTCGATTCGCTTCGCAACGATTCTTGCTGCGGCAGGAGCGCTCGGGTCGCTGCCGCTCTGCGGCCTCGCCCAGCCGAACGAGCGCACGGAGCGAGCCAGCATTCAGCTCGGCGCGTTCATCACCGACCACAAGGCGACGGCGCGCCTCGACTCCGGCGCCGGCCGCGGCACGGATGTCGATCTCGAGAACGACCTCGGCCTCGATTCGACGACGTCGGTCGCGCGTCTCGGCGGTCACTTCTGGTTTCGTCCGCGCGGCCGCCTCGACGCCGCCGTTTTCGACCTGTCGCGCACGGGGACGCTGCCATCCGCCGCACGATCGTCTTCGGCGACCAGCAGTTTCTCGTCGACACGGTTATCGAGACGAAGTCCGATCTCACGATAATCAAGGCCGACTATACGCACGCCGTGCTCGCGAAGAGCCGCGGCTACCTCGGCGTGAACGCGGGCCTTTACGTCGCCAATACCCAGCTCTCGATCGGCGAGAGGACGCTCGGGCGATTCGAGGCTCAAACGCTCACGGCGCCGCTGCCCGTCGCGGGCCTGCGCGGAGAGTACTGGCTCGCAGACAGGATTGCCGTGCGGAACGCCGTGCAGTGGTTTCGCTTCGCGACGGACAAGGTCGACGGGCGTTTCCGCGATCTTTATGTCGGCGCCGACTACGGCTTCACCGATCGCATGGCCATCGGCCTCGCATACAACGAGGTCACGATGAACCTGGGCGCGACCGACGACGAAGGCCGCGACGGAAGGCTCGACTGGGGATACGACGGCCTTCTGCCTTATTTCAAGTATGACTTCGGGCGCAAGGGATCTGCGCGCGCGGCTCTCTGAAGCGCGTATCCGAATCTCGGCTGCAGCACGGCGACGTCGCGAGCGTCGCGGTGCAGTACTCGTATCTCGCGAGCGCGCTCGCGCTGCTGCTCGAGCCCGAGCACGGCTTGGAGACGTCGCGAGCTCTCTTCGACGAGATCTACGGTCATTGGACGCGCCTGCCGCATGATCGTCGGCCCGCTCTCTACCTCCACGGCCTCAGCCTCGGCGCGCTCCTTTCGGACGCTTCGTTCGACATCTACGACGTGATCGGCGACGTCTTCCAAGGCGCGTTGTGGAGCGGCCCGCCGTTTCGAAGCGAGACCTGGCGCGCGGCGACCGCGCGTCGAGATCCCGGCAGTCCGGCCTGGCTGCCGCGCCTTCGCGGCGGCGCGGTGATTCGCTTCACGAACCAGGAGAATCGGCTCGCGCTGCCGGGCATTCCGTGGGGGCCGCCTCGGATCGCTTTCCTGCAGTATGCGAGCGATCCGATCACGTTCTTCGAGCCGAGCATGCTGTACCGCGAGCCCGAGTGGATGAAGCGTCCCAGGGGCCCGGACGTCACGCCCGCGCTGCACTGGATCCCGATCGTCACGATGCTGCAGGTCGTCGCCGACATGCGCGCGGGCGACATCACGCCGCACGGCTACGGCCACAACCTCGCCGCAAGCGACTATATCGACACGTGGCTCGCGCTGACGGCGCCGCCGGACTGGAGCGAGGACGACACGCGCCGGCTCAAGGCCATGTTCGCTAGCCGGGAGGCAGAGGCCCCAGCCTCGGGCGAATAGGAGGAAACCATGTCGGCGCGTTCGCCTTCGCGGACGGCGTCATCAACCTCGTGCACGCGATCTTCGGCCGCAAGGAGACCGAGAGCTGGTGGCTGCTGTTCTTGGCCGGCATCGCGGGGATCGGCGTCGGCGCGTTGACGTTCGCGCGCCCCGGCGTCACGGGCCTCGTGCTGCACGCGGCTTCACGAACCGAATCGCGGCGGCGCTCGGCGGCGGCGGCGACGCGGGTGCCGCGAGACTCGACGAGCCGTCGATACGGGCGAGTCGCTGAAGCGCGACCTAGTACTGCACGGCGGGCTCCGGCGCGGGCGCCGCTTTTCCGGTTTCGCCGGCTTCACCGGCCTTCGGGCTCGGGATGCGGAACAGGATGGCGTAGAGCACGGGGATGACCACGAGCGTCAGCACCGTCGCGAAGCCGAGGCCGAACATCATCGTGACGGCCATGTTCTTGAAGAACACGTCGGGCAGCAGCGGGATCAGGCCGAGGATCGTCGTGCTCGCCGCCATCATGACGGGCCGCATGCGGCTCACGGCTGAATCCACGATCGCTAGATATCCGTCCTTGCCTTCCTCGATCTCGAGGTCGATCTGCTCGATGAGCACGATCGCGTTCTTGATGAGGAGGCCGATGAGGCTCAGCGCGCCGAGCAAGGCCATGAAGTCGAACGCGCCGTCGAGGAGCAGGAGCCCCGCCGTGATGCCGATGATCGCGAGCGGCACCGTGAGCCAGATGATGAGCGGCTGGCGAAGCTTCCCGAACAGCAGGATCACGGTCAGGATCATGAGCAGGAAGCCGCCCGGGAGCTTCGCGAAAAGCGACGTCTGCGCGTCCGTCTGATCCTCGTACTCGCCGCCCCACTCGAGCTTGTAGCCGGCCGGCAGCTCGATCGTCTCGATCTTCGGGCGCAGCCGCTCGAAGAGCGCGGCCGAGAGGCCGTCGGCCGGATTGGCCGAGGCCGTGATCGTGAGCGCGCGGTCGCGGCCGCGCAGGATTCCATTCTCCCAGACCGTTTCGAAGCCTCTCACGACCTGCGCGATCGGCACCGTCGCGTTGAGCACGGGGCTGTAGACTTGCGTATCGCGAAGGCTCGCGACGTCGTAGCGCTCGGCTTCCGGCACGCGAGCGACGATCGGCAGCAGCCGATTCCCGTCGCGGTAGACCCCGACTTGCGCGCCGTCCGTCGCCATCTGCAGCGCCCGCGAAAGATCCTCGCGCGTGATGCCGAGCTGACGGCCGACCTGCTCGTCGAAGATGGGCCGGATGAGCTTCACGGGCTGGCGCCAGTCGTCGCGAACCTCGATGGCGTCGGCGTCCTCGTGAAAGATACGCTGCGCCTCGGCCGAGAGCGCGCGCAGCACTTCCGGGTCCGGCCCGCTGAACCGCGCTTCGATCTTGGCGTCGCGCCGGGGGCCGATGCGCAGCGGCTTGATGCGGGGCTCCGTATCGGGCAGGCGGTCGGCCATGAAGGCCGTGACTTTCTTCTGCAGGGCGGGGATGCGCTGTAGCGTATCGGTCTCGACGATGATCTGTCCGTACGCCTTGCTCGAAGATTCCGGAGTGTAGACGAGCGTGAAGCGCAGCGCGCCCTTGCCGACGAGGGCGAGCGTGTTGACGACGCCTTCTTGCTCGCGCAGGAATTGGTCGACGAGCAGCACGTCGTCGCGCGTCTTGCGGATGTCCGTGCCCTCGACCTCCCAGATGTCCACGAAGAACATCGGCGTGCTCGAGTCGGGGAAGAAGGCGTTGCGCACGAAACCGAAGCCGAAGATCGCGAGCGCGAATAGGGCCACGACGGCGCCGACGGTCGCGTAGCGGAGCTTCAGGGCGCCCTCGACGAGCTTGCGATAGCCCTTGAAGATCGGGTTGGCGTACGGATCGCGCTGCTCGCCGGCCGCGCCCTTCTTGCCGGGCTTGTCGGGCCGGAGCAGGAGGTCGCAGAGGAGCGGCGTCGTGTGCACGGCCGTGAACCAGCTGAACAGCATGGAGATCAGGATCACGTAAAAGAGCGATCCGGCGAACTCGCCCGTGCTGTCGTCCGACAGGCCGATCGGCGAGAACGCGAGAATGCCGACGATCGTGCCGCCGAGCAGCGCCCATTGGGTCTGCGAGACGACCTCGGAGCCGGCCTTGAGCGCGGGCATGCCGCCTTTGATGCGCACGAGCATGCCGTCGGCGACGACGATCGCGTTGTCGACGAGCATGCCGAGCGCGATGATCAGCGCGCCGAGGGAAATGCGCTGAAGGGCGATGCCGTACATGTCCATGACGGCGAGGGTCCCGAAGACCGTGATGAGCAGGATGGCGCCGATGATGAGCCCGGTGCGAAGACCCATGAAGACGAGCAGCACGGCGACGACGATGACGAGCGCCTCGATGACGCTGACGACGAACACCTGCACGGAGGCGTCGACGACGGTCGGCTGATCGTAGATGGCGTCGAGCTGCATGCCGACCGGGGTGACGTTCCTGAGCGCCGCGAGCCGCGCGTCGATCCGCTTGCCGACGTCGACGACGTTCTCGCCCGACGCCATCGAGATGCCGAGCGTGATGGCAGGCTTGCCGCCCTTGTAGATCAGGTGCGTCGGGACGTCGTCGTAAGCGCGTTTGACCGTCGCGATGTCCTTCAAGTAAATGAGCCGGCCCTCGTTGCTGCCGATCAGCAAGTCGCCGATCGAGGCCGCGGACTTGAACTGGCCCGTGGGCTCGATGCGCAGGTATTCCTTGCCGACGTCGACGTCGCCCGCCTCCACGACGGCGTTCTGCGAGGACAGCACGCGCTCGATCGAGGAGAGGGGAATGCCGAGCTCCGCGAGCCGCGAGCGGGAGATCTCGAGATAGACGACCTCCTGGCGGTCCCCCGCGATCGCGACCTTGCGCACGCCTTGAACGAGGACGAGCTGCTCTTTCAAGTAGTCCGCGAAGTCCTTGAGGTCGCGGTACGTGTAGCCCTCGCCGGTCAAGGCGAGATAGATCCCGTACACGTCGGCGAAATCGTCGATGACCATCGGCGGCAGCGCGCCCGGAGGCAGCTGGCCCTGCATGTCGGCGATCTTGCGCCTCAGCTCGTCGTAGATGGCGGGGAAGTCCTTCTTGCGGTACTGCTTCTTGAACTCGATCTTGACCTCGGAGTAGCCGGCCCGGGACGTCGACTGCTTGATGTGGCGCAGCTGCTCGAGCTTCTGCACGGCGTCCTCGACGTGATACGTGACCTCCGTGCGCACCTCCTCGGCGGAAGCGCCCGGGTAGAGCGTGATGATCTGAGCTTCCTTGATCGTGAACTCCGGATCCTCGAGCTTCGCCATCCTCTTGTAGGCCATGAGGCCGCCGCCGACGAGCACGATGACGATGAGCCAGGCGACGACTTTGCTCTTGATGGCGTGCTCGGCAAGATTCATGGCGATGCTTCCGCTAAAGGTGCGTGGGACGAGGCGCTGCGCTATCCGGACGGCTGCTCGGCGGCCGGAAGCAGGCTGACCTTCATGCCTTCGCGCAAGAACGCGGTGCCCGCGACGACGATCCGATCGCCGGGCTCGAGCCCGGCGGTGACCTCGATGCTGTTCCCGCGGAGATTGCCGACGGCGACGGTTCGAGGCGCGACGGTCATCGCTTTTTCGTCCACGATCCAGGCTTCGGGCTCGCGCTTTTCGTTCGCCACGATGGCGTCGGCGGGCACGAGGTAGACGGGAGCGCCTTGCGCGAGATGGCCGAGGTCCGCGAACACGGTGGCCGTCATTCCGGGCAGCAGCTGCATCTCGTCGGGTGCAGGCAGCGTGAACGTGACCTCGAAGGTTTGCGTCGCGGGATCCGCCTGCGTCGCGACCTCTTCGAACGTGAGCGGAAAGCGGCGGTCGCGGTTTTGGCCGAACGCGACCTCGACCCTCGAGGGCGAGCCCTTCTTCGGCGGCTCGCGCACCTGCATGACGAGCTCCTGCGGGAGATCGACCTTGACCTCGAGAACCGATACGTCGGTCAGCGACACGACGGGTTGCCCGGCCTGCACCTCCGTGAAGTTCTCCACGAAGCGCCTCGCTACGCGTCCTGCGAAGGGCGCGCGAAGCACGGTCTCCGCGAGGTCGTCTCTGGCCTGATCGAGCTCGGCCTTCGCGGAACGGTACTGTGCGTCGATGCGATCGAAGTCCATGCGGGAAATGTTGCCGTCCGCGACGAGATTCTTGCCGCGCCCGTAGTCGGCTCGCGCTCGCTCGTAGGTCGCGTTGCGGTTGTCGACGGCGAACCGGTACTGCGCGTCGTCGAGGGCGGCGATGACGGTGCCCGTCTCGACGAGCTGACCCTCGCTGACCGGAAGCTGGACGAGGCGGCCGCGGAGACGGAATGCGAGGTCGACCTGCTGGGCCGCGGCGACCCGCGCGGGAAACTCGCGAAGGCCCGCCGCCCCCGGGCCTCCGATGACGATGGTTTTGACGGGGCGGCTAGCGGGCTCCGCCGCGGGCTCCTCGGCGCGTTGGCAGCCGAGCGTCGCGACCGCGATCATCGCGGCCGCCAGGTGCCTCAATCGACGCATCGAATTCTCCATGCGGGCATTCGCTAGAGCGCGCTCGTTCCGGATCCTGATTCAAGGGCGGAAGGCATTGCGATTCCGAGCGTAATTCGGGGGCGCCGGAGTCACTAGTTGGACTTTGGTTCACTCCGGTTGCGCCGGACTCAAAAGCCCCTTCCCCAGCGATACTGCCAAGCGACGCCGAGCGTATCGAAGTCGCTGCCTGTTCTCGTCGCGACGCCGCGGCTCAGATTGAGCTTGACCGACTGCCGGCCGTTGACGGGCATGGAAACCGTGAGGCCGAGCCGGCTGTTCGACTGCAAATCGCGATTGGCGACGCCGTCGACGATCGTGCGTCCGCCGCGATAGTGGACCGTGTCCACGGCGACCCAGATCCCGGAGGGGAGGACTCGCACGACGTGCGCCTGGAGCGAGTACAACGGGTCCTGGCCGCGTGTGCTTCCGCCATAGAACTCGTCATTGTCCTCGTAGAGCGTCGCCGCGAGCGCGAGCTCGACCGACCAGAGACGTATCGTTTTCGCGACGCCGAGCTCGGTCTTCGCGGACCAGCGGTTAGTGCCGATGTTGACGAGCTTCGTCGAGTCGTAATCCCCGATGGGCACGCCGAGCTGCAGGCTCGCGCCGACGACGAGACCCTCGCGTCCGCCCACGAACCGGTCGGGCCGCACGGCTTTCGCGCCGAGGAAGTTGACGCCGAGCCGCACACGCGCATCCGTGAGACCGCAGACGTCGCGCGTGACGCGCTCGCCCCGGTATACGGCGGAGCCCGAGACGCAGACGTGCGCGGCGGCGGCATCGAGCTTGGCGAGCAGGTCGCCGAAAGCGAGCGAGCGCGCGTAGCCGAACGCCGGTCCCTTCACGGTGACGTTCGCATTGTCGAGCTGGATCGCCGGATCGACGAGAACGCTGCCGTCGGAGTCGGCGTACGCGGCGACGAGGAAATTCAGTCCGACGGGAACGTCGGAATATTGGCGCGGCTCGAGATCCTGCCCGCGTGCGGCCGCGATCGGCAGCAATACCGAGACGAGCAGCGCCGCTCCGACACTCGATGTCGCCAAAGCTCACTCTCCGGACTCGCCACGAATGTGCTCATCGTCGGCGCGTGGACGAATGGGACTTTGGTCTTAGCCCGCTGCGCGAGGGCGTGTCGGCAGAGACCGGGCTCGCGCGCGGAGACCGCCGCCGAGCTTCGCGGTACGGCAGAGCCACCACGACCCGCACACGCTGGCCCTTGGCCTGCTCGGCCCAGATTCTTCCGCCGTGCGCCTCGACGATGTCGCGGCAGATGGACAAGCCGAGACCCGCGCCCCGCCGATCGGGCTTGGCCTGCCAGAAGGGCTCGAACATCGACTCGATCTCCTCGTTCGGCAGCGCATCGCCGCTGTTGGTCACCGAGAACGCCAAGCCGAAGGGCGTCGTCTCGGCGGCGATCTCGACCGATCCCGGCGTGACCGTGAATTTCCCGGCGTTGTCGATGAGATTCGATAGCACGCGCAGAAGCCTGTCCGCGTCGGCGTCGATGACGGGCAGGTCGTCGCCCTGCTTGACGACGAGCCGTAGACCTTTCCGGCCGAGCATGCCTTGCGCGGCTCGCGCGGCCCGCGCGAGCAGCGTGGATGTGGGCACCGGCTCGACGCGCAGCACGGCACGACCGGACGTGCGGACCCCTACCGTGAGCAGGTCCTCGACGAGGCCCGACATCCGGCGCGCGGCGTCGACGACCGACGAGGCGAGCTCTCGGACTTCGTCGCCGTTTGCAAGGGCCCGCGCCATGACCTCAATCAAGCCCGCGTCGAACTTGATCGCGTGAAGCGGATTGCGCAGATCGTGCGCGACTTTCGCGAGAATGTCCTCGCGCGCGGCGACGGCGGCCTGCAGCTGCTCGCGCGTGCGCTCGAGCGTCGTCACGTCCTCGTGGACGACGATCGCGCCGAGGATCCGGCCGTCGCCGTCGCGAATCGGAGCGCCGCTCGCGAGGATCGGAGTGTGGCTGCCGTCGGGCCGAATGATCAGGAACTCCTCGCCGACGACGGTCTCTCCGCCGTGCAGCACGCGGTGCGCCACGATACAGTCGGCCGGAACGGGCGTGCCGCCCGGAAAGAACATGCGCTTCGCGTATTGCTCGATGCCGCCCGAGGGCGACAGCGGCATGCCGAGGAGTCGCTCGGCGCGGCGGTTGCAGGCGAGCTGTCCGTCCGGCCCGAAGAGCAGCACCGCGAGCGGCATCGTGCCGATCACCGCCTGGAGCCAGCGCCTTTGCACTTCGGTCGCGGCCAACAACGCTTCGCTTGCGGCTTGCTGAACCTTTCGCCCCGAAATATCGCGCGCAACGGCGTACCACTGGCCGCTCGTGAGGATCCTTGCATTGATCTCGACGACCAGCCAACGGCCGTCGCAACGGCGCAGCGACCACTCCCCGAAGTCGCTCGCGCCGCGCAGCATCTGAGCGCGCGCGGCGAGCAAACGCGGCACGTCTTCCGGGGGAATGAAATCGGCGATCGTCTTGCCGACGATCTCGCCGCGCGGGAGGCCGAGAAGATGACAGCCGGCTTCGTTGACGAAGGTGTAGCGGCCGTCGATGTCGGCGACGAAGACCGAGTCCGGCGCGGAGTCGACTATCGCGCGCAGCTCGGCATAGGTCGGTCTGGCCCGCGGGCCGGCCCCACGTGGCCGCCTTCGCTGTGTTGTCTGCGACATCTATTGAACCTGAAAGGCACCGATGCTCGACCGCTTCCTGCTGCGAAGGCTCGATTGCATCCTGTTCTCATGCCCTTGCTAACGACGCTAGCACGAATTTGCTTCCTGGAGTGGTAGGTGATGTTTTGAAACGGCATATCGGCGGAACGGCGAGGAGCTCATTGGACTATCGGCCAATGATCCGATTCGCTGGCTGGGTGTACATAACTCGCATCGCGCTTCTCGCGAGCTTGCGCGCGCGGGGCGTGCAGCGCCGCGCGGCTCCACTCGGCCGGTGTGGAGACGCTACGGCACGGAGCGAAACGAGCGAGCAAAGGAGAGCCGAAATGCGAACCATCGAGCTCGAGGAGACCGCGAGGAGGCTTGTCGCCGACGGAAAAGGCATCCTCGCCGCCGACGAAACCCCGCCGACGCTTACGAAGCGGCTCGCCGCTCGCGAGATCGAGTCTACGCCGACGAGCCGGCGCGACTACCGAGAGATGTTCTTCACGACGCCGGGCATCGCCGAGTACATCAGCGGCGTCATTCTCCAAGACGAGACGATCAGGCAAACGAGCGACGAAGGAATCGCGCTGGCCGAGCTGTTAAGCCGGCAGTCGATCCTTCCCGGCATCAAGGTCGACAACGGCGCGAAGCCGCTCGCTGCGGCGCCGGGCGAGCGCGTGACCGAAGGGCTCGACGGGCTCCGGGCGCGCCTCGAGGACTATCGGAATCGCGGCGCCCGCTTCGCGAAGTGGCGGGCCGTCATTGCGATCGACGGCAGCACGCTCCCAAGCGAGAAATGCGTGCACGTCAACGCGCACGCGCTCGGACGCTACGCCGCGCTTTGCCAGGAGCAGCAGATCGTCCCGATCGTCGAGCCCGAGGTGCTCATGGACGGCTCCCACACGATCGAGCGCTGCGAGGAGGTGACGGGCGCGGTGCTGCGCGCCGTCTTTCGCGAGCTGTTCGCGCAAGGCGTCGCGCCCGAGGCCATGCTGCTCAAGCCGAGCATGGTCGTGGCGGGCAAGGACTGTCCGACGCAGCCCTCCGTCGACGAGGTCGCCCGCGCGACGCTGCGCTGTCTGAGGCGGCACGTGCCGGCGGCAATTCCGGGGATCGTCTTTCTCTCGGGCGGGCAGGATCATGTCGCTGCCACGGCCCATCTCTCCGCGATCAACGCACAGGAGGGGACGAAGCCTTGGAAGCTGAGCTTCTCCTACGGCCGCGCGCTGCAGGACGAAGCGCTCGAGGCGTGGCGCGGACGCCGCGAGAACGTCGCCGCCGCGCAACGCGCGTTTCTCCGGCGCGCGAAGTGCGACAGCGCGGCCGCGCTCGGCAGATACACTCCGGCGATGGAAAGCAAGACGGCGGCGTGAGGCCCTGGCGCGGCACGACGGCAGAGGCGAGGGGCGAGGTGAGCCATGCGCATAGCGATAGGGTCGGATCACGCGGGGTTCGAGCTCAAGGAGGCCGTGAAGGCGTTCTTGGCCGAGGAGCGTCACGAGGTCCTTGACGTAGGCACGCATAGCCGGGATCCCGTCGACTACCCGGACTACGCCGACGCCGTCGGGACGGCGCTGCGCGAGGCCAAGGCCGAGCGAGGCATTCTGCTCTGCGGCAGCGGGGTCGGCGCATCGATCGCGGCCAACAGGATTCCCGGCATCCGCGCGGGTCTTTGCCACGACACGTACTCGGCGCATCAGGGCGTCGAGCACGACGACATGAACCTGCTCGTCCTCGGCGGCCGCGTGGTCGGTATCGAGCTCGCGCGCGAGCTCGTGCGCGCGTTCTCGAACGCGAGGTTCACGGGCGAGGAGCGCCATCGCCGCCGTCTCGGCAAGGTCACGGCGCTCGAGAATCGATTGCGGGCGCTGCCCGCGCTCGGCCAGTCGGTTTGGCTCGACTACATTCGCCGCAGCCTCGTCACGAGCGGGGAGCTGCGCCGCCTGATCGAGGAGGACGGCTTGCGCGGCGTGACGTCGAATCCCTCGATATTCGAGAAGGCCGTCGCGGCCGGGTCCGACTACGCCGACATACTCCGAGCTCCGGACGCGAGGACGCTCGACGCGAAGGCGCTCTACGAGAAGCTCGCCGTCCGCGACATCCGGGATGCGGCCGACGCGCTGCGCAGCGTGTACGAAGAAACGTCGAAGCGCGACGGCTATGTGAGCCTCGAGGTGTCGCCCCTGCTCGCCCACGACACCGCGGGCACCTTGGCCGAGGCACGGCGCCTCTGGCGGACGGTCGCGCGCGAAAACCTCATGATCAAGGTCCCCGCGACCCACGAAGGGCTGCCCGCGATTGCCGAGCTCATTTCCGAGGGCATCAACGTGAACGTCACGTTGCTGTTCTCGGTGATGACCTACGAGCAAGTCGCGGAGGCGTACATCGAGGGACTCGAAAGGCGCGCCGCTCGCGGCGAGGACCTCGACGCAGTCGCGAGCGTCGCGAGCTTCTTCGTGAGCCGCATCGACACGGCCGTCGACGCCATGATCGCGGCGCGCATCGACGCGGGAGGCGCGGAGGGCAGAGACGGCAGCGCGCTTCGGGGACTCAGCGGCAAGGCGGGCATCGCGAACGCGAAGCTCGCGTACGAGTGCTACGAGCAGCTCTTTGCGACGCGGCGCTGGCAGGCGCTCGCCGAGTGCGGCGCGCGAACGCAGCGGCTGCTCTGGGCCAGCACGGGCGTCAAAGATCCGAGCTACCGCGACGTGATGTACGTGGAGGAGCTCATCGGTCCCGATACGGTCGATACCATTCCGCCGGCGACGCTCGACGCGTTCCGCGACCACGGCCGGCCCCGCGCGAGTCTCATCGAGGACCTCGATGCCGCGGCCGATACGATGACCCTGCTCGAAGAGCACGGAATCTCGATGCAGGAGGTCACGCGGAGCCTGCTCGCCGAGGGCGTCCGCCTGTTCGCCGACTCGTTCGAGAAGCTGCTCGGCGCCGTCGAGCGGCAGAGCCGAAGAGCCGACGACGGTCGAGTCGACGGTCAGACGTACGAGCTGCCGGCGCCGATGGCCTCGGCCGTTCGGCGCACGCTCGAGGAGTGGCAGGCGCAGGGCAAGGTCCGCAGGCTCTGGGCCAGAGATCCCGGGATCTGGACGGGCAAGGACGAGGCGCAGTGGCTCGGGTGGCTCGGCATCGCGAACGGCCAGCTCGCGCACGTCCAGCGTTTCACGCAAGTCACGGAGGCGGCTCGCGCCGCCGGTTTCGAGCACGCCGTGGTGCTCGGCATGGGCGGATCGAGCCTGTGCCCCGACGTGCTTCGGACGACGTTCGGTCGGGCGGCCGGCTATCCCGAGCTTCACGTGCTCGATTCGACCGATCCGGCGCAGGTCAAGGCGTGCGAGGACGCGATCGAGATCGACGACACGATCTTCGTCGTCTCGAGCAAGTCGGGCTCGACGCTCGAGCCGAACATCTTCAAGCAATACTTCTTCGATCGGGTCACGAAGCGGCTCGGCGGCAAGGAGGCGGGCCGCCGCTTCCTCGCGATCACGGACCCCGGCTCCCACATGCAGCAGGTCGCGGAGAGCGACGGGTTCAGGCACGTGTTCTTCGGCTGGCCGGACATCGGCGGGCGCTACTCGGCGCTGTCCGATTTCGGACTGGTTCCGGCCGCGATCATGGGCGTCGACGTCGGGGAGCTCCTCGACCGCGCCGAGGAGATGGTGTGCGCGTGCATGCCGTCCGTGCCCGTCGAGGAGAACCCGGGCGTCGTGCTCGGCGCCGTGATCGGCGTCGCGGCAAGGGATTTCGGCCGCGACAAGCTCACGATCATCGCTTCGCCCGGGATCGAGCGCCTCGGCGCATGGCTCGAGCAGCTCGTCGCCGAGTCGACGGGCAAGGAAGGCAAGGGCATCGTCCCGATCGACCGAGAGACGCTCGGGCCCCCTTCCGTCTATGGCGCGGATCGGATCTTCGTCTATGTCCGGCTGCGGGCTTCGCCCGATGCCGAGCAGGACACGGCCGTCGCGGAGCTCGAGAGAGCCGGCCACCCGGTCGTGCGGATCGCCGTCGACGACGCCTACGACTTGGGGAAGGAGTTCTTCCGTTGGGAGATGGCGACGGCCGTCGCGGGCTCCATCCTCGGGATTCATCCGTTCGACCAGCCGGACGTCGAAGCGAGCAAGACCGCGACGCGCAAGCTCACCGCGGAGTACGAGGCCAAAGGCTCGCTCCCGGCCGAGACGCCGATCTGGGCCGACGACGGCATCGAGCTCTATACGGACGAGAGGAACGCCGCGGCGCTGCGGGCGGCCGTCGGCGCCGACGCAACGCTCACGCGCTACGTCGCGGCGCATCTCGCACGGCTTCGCGAAGGCGACTATTTCGCGCTGCTGGCCTACCTCGAGATGTCCGATGCGAACGAGCGGATCCTGCAGCGCATGCGTCACGCGGTCAGAGACGCCAAAGGCGTCGCGACTTGCCTCGAGTTCGGACCGCGTTTCTTGCACTCGACCGGGCAGGCTTACAAGGGCGGACCGAACACGGGTGTGTTTCTGCAAGTCACCTGCGCGGACGCCGTCGATCTGCCCGTGCCCGGCAGGCAGTACACGTTCGGAGTGGTCAAAGCGGCGCAGGCCCGAGGCGACTTCGACGTCCTCGCCGAGCGCGGGCGAAGGGTGCTGCGCGTGCACGTCCGCGATGTCGCCGCGGGTCTCGCCGCGCTCGAGGCGGCCCTCGACGAAGCGCTCGAGGCGGCCGTCGACGACAGGCTCGAAGCCGGCGCGGCCCACGACGGCGCGCTCGAAGTCGGCGCCTCCGGCCGCTGACGCTCCTTCTTGGACCAAGGTCCACTTTCACATCGACGCCGTGCCGAAGACGATGGCCGAGGTTCTTGTCGAAGGTTAGACCACTCAGGCAAGGAGATTTTCCTATGCACCGTCGCATCTGCTTCGCAACCACGGCGATTTTTCTGGTGTCGATCTCGTGGTCCCAGATCGGATCGGCCCAAAAGCCCACCTGCGACAACATCACGTTCTCGAAGGAGATCAGCGATCGCTTCCCCAACGCGCGAGACGCCTGTGTCGACATCGTCGAACGCGACGGCAGGCCGTACGCGCACTTCCAAGCGCGCATCGAGAACGTGCGCGGAGGGCGCGTCGAGGCGCAGTTCCGCGCGCCGGACGGCACCTACAGCGATACGATCGCGTTCAATCCGCCGGCGGACGCGCGCGTGCGTATTCAAGGCCGCTCGTATCGCTATAGCGAGTTGAGTCAGGGTCAGGAGCTCGACGTCTATTTGCCTCCGGATCGCTGGGCCGTCGCCGTTCCGGAAGACCCGAGCGGCGATTTCGCGACGGCCCGGAAGGTGGATACCGTGCCGTTGGCCGAGCCAACGCAGGCCGCGGACGCGGCGCCCCCGTCCGAGCGGCTCGCCGCGGCATCGCTTCCGGAAACGGCTGGCCGGCTGCCTTTGATTGCGGTTTCGAGCTGGGTCTTCATCGGGCTCGGCGTTCTTCTGATCGGCATCGCGAGCCGAATTCGACTCTAAGCGGAGCGGCGTGCATTACGAGGCCGGACGCACCTCGTGTACGCGCTTGCGTCGTTGCCTCGTTGCCCGGCATCGGCGCTGGCGCGTCACGAGGAGCGGGATTATCGGCCGGTGCGCGCGGCGCGGTCAGGGCCTGCATCGGCATCGACTCGCCGCGCCGACACGATGTAGCGCAGCGGCGCGTGGCCGACGAAATAGAACGGATAGCACGTGACGAGCGTGAGGGCGGGGTGGCCGGTGGGCGCGAGCACCTGCACGGCTCGAGGGTCGACGATCAGCGTCGAGACGACCTCGTAGCGATATCGGCCCTGGAGCGTGTCGACGAAGATGTCGGCACCGATCTCGATGTCCTTGAGCGCACGGAAATAGCCGTCGCGATGCGACGCAATGCCGACGTTGCCCGGCGCGTCGAGCGGCGCAGTCCCTTCGATGTGCCCGGCTCCGATCGTCAGGTGCGCGTCGCTCGTCCCGGCGAAGACGGGCACGCGCAGCCGAAGCGACGGAATGGTCAGCACGCCCTCGGGCATCGGGGTCACGCGGCGAATCGCGCCCTCGAAGGCACGAATGCGGCTTGCGGACCAGGTCCGGCGAGACGCGCTCGAGGAAGCCGCGAGGAGAGCGACGCTTCGCGGGCTCGGAAGCGCGGAGCCGCCCGCGGAGCCGGCGGCGCTCGAGACCGGCGAGGCCTCGGGTGCCCCAGGCGCGCGGGCTTCTTCACGAACGCCGGCTTCTTTCCGAACGCCGGCTGCTGCACGAGCGGCCTCGAGCGCGCGAACCGACTCTAGGCCGACTCCCTCGATCCACGCGCCGATCGCGAGGTACCCGAGCAGGAGCAGCCCGCCGGCGACGAAGCACGCGCGCGCCGCGAGGATCAGCGAGGCGCGACGTTCGATCTTTGCGCGAACGGCCATCGCTTGCTATCCGACCGGCCTTGATCTGCCGCGGGCGCGGGGCCCTCTGCATCCGCACCGCTCGCAGCGGGCGGAAAGTCGACCATGACGCAAGCTCCTCCGCTCTCGCGGTTGGCGAGCTGAAGCACGCCTCCGTGCGCCCGCACGATCGATTGGCAGATCGTCAAGCCGAGGCCGAGGCCGTGGTCTTTCGTGGTGAAGAACGGCTGGAGCAATTTGTCGCGCTCGCTGCATGCGAACCCCGGTCCCCGGTCGCTGACGGCGACTCGGCTTCCGCCGGCCGGGGTCGTGCTCGTCCGCACCACGAGCTGCGGCCCTTCGAGCGATTGCATGGCGTCGCAGGCGTTGACGATCAGGTTGAGCATGAGCTGCTGGAGCTGGACGACGTCTCCGCGCAGCGCGGGCAGGAGCGGATCGAGGTCCTTGGTCACATTCACTCGCCTCAGCACGAGGTCGCTTCGGCTGAACGACAGCACGTCCTCGACGACCTGATTCAGGCTCAGCATCTCGAGATTCGCCTCGCGTAGCCGCAGCATGCCGCGTACGCGCTTGATCACCTCGCCCGCCCGTTTCGTGTCGTGCTCGATGTCGCTCAAGATCTCGCGGAGCTCGTCGTGCGTCTCGACCCCGTGCATGATTTCGAGGCCCGCCTGGGCGTTCGCCAAAATCGCGGTCAGCGGCTGATTGAGCTCGTGGGCGATGGCGCCGGAAAGCTGGCCGAGGACGGCGGCGCGTCCGGCGCGGGCGAGCTCCGCGGAGTGCGCTTCGCGCTCCCGCTCGGCGAGTCGATGGTCGGTCACGTCGCTGTGGATGACCACGAGGCCGCCCTCGGGCCGCTGCAGGCGGCAGACTTTGACGGCGCACCAGTGTTCCCGTTCGCCTTCGGTGTAGCGGTAGTCGTGCCGGAACGGGGCTCCGCGTGCCGCAATGACGCGCGTGATTCCCGCGAGCACATGCCTCGCCTCGGGCTGCTTTTTCGCGGCGGCGCGCAGGACTTCGATATAGTTCGTACCGATCGTGAGGCGCTGGCCGGTGACGAATGAGGCGCCGCTCCCCATGGTCCACGCGCGATTCGTCTCGATGATCTCTCCACGGCTATCGACGATGGCGACTTCCTCGACCAGGGAGTCGAGCACGGTGCCGTAGAAGCTCTCGATCGACGACGCGCGAGTGGACAACGCCGCCGTGTCGCGGATTTCCACGACCAGACCGGAAAGCTTCGCGCGCTGGTTCGAGGGACCGGATGGAAGTCTGCCGGTCGCGAGAAACCAGCTGACGCCGGCGTTCCCTTCGAGCAGGCGGATCGGCAGCTCGAGCGAGCTCCAGCCCCCGCGCACCGCCTCCCGCGCGCGAGCCGCGAACCACCTCGTGTCGTCCGGGTGGACCGAGCAGACCGAGAGCGGTGATGCGGCCGAGTCGTCGTCGTCATCCGTGTGATGAAGAAGCCGCACCGAGAGCTGCTCGAGGGCGGGGTCCCACTCCCACGTGCCGCAGCGCTCTCCGGACAATGCTCGGCGCATTCGTTCGAGCTCATGAGCTTCCCGTGACGGGAACGACGCAGACATCGTGCGCCCTGTTCGTTGTAGGAGGACTGTATCTTCGCGGCGCGTCGGGCCCGCCGCACTTGGACGAAAGTCCAACGGATCCGACACGCGCGGCCGCGCTGGGTCGAGCGATCAGGTAGGTCGGGTGGACGCCGGCCGGCTGTCGGAGACGACCTGGCGGATCGAGTCGAGGAGGGCCTTGCCGTCGACGGGCTTGCGGAAATACTGCTTCGCGCCGAGCGCCATGCATCGTGCGCGCATGCCCGGCTCGTCGTGAGCCGTGATGATCACGAGCGGCAGCGGCTCGTCGAGCTGCCGCAGCTCTTCCTGGAGCTCGAGGCCGGTCATCGTCGGCATCTGCAAGTCGACCACGGCGCACGCGGGAAACCGTTCCGCGAGCGACGCGAGAAGAGCACAGCCGGAGTTGAATTCCGCGGTGCGGTAGTGAGCGGCACGCAGGAGGCGGACGATGGCGCGGCGGACGGACGCCTCGTCGTCGACGATCGCGACGAGAGGACTGTCGTCATCGCCGGAATTGCGGCTCCGCCGCTCCGAGTGCGGAAGGGAAGGCGTGCCACGGAGAGGCAGCTGAGGGCTCACGGCGAAGGAATTCCGATCTGCTCTGCGAGGCGCGCTAGCTGCGCGACCGACCTCACCGACATCTTGCGCATCACGCGAGCGCGATGCACCTTCACGGTCTTTTCGGAGATTCCGAGATGGGCGGCTATCTGCTTGTTGAGATAGCCCGTCACGACCTCCTCGAAAACCTGCCGCTCGCGCTGAGTCAGCGATTCGATTCTATCGCGCATGCCATCCAGCCTGTGGATGAGCTCGCGTGCGTGCCGGCTTCGGCGGAGCGCACGCTCGATCGCGTCGAGCAGCTCCGCCTGCTCGAAGGGCTTCGTCAGGAAATCGACGGCCCCGGCGCGCATCGCCGTCACGGACGAACGGATGTCTCCGTGGCCGGTCAGGAAGACGATCGGGTACCGCTCGCTGAACTCCGCAAGGGTCCGCTGTAGATCGAGGCCGCTGAGCTCCGGCATCGACAAATCCGCCACGATGCAGCCGGGCTCGCAGCTGTCGATCTCATCGAGAAGCCGCTGCGGCGAAGAGTAAGGTTTAACGGCAAACCCTTGAAGCTGGAGGAGGCGAGCGATGCTCTTGAGAACCATGGGCTCGTCGTCGACGACGGCTATGAGGGGCTGTTGATTTACCATCGGTGCTCCGGCGTTGCGTCTCCGGCGCTCGTTTGCCTAGGTCAGCACACACTGTAGGCCGAGGTCGCCGGCATGAGGATCTTGGACCTTGGTCCAATGCTTGGCTATTGGGTAGAACTGCGTAATTCTTTTCGAGCCCGTGCCGAGGGCGCGAGGCCGGCAGGACTCTGCAAGATCCTTGCCGGCCCGCCCGTCGTTTCGCTTGCGCGCGGTGCTCCGTCCGGGCGCTACTTGCCTTCGTTCTTGAGGATCCTCTGCCAGCGGTCTCCGAGTTTGTTTAGAACCGACTCGACCTGCTTCGTGCGCTTCTCCGGCTTGCCGGACACCGTATCCGTTCCGGTGCCGCGCCACACGAGCTTCTTGTCGGAGGCCCTATAGGCGTCGACGATGAGGGTGCCTTCCGTGTACGTCGAGACCGTGGTCGTCGCGGTCGAGAGCCCGGCGCCGCCCCAGGCGCCCCAGCCCGGGCCATAGCCGCCGTAGCCGAAGCCCGTCGTGTTGAGGACCTGATTCTGCTGCGCGGTGAGGTGGTAGGTGACGAAGATGTCCGGGTTCTCCGTGACCTCCTTGAGGCCCCCGTCCACGAGCTTTTGCTTGATGAGGGCGTCGATGCGTTCCGCCATCAAAGGATCCGGCGCGCCGTCCTCGCTCGGGACGTATTGAAACGTCTTCACGCTGTTGAAGTCGATGTCCTTCGCGTAATCGATCGTCACCTTTTGCGCAGCGACGGGCGCCGCGATGAGCAGCAGTGCGATTCCGATTAGCCTGTTCATGTGTCCTCCTTGGATCTCTTGGTGCTCGCAACGCTTACCAGCGGAAGCCGATCGACAGGGGAAGGAAGGTAACGTCGGAACCGTCCGTGTTGATGCTCGTGTACTTGGCTTCGAGGAATAACTGACCGTCGCCGGCCGGGAAGCTGTACCCGACGCCGAGGTTCCAGCCGAACTCCGTGGTCGAGTCCTTGCCTTTCACGATGGCGCCCGTTCCCACGCCGCCCGGAAAGCACCACCACCAGTACCACGGGTCGCAGAACGGCGGATAGTAGACGAGTCCCGTTTGGGTGATGGTCCCTTCGAGGTGATAGGCGCCGATTCCGCCCGTCAGATACACCCCGTTGTCGTGGCTGCCCGGCCCCCAAATGGCATTGATCGTTCCCTTCCAAATGGACACGTCCCCGTCGTCGATGCGGCCGCCGTTGTTCGGGTCGAGCGCGATCGCTTGATTGATTTTGTCGATCGAGGCGTCCGACAGGTCGAAGTCGGCGTAGCCCAGCTCCAGGCTCAGGCCGACAGGCCAATCGGCGGGCCAGTAGGTTGCGCCGCCGCTGATCATCCAGCTGTCGTCCAAGTTGTCCGAGGTATCGCCTTCGGCGAATCCGTAACCGCCGGAAACATGTCCGAACCACTTTTGCGTCCTGCCCTCCGGGCGGCCGCCCGCGAAGCTGGGCGCGGCGAAAGCCGAGACCGCGGCGCACGAGATCACGATCCGAGCGACGGTGCGAGTTGTGTGCATTGGCATGGCGGAATCCTCGTAGGTTGCTATCCCTTCGCGCCGCCCCGGGCGGGTATGCACGGCGACCGAGGGCCTACGGCTTCGGCGCGGGGCTTCGACGCGACTTCACTCTAAGAGGGCGATCGCGTCGATTCCTGTCATTTGGCGCCAACCGGCATCGACGAGCGCGCCGGAAGTTGCGGAAGGAACACATAGTCAGTACGCGAAAGGTCCTATTTGCGCTCCTTCATGGCGTCACCACAATCCGGCCCGTATCGGCTTCGAATCCCACCGCCGCGATTCGTTGCACGCCGCTACGAGCGCGGCTCATTCGCAGAACGGAAGCAAGGACCTCGAACGACGAGGA
The DNA here is from genome assembly GCA_035760685.1 of Gammaproteobacteria bacterium. Lineage (GTDB taxonomy): Bacteria > Pseudomonadota > Gammaproteobacteria > Steroidobacterales > Rariloculaceae > ZC4RG20. The sequence continues at coordinate 60 of DASTSM010000269.1, read as the reverse complement.
TGGCAAAGGTGGACGGCGTCGAACGGCTGAACAACCAGGCCCGATGCGACGGAGCGAACG
>DASTSM010000268.1:0-27051 GCA_035760685.1 Gammaproteobacteria bacterium | reverse complement strand
TCAAGAAGTCCGGGAGTCGAGGCGGCGCGTTCTCGATGACGACGCTGCCGATACCGGTAATCGACGAGATCCCGTCGGTGACGGCAACGATCGCGTCGATCGTGTCGCCGCGCTGCGTGAAAGCGGCGTCGAGCTCGCGGCCCGTTTCTCCCTCGATGATCGATCCGTTGCGCCGCCAGGCGTAGCTCAAGAACAAACGCCGTCGGTTCAAATTCAGAACGGTCGGCCCTGTGCTGATCGTGTCGGTGGTCGTCGGCGGGGTCGGAAATATTTGCACTCCGAGCACGGCGAGGGCCGAGGTCGGGCGGTCGAAAACGCGTCCCTCGAACAACGAGATCCAATCGACCGGCGTCGCGGGCCCGAATCGCCCCGTGCCGTCCGCACCCGTCTGGTATTCGGCCGTCGACGGGCCGGCGGACGGCTGGAAGCGAACCGTCGACCCGCCGATCTCGATCGTGAGTGTGCCCTGTGTCGGCATCAGCCCCACGGGGGCCGTCAGCGCGGATGTCGTCTCGAAGCGGATCGGACCGAGGGCGCCGCCGGCGGCGGCGCCCGATGCAGTCACGGCGTTCCCCGAAGACGTCAAACTCTTCTCGAACGTCATGGAGTCGAACGTTCCCGTCACGCCGTCCCGGCCGCCTTCGGCCGTGACGTTCGCCGCTCGCCACGCCATTCGGTCGGCCGTCGAGTCGAACGCCAGATCGAAGCTGCCGCTCAAGCTCGAGCCCGAAGCGTATTTCGACTCGAACTCGACGTGACCCTCGAGCCGGTCGACCGAGCCCTCGAGCGCTGAGATCGTCAATCGCAGATCTTGGCCGTATGCGCCGCAGCCCTCGGCCGCGGCATGGAGCTCGTCGCCGACCGAAACAACGAGGTCGCCGTCGCGATCGGCGTAGCTCAGAGCGAAGGATCCTTGGTCGCCGCACGGCAGCGAGAGAGTGCCGCTCGGCTCCTGCTGCAGCATCTTGACGTTCAGAGGGAGCTTCAGCGCGATCGAACCGACTTCGTCGACGGCGAAGAGGATCAGCGAGCCGGCCTGCACGGCCGGCGTAGAGACGCCGCTGCTGCCACCACCGCTGCCGCCGCCTCCGTCGCTGCCGCCGCCTCCTCCTCCGCCTCCTCCTCCGCCTCCGCCGCCTCCTCCTCCGCCTCCGCCGCTGCACGCCGCCAGGAGCACCGCGGCGAAACCGAGCAGCGACGACGCCGATGCACGCACGACTACCTCGTCAGGTACATGGCGGCGGAGGTTCCGACCGCGATGCGCAGCTCGCCGGCGCCGTTCGGCTCGACGAACTGCACGCTGTTCGGCGAGATCCGACCCAGGAGGATCGGCGAGCGCCACACCTCGGCACCCGATGTGGAGTCGACGGCGATCAGCATCGACGGCTCCCTCGGCACGCTGACCAAGTCGTCGTAAGTCGAGACCACGAGGTTCTTCCGCGGAAAGGCGGACGCTTCTATCGCGAGGCCGTGTGCCGGGTGAGTCAGATCGAAGCTGCCGAGCTCGTTCAACGCGGAGTCGAGGCGATAGACGCGCGGCGTGCTCGTGGTCGGCGTCATTCCGACCCCGAGCAGAAAGATCTCGGGGTCCCCGTCCCCGTCGGTATCGCCGATGTCCGCGTCGTACACGTAGCGGGAAGCGTCCGGAAGAGTGTAGGCCGCGGTTTGTACGTATGCTTGCGGCCCAGTGCTGCGCGAATAGAGGAGTGCTCCGGTCGCGGTCGCGACAAGGATCTCCGGCACGCCGTCGGCGTCGACATCCGCGACGCTCACGTCGGCGCCGTAGAAGGCGGTGGGAAACGTCTCGCGCCAAAGGAGCGTCGATCCGAAGACGTCGTAGGCGTAGAGGCCGGCCGCGTCGAGGACGACGAAGTCGTCCTTGCCGTCGCCGTTGAGGTCCGCATGCGCCGCCGCAATACCATGGCTCTCCGTAGGCGGCGATTGCCATTCGATCTCGGCACCGAAAAGGTTGTAGACGAGGAACGGCCCGCCGCCCGACGACACCGGAGGCGTCGCGAGAAAGATCTCGTCCGCCGCATCGCCGTCGTAATCGGCGACCGTCAGCGCGGCGGAAGCGCCGAACAAGCTTCCGAGCTTTTCGCTGATCATGAGGTCGCCTGAATCGGCCGTCATCCGGATCAAGCGCGTACCGGCGTACCCATTGTCCGTCGCGACGCTGGCGAAGACCGGTCCGGGCGGATGGGTCGTATCCCCGGCGAGAAGGCCGCCGACGAAGGGTCCGTCGAGACGGGCCGGATCGCCGCTCTGCCATTCGATCGCGGGGTCGGGGTTGCGGCCCGCGACGACGAGCTTCACGGAATAGGCAAAGCCCGCCGACCAGATCACCTCGGTTTCGCCGTCGCCGTCCACGTCGCCGGCCGCGATGGCCAGGACGCCGTCGCTCTCGTCCAGTTGGAAGACGACCTCGGTCGCCGCCGTCTGGCCGACGAAGCCGTAGGCCGTGATCTTGAGCGACGGGTAGTCCGGAATCACGATCTCCGCGACGCCGTCGCCGTCGACATCCGCCAAGCGGAAGCGATTCGTAGTCTGCAGCTGCCAGAACGAAGCCTTGTTGCGATAGCCGTTCAAGTAGCCCGTGGCGTTATTCGTGCCGAAGATCTCGTCGACGCCGTCGCCGTCCACGTCTCCGACGTCCACTGAATTCCCGAAGCCCGGGCCATAGAGCCATTGGTTGTCGTACGTCTTGCCGTCGAAGACGTATCCGTTCGCGGTCACGATCTCGAGCGCCGGATCGGCGTCGACGTTGCCGATCGCGATCCGCCCTCCGTAATCCACGTCGGGGAACCGCCACTTCAAGGATAGATCGGCCGCGTGGAGCACGAGCAGCCCGCCGCCCGTCGAGCCGCCTTCCATGAGGCAGACGAGCTCGCCCGAGCCGTCCCCGTCGAGATCGCCGTACTCGAGGTCGAGACAATTTATGTTGGTGCCGAGATCTACGCTCTCGGCAAGGCGCCGATTCACGCCGTCGAGCCTCGCCACGACGCTGCCGGCCGCGACATAGATCTCCTGCTTGCCGTCCCCGTCGACGTCGCCAACCGCCAAGGCCTTGAGGGCCGCGCTGCCGATTCGGAACGGGTACGCCCACGTCTGTCGGTATTCGCCTGCGCCGTCCGCCGCGAGCTCGTACAGGGTCCGGTCGCCGAGTATCAGCATCTCCGCACCGCCGTCACCGTCGAAGTCGCCGACTCGAAGAGCCTTCGCGTCGAGAGGGGCGTCGACCCCGGTGCGCGCCAGTGGGTACTGCCGGGCCGCATCCGCGACGTGCAGGGTGCCCGACGCGATCCGCGCCTCCGCGCGGTCGACCGTGACGCCCCAGTTCGCGTCCAGCACGTCCCCGAACATGGGACCTTTCACGATCCAGCTGACCGCGCCGTTCGCCGGATCCACCGTCATGCCGGCGGGGCCGTAAGCGAGCGCGAAGTGAAGACCGGCCGTAGAGTCCCCGTCCGGATCGGCGACCGTCGCCGTGAAGGCCACGGCATCGCCGTACGCGACGTCCGTCGGCGGCGAGGCGACGCTGACGCGCGGGGGCGAATCGGCGATCGTGGCCGTCGCTTGCGCGGTGATCTCGGTATCGCCGTCGCTGACGGCGATGGAGGCATCGATGACATCGCCGCGCTGATGCTCGGAAGCCGGCAGCACGGGGCCGGTCTGTCCCGCGATCACCTCGCCGTTGCGCTTCCACACGTACGTCGTCTGCAGCGCGTCGCCGTCCGCGTCCGTGATGGTTCGGGCGAACGTCAGATCGTCGTCCGTATAGGCCGGGTCCGGCGCGATGGCGGGATCGGCGATTTTCGGAACGGCGTCTTGTATCGTCACGGACGTCGTCTTCGTTATGGTTTGGCGACCGTCGGTCACCGTGACGGTGACGGCGATCACGTCTCCTTTTCGATTCCCGCCGGCCTGCAGATACCAAACGTTTTCGCCCGCGATGACCTGGCCGTTGCGCCGCCATTCGAGCGTCGTCTCCAGCGGATCGCCCTCGCCGTCGAACGTGCTGTAGTTGGCGAACAGAGTGTCGGCCGCCACGGGATTCGGAGGGTCGAGATCGAGGCGAGTGATTTCGGGAGGCAGATTGGGCTGCCAACCGAACATCGAACCGAGCATCAACGTGGACCAGACCGCGCTCTGGGCAGCCGCATAACCGGCACCGTCCGAATCGACTGCGTAGTCGACGTAGTCGCCGGGCGACGCCAAGAGCGAATTCGCCGCTGCGCGAATGCGGGATTCGCCGGCGGTCAGCACGAGCTCACCCTGCGCCGGAAACGTGCCGTACGTGCCCGTAAGCGGATTCGTCGTCGCGAAGCTGAATTGCCCGCCGAATCGCGCGCTGTCGACTTCGCCCGAGGAGGAGACCGAGTAATCGCCCTCGGCGTCGACGGTTTTCTCCGCGGCCGCCGACGAGAACGTTTCCGTCGCGGCTTGGCTCGTCACCGTGACGCTTACGTTCGTCAGCCGCCAACGCTTCGTGCCGGACGCCGCCGAGTACGCGAGCTGCGCGCTGCCTTTGATGCTGACGCCGGACTCGAGGCCGACGTCGAAATCGAGGTCGCCGGCGAGGGCGTCCGTCACGGGATCGACGGCGGTGAGGCGCAGTGCAATGGTGCGCGAGACGCCGTAGCAGAAGCCGTTGCTGGACTCGGCCTCGTCCCCCTCCGACAGAGTCCCGTTCCCATCGGTGTCCCGGTGGATTATCGAGACGACCGTCTGGTTGAACTGCGGTCCGCAGTAGTTCGTGATGTTGAGCGCGTGGGCCAATATCTTCTCGGCAGCGGTAGCGGCCGCCTCGCCCGCGGCCACGGCTTGATCGACGCCGAGGAGCACGACGCCGAGCGCGTCGAGGGCGTTCGAGTCGCTGAACTCGAGCTCAGTTTTCGGCGGCGGCGTCCCGGGAGGAGGAGCGGAGGGCGAAGGACCCGACGCGCCCGACCCGCCCCCGCCGCATGCGCAGAGCGCCAGCGGCAGACAGATCATCAGCGGAACACGCGACAAGACGCCGGTGCGTCGCGGCATAAGCCCCCCTTCGCGGCCGGCGCCTATTTTCGTTGGATGGGTCGCCGCCGTTTGCTTTGATCGTCTACCAACATCTGTCCGGGCGCAAGCGAGGATTGGCGATCGAGCCCGGAGCCCGAGTGAGCGCCTCCGCAAGGGCGAGCTGTGTGCCGGCGCCCTCAGGCGGCGCCGGGTGCGGGCACGCGCCGGCGCGCCACGCCGCCCGGCGCGCCTCAGTGGCTCGGCTGGATTTATGTCGCCGACAACGCGTCCGCGGTCGACGCGAAGGGAGCGTCGGGCCGGACGTCCAGTGACATCGTCAGCGCGGCCTATCCGCGTCGTACGCCACTTTCCAGATGCGCCCGCCCGTATCGTCGACGACGTAGAGCGCGCCGTCCGGCCCCACTCCGAGGCCGCTCGGACGAGCCGGCGCGCCGGACGCCGCGCGCACGCGCTCGAAGTCGTCCGCGAAGATTTCCCACGGGCCCGTGACCTCGCCGGCCGCGTTCATGGGCACGAACACGACGCAGTAGCCCGCGACGTCGTCGGGCTGCGGCGCGACCGGCCCATGAAAGGCGATGAACGCGCCGTGGCGATAGCGCTCGGGGAATTGCGTGCCCGTGTAGAAGAGAAGGTCGTCGGGCGCCCAGTGCGCGGGGAACGCGATGAGCGGCGTCTTGTAGCGGCCGGGCTCCGCCGGCGTCTTACCGTCGCCGCCGTACTCCGGCATGACCATGCGCTCCATGCGCCTCGGATCGAAATAGGTGTACGGCCAGCCGAGGTCGTCGCCCTCCTCGATGCGATGAAACTCCTCCGCCGGCAAGGCGAGGTCGTCCTCGGCCGTGTAGTGCTCCGGCCAGAGCGCGTGCAGACCGTCGCGTCCGTGCATGAGCGCGAAGAGCGCGCCGGCCTCGGCGTTCCACGCGAGCGCGACGACGTTGCGGTGGCCGCGGGAGTAGCGCTTGCCGTCGCGGGCGTGCACCTGATTGCGCGCCGCCGCGTCGAACCGAAACACTCCGCCGTGCTCGTCGAGCAGCGTGCAAGGCCGCATTCCGGGCGAGCCGGGCTTGTCCGGCTCCGTCTGACAGGCGTTCGAAGGCGAGCCGACCTGCGTGTAGAGATGCCCCGCGGCGTCGAACGCGATCGGCTTCGTGCGATGCCCGCAGCAGGATTCGGGCATATCGGCGACGACGATCTCGGGTGCGGCCTTCGGCACGAGGTTTTCGTCGAGCCGCACGGCGTAGATCGTCGTCGTCGACGAGAAATAGAGGCTGCCGTCGTGGATCGATAGAGCGGTGTCGATGTCGGGACTGCCGAACCGAGTCGACGCGTCCGCGACGCCGTCGCCGTTCGTGTCCCCGAGAGCCTGGATGCCGCCCGGCTCGTTCGTCTCGCGGAACTTCGCGTGGCCCGAGCGCAGCGTGACGTACACGTCGCCGTTGTCGCGGATCGCGACGTGCCGCGGCGTCGGCAAGCCTTCCGCGAACAACGTGGCATGGAACGCCGGCGGCAGCGTCGGCGCGGCGAGCGAGGAGCCCGCGCCCTTCGGCGCGGCTTCTTGCGCCGCGGCGCCGTGCGGAGCGATAGCGCCGAGCCCGACGGCCGCGGCGACGGCCAGCGTCTTCGAGAGCGCCGCGACCCTTACGATCTTGACGGCGCTCGGCTTCGTCATTGCGGCGCCGACGGCTTCCCGGCCTTGTCGTGCACCATCTCGATCAGTGCGCTCGCCGTCTGCAGCATCTGCGAGTAGGTCGCGCCTTGAACGACGTACCGGCCGTCGACGACGATCGTCGGCGTCGAGAGCACTTGCAACTTCTTCATGTGCTCCGTGGCGCGCTTGAGCTTCAAATCCACGCCGAAGCTGCGCATCGTGCTCAGAAACTTGTCCGCGTCGACGCCGTAGTTCGCATAGAACGCCGCGATCTTCGCCTCGTCGGGCTTGTCGCCCTCGGCGGGCAGCGTGTGCGTGCGGTGAATCCCCTCGTAGACGGCCTTGTGGGTCTTCTCGGCGAGACCGAGCGTCACCGCCGCATAGTAGGCCTTGGCGTACGGAACGAAGTCCGTGCGGAAGGTCGCGGGGATGAACGCCACCTGGGCGTACGGCGGCAACTTCGCCTCCCAGGCCTCGAGCGTCGGCTCGAAGCCGTTGCACGCCGGGCAGATGTAGTTGAAGAACTCTTCGACGACGACCTTGCCTTCTACGGGGTCGAGCGGGCGGCCGTCCGGAATCTCGATGTAATCCTTGCCGGCGACGGGGCCCGGCGCTTGAGCCTGGCCTTGAGCCTGAGCGTCCGCGGCAACGAAAGCGGTCGCGGACAGTACCAAGAGAGCGGCGGATACGTATTTCATGAGGGACCTTCAGATGCGAGGGCTGGTTATGGGGACAGGGGTTTCGGTTACGACACTCCGAATGTTACCCCGGCAGCGCGAATACCCAAATGGCCGAGTCGGGGGAGCACGACCACGCGCCTGGCGATGGCGACCGCCGTAAGGATGACGAGTCAGCTCAAGAACTCGTGCGCCGGAGAGGCGGGCAGCCGGCCGCTCTCATGGAGCCGGGGCAACCGGGGATCCGCATTTTCCCAAACGAGCAGCATCGAGCGCTTCGGTGCGAAGCCCCGATGCTGGATATCCACCGGCATCGCGGCCACGTCGCCGGGCTGCATGATTAGCTTGACTCGAGGCCGTCCCGTGCGCTGGTCCTCGATCGTCCACTGAATGGAGTCGCTGAGCTGTAAGAACCATTCGATCCGGTCGTTGGCGTGCTTGACAGGCATGAGGTGTTCCTCGGTCGTCGGGCAAAACAGGCTGTGCCCGCAAACCGAGGCCACGGACGGATTCCACGTTACGTCCGAGCGCGACAAATAAGCGAAGAGGTTGAACGCGTGCACCTCATGCTCGAAGCCGGGCTCCGCACGAATCTCCGGTTCGTCCTGAGGCACGTCGTGAAACGCCGCATTCACCGGATAGTCCGGATCCTTCCGAAGCGTCACGTCGCCGGCGAGCCCCGGAATCCTTCGGCAGACGGCGCGGCGACGGCCCACCGCTCGGTCGTTCTGTCCGGCCTTCCTACCCATCCAAGCGGCGCTCGTCTCGCGGGGCGCGGCAAAGGGATCGAAGCCGGCGTTCGTCCAGTCTCTCAAGATGGCCATGCACGTCTCCATCGCGAGATCGGTGTCGATGACCGAGGTGCGATGCAAGCCTCGTTCGCGATACGCCGGATCGTGCAACCCCGCTTGAAACTCCACACGGCCGTAGCGATTACGGGTGCCGAACACGTCGTCGAAGTAAACCGAGCCGTAGAAGAAGCCCCAGGCTACGTCGCGCATGAGAGCTCGCAGGAATGCGTCGGCCGGCATCGTGTGCGACAGTCGTCTTCCCTGGGCCGTCCACGAGATGCAGGCGGAGCACTCATCGCGAGAAAAGGTGAACTCGCCGAGCTCGAAAGTGCGATAGCCCGCCCCGCGACGAAGCGTTCCGGCGCGCGGCCCGCACGCGCTCACGTGCGGCAAATCTGCGCCCATCTCTGCACCGAGGCAGGGCCGGCGAGCGTCTGCAGCACGATGACGCCGACGCCGCGCTCGGCGCGAAAGCGATAGGCGGTGCCGTTCGGCAGGAGCGCGAGGTGACCGCGGCGCAGGTGCATGAAGCCCATGGTCCTTCCCCGGGGCGGGTCCGGCAGCACGACGGATCCTGCACGGGTTAGCTCCGTGACCCTTTCGGGCGCGTCGAGCTTGACGAGATCGACGGCCACCGTGCCGTCCATGATCAGAGCGAATTCGTCATGCGGTGCCGCAAACCAGGGCGAGGTTCCCTCGGCCCGCAGCGTTTCGATCACGTACTCGAGGCTCTTGGCGACGACGACCTTCTCGTAGGGCGCCGACCGCTCGGCGACTTCGAAGACGTTGGAGAAGGCGTAGTTCTTGGGGTCGTCGTCGATGAGCTCGATCTCGCCCCTGGCGTAGTGCTCGAGCGAGCCGAAGATCGTTTTGAATGCACTGCTCGACATCATTTCCCGGCATACGCTGCCTAGACGCATGCCGCGCCGGCGCATTTACCGCTCGCATAAATCAATACTAGTATACTCCCCGGGCCATGCAAACCACGCAGACGGCCCCGTGACCGCGAGCTTGCTGCGCCACATCGACGTCAAGCGCTTGCGGCAGCTCATCGAGATCGCCGACAAAGGCAGCATTCGCGCCGCGGCGGACTCGCTCGCGATCACGCAGCCGGCGTTGAGCCGAAGTGTTCGCGCGCTCGAGGCGGAGCTCGGCGTCAAGCTCGTCGAGCGCGGGCCGCGTGGCGCGGAGCTCACTCCGATCGGCGATCGCCTGCTCAAGTATGCCCGCATCATCGAAGCCAACTTGACGCTGGCTGAAAAGGAGCTTCGGGGCCTGCGCGACGCGAGCGAGCGCAGCGAGCGGATTGCCTTCGGCATGAGCTGGCTCACCGAGGCCATCATCGCCGCGCCGCTCGTCGCGCGTGTGCTGCGCGGGCGTCCCGGGCTGCATCTCGCGGCCACCGTCGGGGACTACGAAGCGTTGGCGCCGAAGCTGATGTCGGGCAGTCTCGAGTTCTTCATCGGCCCGCCGCCCGTCGAGAGCCCCGCCGCCGGCATCGCGACCGAACCCTTGGGAGACTTTCGGGCCGTGGCCGTCGTGCGCGCGGCGCATCCGCTCGCCGGCCGCGAAGACGTCGGTATCGGCGACCTGCTCCACGCCCGCTGGGTTCTCCCTTCGGCCGGAACGATCCCGCGTACGACTTACGACAACGCCTTCCTGCGTCACGGCGCAGCGCCGCCCGAGCCGGTGTTCGAAGTGCAGCCGCTATCGCCGGCCATCCGGCAGCTCATCATGCAGGCGGACCTCGTAACTATACTTCCGTTCGCATTCATTCAGCCCGAAATCGAGGCGGGCCTGCTGTGCGCGCTGCGCTTCGACAGCCGCATCGTCTTTCCAATTCATCTGACCTGCCGGCAGATGAGCTATCCCTCCCCTGCCCGGGACTATCTGCTCGAAGAGATCAAGCGGATCTTTGCGGGGCTCAAGCGCGCCTGAGCGCAGATGTCTCCCGCCGGGCGCACGCGATCGGTTCCGACGGAGAACTTCCCCGAGCCCTTGCGAGCGCCGCGCCGCGGCCATGCCGTCAAAGCATATCCGTGCCGAGAAAGCATTGGTCGGAGGCTTGCGAGCTGTGGCACAAGCGTCATTAAGGGAGCCCGGGAAGACCATCCACTCGACATCGTGCGCGCCGCGGTCTCGCGACGAGCGAATATGTCGGTCGCCGGGCCATAGGGGCTCGAAGCAGGAGAGGACGATGATGCTTGCAAATGGAGCAAAGCTTTGGGGTCTGTTGGCGGCCGGCACCTTGCTCATGCGCGCTGCACCGGCGGCCGCTCATCACTCCGGCATCATGTTCGAGCCCACCAAGACGGTGACGGTGACCGGAGTCGTAAAGACCTTTCAGTACACGAATCCGCATTCATGGCTGTTCGTCGACGTGCGCGCGCCGGACGGTTCCGTACAAACGTGGGGCTTCGAAGCCGAGGGCCCGAGCACGTTGATGCGCGCGGGCATCACGAGCAGCAGCCTGAAGCCCGGCACGAAGGTGACCGTGACCGCGCGGCCGATGAAGGACGGCCGCCCGGCGGGCGCCTGGGTCAAGCTCGTCACGGCGGACGGCAAAGTGCTCGACCCGCATGCCACGCAGTGAGCCGGCGGCCGTCGAAACCGTTTTGGGGAGTCAAGCAATGAAGCGAGCGTTTCGAAGTGCGGGGGCGACTGAAGGGGCTGCGGGGATCCACGAATGTGCTGCGCGCATCCGTAATGAAGGACGAGCCCGCCGCTTCGTCCTCGGCCTCGCGCCGCTGGTTATGGCCGCCGCCGGAGTGCCCGGCGCCGCCCACGCCCAGTCCATCCGCGCCGGCGAGGCCGCCGACACGAACGTCTGCACTTCCGTTGAAGGCGCCGACTGTGTCCTCGAGCCCGGTCCCGATACGCCGGTGCCGTCCGAATACGAGGCGTCGTATCGAGTCTATCTGGACATCAAGAAAAAGGCCGGCGGCGGCACCGTCTATACGCGGAAAGACTACGCGAAGATGCCGGACTGGTCGGGCGTTTGGACCCGCGCGGCCGGCGGCCTGAAGTTCGACCCCGCGCAGCCCGGCAAACTCTCGGACGGCCGCACGACCGCCGATCTCACGCCGAAATTCGAGGCCGCCTATCGCGAGAAGATCCGCCAAGTGGCAATCGGCAACGAATGGGATCAGCTCAGCGACTGCCTGCCCGCAGGGTATCCGCGTTGGCTGACCGAGCCCTTCCTACGCGAGATGATCGTGACGCCGCAGGAGACTTGGTGGATCAACGAGCAGCAGAGCGAGGCGCGGCGCATCTATACCGACGGCCGCGGCCACGTTCCGGAGTCCGAAGCCAAGCCGCTGTGGGACGGCGATTCGATCGGCTTTTGGGACGGCGACACGCTCGTCGTGCACACCATCAGCGTGGTCCACGGCCAGTATCAGCGGCAGAACCCCGACTACAGCCAAGCGGCGAGCACCATAGAGCGCATTCGCATGATCGATCCCAACACGATCGAGGACGACGTCACGGTCTGGGATCCGAAGGGTCTCGAGAAGCCCTGGCACGTCGTCGACCGTTACAGACGCGTCACCTCGGCCCATGCGCGCATCGACATGTGGTCCTGCGAGGCGAACAACAACGTGATCAGGACCAAGGAAGGCTCCTCGCAATACGTGCTGCCCGGAGAAACGATCACGACTCAGAGATCGTACCGCGATCCGAGCTCGTTCTTTCTGACCGACGCGCAGAAGAAGCTCTTTTCGGACGAGATCGGCGCCGAGGACGGAGGCGATTAGCGAGCCGCGGCGACGAGCTTCAATCGAGGTGTTTGGGGGGAGGAAAAAGCCGATGTATCGGACAACGCATAGCCCAGCGCATCACGCCCTGCTGCCCACGGCGGCGGTCGCCGCCGCACTCTTGGCCCACTCGGTCTGCGCGCAGAATGCCGACTCGGCAGCGGCCGCCTCCGGTGCGCGCCGCGATACCGCGTCCGGCGAAGCGCCGAGGGGCGCGGGCGTCCTCGAGGAGGTCGTCGTCACTGCGACGCGGCAGACGAGCACCGTCAACGAAGTGCCCCTCAGCATCACCGCGGCGACGCAAGACACGCTCGATCAGCAAGGCATCGACGGCGTCGCCGATCTGCAGACGACCGTCCCGGGCGTATTTCTGAACCAGTCGCTCGGCCCGGGCATCGCCAACATCGCGATTCGCGGCATCGCGCAAGGCAGCCAGGGCGCGGCCACGACGGGCTTTTATCTCGACGACACGCCGATTCAGAAGCGCAATGTCGGCGGCGGCGTCGCGACCGCGAACGGCACGCCTCTGCCGCCGATCTTCGATCTCGAGCGCGTCGAAGTTCTGCGCGGGCCGCAGGGCACTCTCTACGGCGGCAGCTCCGAAGGGGGCACGGTGCGCTTCATCACACCGACGCCCGATCTCGAGGACTACGCCGTTTACGGCAAGGCGTCGATCGCGACGATCGAGGACGGCAGTACCGGTCACGAGGCAGGGCTTGCGGTCAGCGCGCCGCTCGTCAAGGAGCGGCTGGGCGCCCGCGTGAGCTACGACGACGTGCGCCGTGCGGGCTGGATCGACATCGTGGATCCCTTCACCGGACAGGTCACTCACCAGGACGCCAACGCCAACGAGGTCCGTCAGTTCCGAGGCACCGTGCTGTGGCAAGCGACGGACCGCCTCCGGGCGACGGTGAGCTACTTCGGCTCTTCGGATTCGACGTCCTATGCCTCTAGCGCCTTCAATCTGCCGACGAAGGAGCCGATCGTCATCCCGACCGCATGCTACGACACGTCCGGCATCACGCCCGAGCGGCACGTCACGAACCCGCAGCCGGTCGCCGTCGGCGACGCCGCTTGTGCGGCCGCGGCCGCGGCCGGGACCGTGACCTACACGCGGCCGTCTCAGACCTTCGGCCCCTACGCGCTCGAGGGGCACCAGGTCCTCGCGAAGGACCTGAGTCCGGCGAGCACGAAGCTCAGCATCCCGGCGCTGACTCTCGAATACGATCGGCCTGCGTACTCGGTGAAGCTCGTGGCCTCGGCCGTGCGGGACGAATCGCTGACCACGACCGAGGAGAACTCGCAAATCACGAACGTGCTTCAGAACGCGACGGAAGGCTCGATCCTCTCGCCGCATGGCTGGCCGTATCTCGCCGATCACAAGGTCGCGGGCTCCTACCGCAACCAGGCCGGTCATTTCACCGCACGGAATCGCCGCCGCGGCACGTCTGAAGAGCTGCGGTTCACCTCGGCGGACGGGGATTCGGCCAAGCTGACCTGGGTGGCCGGCCTCTACTACGCGGACAGCCGCACCGAGCACCAATACCGCGAAATTCAGGGCGACATGGAGGGTCTTGCGCAGGCGCTCTACGGCATGACGGAGCTGCAGCGCTACGGCGTCGCGCCCGATCCCACGGGCTACAACGCTTTCTTCGGCGAGGACTTGACCTATCTCGGCGCCGACATCTTCGATCACAAGAACCAGAAGCTTCACGATCGCTCGATCGCGATCTACGGCGAGGCGAACTACTCGTTCACCGACAAGCTGCAGGGCACGCTCGGCATCCGGCAATCCCAGGAGACCTTCGACTATTGGCAGCAGTTTTACGGCCCCGTCGACAGCGCCGCCGTCGCGACGCCCGAGAACGGCCTCGAGAGCACGGGCCACGTCAAGGAGCAGCCGTTCACGCCGAAGATCGGCGTCACCTACCGGTTCGCCGACGCCAGGATGCTCTACTTCACCGCGTCGAAGGGCTTTCGGCCGGGCGGGGTGAACGGCAAGACCTCGGAGAACATTTGCGGACCGGCGCTCGCGCAGTACGGCCTGACCGTTGACGACGTGCCGGTCGAGTACAAGTCCGATACGGTCTGGAGCTACGAAGCCGGCGCGAAGGCTCGTCTCTTCGGCGGCAACGTTCAGATCAACGGCGACGTCTATCGCATCGATTGGACCGACGTGCAAGCCACGCAGAGCCCCGGCTTCGGCTGCGGCATCGTATTCACGACGAACGCCGGCCGCGCGACGAGCCAGGGCATCGACATCGAAGCGCAAGCGAGATTTTTCGAGCATCTGACCGCGGACGTGGCCTTCGGCTACGACAACGCCGAATACACCGAGGACTCGGTGGCGATACACGGGCCGGTCCGCGATCTCATCGTCGCGCTCGAGGGCCAGGAGTTCGCGCTGCCGCCGTGGACGCTGCACGTCGGGCTGCGCTACGACTTCGCCTTCGGCGACCGCAGACCCTATGTGCGCGCCGACTGGCTCAGGGCCGCCGGTTACGATCAAAGCCGCTTCCCGCTCGGCGGCTACAATCCAGGCACGAACCACGTCCCCGAGAGCAGCCTCGTCAATCTTCGGGCCGGCGTCGCGCTCGGCAATTACGATCTCAACCTCTTCGTCCAAAACGCGCTCGACACGGACAAAGGTCGTTTGACCGGCGGCTATAGCGGCTGCAGCAACGCGGCCTGCTCGGCGTATTACAGCGGCCCGTTGATCGGCGGCGTCGTCGGGCCGCAGCCCCGAACGGTCGGGCTCGAGATCCTCTTCAGACAGTAGACGAGGGCACCTCGAGCAGTAGAGCGAATCGGGCGAAAGACACGGACAGTCGCGCGGGCGACAGGGCGAGTCGCGCTTCAGACGGGCAATGCCGAGCGGACATAGGCAACCGCAGAAAGCATACGCGGTGCGCCCAAGTTATGGCATAAGTTGCGAATCGAACAATCATTTTGGAGCTAGCCAATGGCAGCGAGGCGCAATGCCGCCGTGACCCCGGAGAGCATCGGCGCGATGCGGTGCGAGCGTCCCCAGACGGGCGCGGAATACTTGGAGTCGCTCCGCGACGGCCGCGAAGTCTACATCTACGGCGAGCGTGTCGGGGACGTCACGACGCACCCGGCTTTCAGGAACACGGCGCGCATGACCGCCCGGCTTTTCGACGCGCTGCACGACCCCGCGCGCGCCGACAAGCTGCTGCTGCCGGCGGATACGGACGGCGGCGGCAAGACCCACGCGTTCTTCCGCGCACCGAAAACGATCGAGGAGTCGGTGGCGGGCCGCGACGCGATCGCGGAATGGCAACGCATCACCTACGGCTGGATGGGCCGCGCTCCCGACTACAAGGCATCGTTTCTCGCTACGCTCGGCGGCAACGCGGAGTTCTATGCGCCTTTCGACGAGAACGCGCGGCGCTGGTACCGCTTCTCCCAGGAGCGCGTGCCTTTCGTGAACCATGCGATCATCCATCCGCCCGTCGACCGCGACAAGCCGCCCGACCAAGTCGCGGACGTCTGTGCGCACGTCGAGCGCGAGACCGACGCCGGCATCGTCGTCTCCGGCGCGAAGGTCGTCGCGACGGGCTCGGTCTTGACGAACTACACGTTCGTGGCACACCACGGCCTCATTCCTCTCCAGGACAAGAAGTTTGCTCTCGTGTTCATGGTGCCGACGAACGCGCCCGGCGTAAAATTCCTGTGCCGCACGTCGTACGAAATGACGGCGGCGGTCATGGCGAGCCCGTTCGATCAGCCGCTCTCCTCGCGCCTCGACGAAAACGACGCCGTGTTCATCATGGACGAAGTGTTCGTGCCGTGGGAGAACGTTTTCGTCTACGGGGACGTCGAGAAGGCCAACAACTTCTTCCCGCGCACGGGCTTTCTGCCCCGCTTCGTCGTGCACGGCTGCACGCGGCTCGCCGTCAAGCTCGATTTCATCGCCGGCCTGCTGCTCAAGGCCGTGGAGGCCGCGGGCACGAAGGACTTCCGCGGCGTGCAGGCCAACGTCGGCGAGGTGCTCGCCTGGCGAAACATGTTTTGGGCGCTGACCGAGGCCATGGTGCGCAATCCGCAGCCGTGGAAGGGCGACTACTTGCTGCCGAACATGGATCCCGGCAACGCATATCAAATTCTCGCAACGATCGCCTACACGAAAATCAAGTACATCATCGAGCAGACGGTCGCCTCGGGGCTCATCTACTTGAGCTCGCATGCGCGCGATTTCGCGAACCCGGACATTCGTCCCTATATCGACCGTTACATGCGCGGGTCGAACGGCTACACGGCAGAGCAGCGTTCGAAGCTCATGAAGCTGCTTTGGGATTGCATCGGCACGGAGTTCGGCGCTCGGCACGAGCTGTACGAGATCAACTACGGCGGCAGCACGGAAGAGATCCGCCGCTATTGCCTGTTCAGCGCGCTCGGCAACGGCAACGCGGACCGCTTCAAGGGCTATGCCGAGCAATGCATGGCGGAATACGACCTGAACGGCTGGACGGTGCCGGACCTGCTGAACCCGGACGACCTGTCGGCTCACGAGCGGTGACGCTCGGCGATGAGTCGCGCGGAGCGCGAGCACGGGCGACCCTCGCCCTCCGCGGGCGTGGACGAGCGCAGCTTTCGCCGCGTCATGGGCCGTTTCGCGACGGGCGTCACCGTCGTCACGACAGTGGCGGAGGGCGAGGTATTCGGCATGACCGCGAATGCCTTCATGGCCGTCTCGCTGCACCCGCCTCTCTGCGCCGTGTCGGTTGGCCGGGCCGCCAACATGCATGCGCACCTGGCCGCCGCCGGCTTCTACGGCGTCTCGTTCCTGGGTGAGGATCAGCAGCATCTATCGAATCACTTCGCCGGTCGCCGGCTCGTGGGGCTGCACCCGGAATTCCGCTACGTCTGCGGCGCGCCCGTTCTTGCCGGGGCCCTCGCGGTCGTCGTGGCAGACCTAGAAGACGCCTGGGACTGCGGCGACCACACGTTCTTCATCGGCCGAACGCGCTTTCTCGAAGAGCGCGAGGGACGGCCGCTCGTGTTTTACGGCGCACGCTACGCGGCGCTCGATCGAGCCCATCGCATCGAGGAGACGCAGCCGCCGGCCTTTTGGTAGCGGGAAGAAGATGGCACAAGCCCGCACTGCCGGCGTGGTCTTCGGCATGCTCGTGTGCCTATTCCTCGAGGAGACGGCGCCGCGCAAGCTCGCCGTCCCAGCGACGCGCTAAGGCAGCGCGAATACCCAAACGGCCGCGCCGCGATTCGGCGGGCTCTTTAGCTCCGGCACGAGCGGGGCGAAGCTCCGCGCGTGGAACCCGCCCTCGCCGACGACGATCGCGACGTACTGCTTGCCGTCGACGGCGTAGCTGATCGGACTCGAGCTCGAGACGTCGTTGAGCCGCGTCTCCCAGAGCGCGCGGCCGTCGCGGGCGTCGTACGCGCGGAACATGCGGTCGAACGACCCCGCGAAGACGAGCCCGCCCGCGGTCGCGAGCACGCCCGAGGTCTGCGGCGCGCGTTGGCGCACCGTCCAGACGGCCTCGCGCGTCTCGAGATCGATGGCTTCGAGTCGGCCGTACTTGCCGTCGCTGTCGGGCCGCGGCCGGATGCCCCAGTTCACGCCGGACGACAGCCCGCCCGTGCCGCCGCCCGGCACCGGGAACAGGTCCATGCAAGCCTCGTTGAGCGGCACGACGACGACGCGGCGCGACGCGATGTAGGCGCCGGGCAGAAAATTCTTCGCGCCCGCGCCGTGCGGGCAGATGAGCTGAACCGTGCCGTTGGGATACTTGGTCCGATCCACGTGCTTCTCGCCCGTCCGCGTGTCGATCTCCGTCACGATGTTGTTGAGGCCGAGATCGATCGAGAAGAGATACTCGCCCGTGCGCGCGTCGAGCGCGTCGTAGATGCCGATCTTGCCCGCCGTCAGCACGACGCGCCGCTTCGCGCCGTTGACCTCGAGATCGAGGATCTGCCGCTCGAACGCCCAGTCGAGATCCCACTGGTCGTTCGGGAAATGCTGGTAGTACCAGACGAGCTTGCCGGTATCGGGATCGACGGCGAGCGTCGAGTTCGTGTAGAGCGCGTCGTTCGTGACGCCGGGCGCGTCCTTCGCCGGCAGCAGCGGGCCCGTGTCGTAGGTGTTGCCCGTGCCGAAATAGACGAGGCCGGTCTCGGGGTCGAAGCTCGGCGGCGTCCAGATCGAAGCGCCGCTGCGCTTGTCGTAGGGGATGCCGTTCCAGCTCTCGCCGCCCGGCTCGCCGGGGCGCGCGATCGTGCCGAGGCGCCAGAGGATCTTGCCCGTCGCCTCGTCGAGCCCGAGGATCTGCGGGCCGCCCGGCTTCGCGCCGACGCCCGTGCCGGTCGTGCCGATCACGACCTTGCCCTTCGCGACGAGCGGGCCGCCGTTGATGCCCTCGCGCACGTGGAAGTCGCCGACGCGCGTGTCCCAGACCGGCTCTCCGGTCGCGACGTCGAGCGCGACGACGTGCACGTCGGAGGTCGCGATGAAGAGCCGGTTGCCGTGCAGCGCGATGCCGCGCTTGTGGAACGGCGACGCGCCCTGCTCGAGCGTGTGCGTGTACTGCCAGAGCAGGTCGCCGGTCTTCGCGTCGAGGGCCTGCACGATGTCGCCGTAGGCCTCGACGAACATCGTGCCGTCGCGCACGAGCGGCACGCCCTCGGTCGAGCCCGCCGGCAGCGTCCAACTCCAGGCGACGCGCAAGTTGCCGACGTTGCGCGCGTCGATCTCGTCGAGCGGGCTGAAGCCCTGCGCGTCGTAGCTGCGCCGCCACGTCAGCCAATCCGCGGCCGGCGGGCGGGCGATCGCATCGTCCGTCACGGCCTCGAACTTCGCGAGCGGCGTCGGCCGGTCGACGGCGGGCCGCGCGGTGTACGGCGAGTACGCCATGAAGCTGAAGCCGCCGGCCGGCACCTGCATCGCCGCGAGCGCGCGCGGGTCGGTCGGGAGCGGCGCCTTACCGGGCACGATGCGGTTCTCGTCGAGAACGAACGCGACGAGCGCGGCGTAGGTGTCGACGGGCAGCGATCCCGGATTCGAGACGGGCATCGTCGTGCGCATGACGTCGAAGAGCGCGCGGACGGATTGACCGCCATACTTGTGCATGAACGCGTCGCCCTTGAGCGGCGCGCCGAGCGGGCCGTCGTCGAGGTTAGCGCCGTGGCACATCGCGCAGGTCGAGGCGTAGACCTGCCGTCCCGCGTCGGACTGCACCTGAGTGAACGAGAGCGGGACCTCCTGCGCGACAACCGGCGCAGAGAGCGCCGGCATCAAAAGCGCGGCACAGACGGACGCGAGTCGATTCGGCATGGGACTCCCCGTGGGACGTTCGGCGTCGCGGGAATCCTCGCATCCGGGCGTACGGATGTCACGTGGGGAACGAGAGTGCGTTCCAGGCGTGAACCGGCCGATAGGGCAGCCCTTGCACCTGCACTAGAATAGTCTCCATGGAGTCGAAGCTTTCCCGGCAGTCGAAAGAAGACGTCATTCGGGCGGCGCGGCGTATGACGCGCGAGCAGCGCCTCGAAGCGTTTCTCACGCATTGTCGTCTCATGACGGATCTCTATCGCGCCGGACAAGAAACCCGAAAGAAACAAGAGGCAAGGCGGCGTGCCGCTCGAAACTCGAAGGCCGGGTGAATCCGCCCTCCTCCTGCTGGACGCCGTGCGCCTCTTCGAAGCGATGGATGTGCGGTACGCCGTCATCGGCGCCATGGCGGCATCCATTCACGGCGTGGTCCGCGCCAGCCTCGACGCCGACGCGTTGCTGTCGGTGCCGACTCATCGTCTAGACGAGCTCGAACAAGCCTTCCGCGCCGCCGGCTTCCAGACCGAGCTTCGCCGCGGCGATCCTGACGATCCTATTGCCGCGGTCCTCGCCCTGACCGACTCTTTCGAGAACCGAGTGGATCTGCTGGTCGGCCTCCGGGGGGTCGATCCTGCCTTGTTCTCGCGCACGATAACGGTCGAGTTTCACGGCCGGCCGCTTCATATCGTCGGGCTCGAAGATTTCATCGCGATGAAGATTTTTGCCGGGGCGCCGCAAGACCTTTCCGACGCCCGCCACGCTCTCGCGGTCGGCGGAGACGCTCTCGATGCCGCACTTCTGCGCCGCACTGCGTCTCGCTATGGAAAATCCGCCGCCGCAGCCTTGGAAAAGCTGCTGGCTGAAAAACCGGCGAAGTAGCGCCGCGTTGGCGCCCCACCAACTCGGGAGGCGCCAAGTCTTGCAAGATCCGCGGTTCTCAGTGCGCCGCTTGGGACGCCGCCTCTGCCGGCTCGATCTTGAGCAGCGCCGAGTCGTTCTCCTCGGTCAGCACGTAGAGGTTCCCGTCCGGGCCCTGCCGCACGTCGCGGATGCGCTGGTGCAGATCGCGCAGCAGCGACTCCTCCCGCATGACTTGCCACTGATCGTTGAGCACGACGCGCTTGAGCTGCCCGGTCGGCGAGAACTCGCCCTCGCGTAGGCCGCCGACGAAAAGGTCGCGCTGCCACTTCGGAAACTTATCGCCGGTATAGAACACGGTGCCCGAAGGGCTGATCGCGGGCGACCAGAACCAGACAGGCTCCTCGAAGCCGTGCGCGGCGTGCGCCGAGTCGAAGCGCTTGCCGAAGTAATCGCTGCCGTAGCTCACGACGGGCCAGCCGTAATTCTTGCCGGTGCGGATCACGTTGATCTCGTCGCCGCCCTGCGGACCGATCTCGGTTGCCCAGAGCTCGTTCGTCCAGGGATTCACCGTGAGACCGAGCACGTTGCGGAAGCCGAGCGCGAAGACGTAGGGCTTGTACCGGTCATGGCCGACGAAGGGATTGTCCTTCGGCACGGTGCCGTCGTCGTTCATGCGGATGATCTTGCCCGCATAGTCGTCCCCGTGCCGCGCGCGCATGACGCTCGCCTCGGGGCCCTCGCCCGGCGCGCCGATCGACATGTAGAGGCTGCCGTCGGGGCCGAACGCGAGACGGCTGACCTCGGTGTCGACGTCGTCGGAGACGAAGATCTCGCGCACGTCGGTTAGCTTGCGGTCGGCGGGATTCCACGTGCCGCGCCCGACCGCGCTGCTCGCGAGATCGTTGCCGATCGGCTTGTGATAGGCGAAGTAGACGAAGTGGTTGCGCGCGAAGTCGGGATGCAGCGTGATGTCCATGAGCCCCGCTTCGGTGCCGCGGTAGATGACTTCCGGCAAGCCTTCGACTGGGTTCGGATCGAGCGCGCCGTCGTGAATGAGGCGCAGCTTCCCGGCGCGCTCCGTCACGAGGATGTCGCCGTCCGGCAGGAACGCGAAGGCATAGGGATGCGAAATGCCGCGCGCGACGACGGAGACTTTGATGTCCGCCTCGGTCGTGTGGAACGTCCACGGTCCCGCGCCGAGCGGCGGCGACGGCAAGAGCCGCGGTCCCGGCGGGATCGTCGCTCGGAGGTCGCGCTTGGTCGGATACGGATATTTCGCGGCTGGCGAGGGCTCACCGCCTTTCTGCGCCTCCGCGTCGGGCGTCGCGACGCCCGCGAGCGCGAGCGCCGCGAGCACGAGCGCCGCGCGGGCCAGAGGCGCTAAAGGCGCGACGAGCCGAGATCGAAAGCGCTCCGGCCTCTCCGTCCGTGTCGTGCTCCCCTTCATCGCAGCATTCCCCTCCGGCAAAGGCGTTTCGAACCGTTCTATCAGAAAGACCGTTCGGGCGTCGAGCACGGCCTGCGCTCTCGCTTTCAGGCAGGCGGCACGCGACGCTCTCGCGCCCTCACGGCTGTGCGAATCAGCTCCGCCGTCCCGCATGCGTCGCGGTTCGCGCGAGTAAGCTACGCTGTGAACCGAAACGCCGCTGCCGAGCACTGAGTCGGCAGCGAGCGGCGCAATGGGCTTCCGCTTCGGAGTCGAATCGATGACCAAGATCGTGGTTGAAGTGGGCGATGCGCCGGAGCTCGACTCGCTCTTGGCCGAGCGCATCTACGAGTTCAACGCGGCAGCGACCGGCTGCCGCGACGCCGAGCTCTTCAGAATCGTGCGCAAAAGCGAATCGGGAGAGCTCGAAGCCGGTCTCAGCGGGTACACGTGGGCGCGCTGCTGCTTCGTCTCCTACCTGTGGGTTTCCGAGCCGTTGCGCGGCAAGGGGCTCGGGACGGCGCTGCTAAGCGCGGCGGAAGAGCACGCCGCCGGGAAGGGGTGCCTCCTGGTGCTTCTGTCCTCGCACAGCTTTCAGGCGCCGGAGTTCTATGCGCGCAGGGGGTACCAGCAGGTCGCGCGCATCGAGGACCATCCCGTGGGGCACGCAAGCTTCTTCTTCAGCAAGCGCTTGGATGATCGATGACGTTCGCGTGAACGAATCGAGACGAGCACGTCACGATGAGGCGGCCCGCGCACAGGACGCTCACGCGGCCAGCACGAAGTCCTCGCCCATCCGAAAGCCGCGCGTTTCCAAGCTCGCGCGAATCAGCTCCCGCGCGCCGCGCACGCCGACGCCTCCGATCACGAACGCCGTCTCGGGCGAAGGCAGCTGCTCGGGCGAGCGCACGGCGCGCCCCGCGATCGTCTGCCCCACCTTCCTCGCGTCGATGTCGATGAAGCCGGCGACGCGGACGCCCTCGCGCTCGAGCCCGGCGAATCGTCTGCGCGTCGCTCGGCCCGCGCCCCAGAGCCAGACCTCGCGCTCTTCGTTCAAGCGCGCACGCAGCCAGCGCGCGAGGTAGCGGCTCTTGCAGGCGTAGAACGCGTCCACCGCGTAGCGGCTCGACGTGCGCGAAAGCCGTCCCGGCGGGTCGTTCCAGCGCAGCAGCACCTCCGGCACCTTCGCGAACCGCACGCCCGCATGCATCCATCTGAGCCAGAGCTCGTAGTCCTCGGGCTCGGGCCCGTCGGCGTAGCCGCCGTGCCGTTCGGCGAGCTCGCGCCGGAACGTGACGCTCGGATGCGCGATCGGCGATTCGACGAAGCGGCTCAGCGCGATCTCGTCGGGCTCGCGCAAGCCGTTGAGCCAGTCGACGTGCAGCGCGTAGCCCTGCGCCGCGCGCGCATCGCCGCCGAACTCCACGAGGCAGCTGGCGACGCCGACGTCGGGCCGCGCCGCGAGCAGCGCGACCTGCGCTTCGAGGCGGCGCGGCAGCATCTCGTCGTCGGCGTCCATGCGGGCGATGAGCCGGCCGCGCGCGGCGGCGATGCCGGCGTTCAGGGCGGGCACGATGCCGCGGTGCTCGAGCGCGACGAGGCGAACGCGCGCGTCGCCCGCCGCGGCGCGCCGCACCTCGGCGGCCGTCGCGTCCGTCGAGCCGTCGTCGACGACGACGAGCTCGAAGTCGCGAAAGGTCTGAGCGAGCACGCTGCGCACGGCGCGCGCGATCGTGCCGGCGGCATCGTAGGCCGGGAGCACGACGGAGACGGCTGGAGCGTTGGCCCTCATGGGCTTAGGCGCGAGAACGAGACGGGCGAGATAAATCGGCTCTGACCCCATTTCCCGCCGGGCGCGTGTCGTGCGGCCGCAGCTCCTCGAGATGCAAGCGTAAGTAATCGAGGAGATAGCGGCGCTTCTCCGAGCCGCGCGCCTGCTCGCTCCGAGCGCGCGCTCGAGACCGGCTACCCCTTGCTTCGACTCCGCCTCGGGACCGGCCGCCGCCTGCTCCCGTGCCCTCGGCGGCGAACAGGTAAGGCGCGACGCTCGTGGCGCGATCGAATACGCGGCGCCAGGTCTTCTTCACGGAATCGAGCGATACGCCGAGATGCTCGGCGATCTCCGCGTCGGACTCGGTGAGCATGGCGCGCAGCAGTACGCGCTGCTCGCCGGGAGTGAAGCCAAAGCGCGGCGCAGGAGGATCGAACAAGAAGCCCATCTCGTTGATGGCGCCCATCGAGACCCATTCCTTCCGCAGGCCCATCAAGAACGACCGATCTGCGGGCGCGTCTCCGTGCCGCTCGAATTCGTGCAACACGCGGAAGCCTCCGGCCTGCATGTATTCCGCCGCCTGGCGTCCGTACACCTCGTTCACGAGCAGCTTGTAGCGATAGCCTCCGTTGAAGAAGTAGAACGCCTGACTGCCCGAGCGCAGCGCCGCGCGCGTGCGCTCGCTCGACAGGTCGTGATCGAGCAGACCGAAGTGAAGGACGAGAAGATTCAGCCCCGCGGAGGAGTTGGCTCTGCGGACCTCGGCCGGCGTCGAGAGGACCGATCGGCCCGCGAGCATCTGCTCGTAAAAGCGCGCCGACAGGTGGGGCTTCGGCTCCGCGAGAGCCTCGTCGACGAAAGCGCCGCTCACATGCGCCGAGATCGCGCACCCCTCGAGTCCGCCCTCGTCCTCGATGACGATGACGTTCGGCGCGTTGACCTCGATGAGGCGCTGCCACAACTCGGGTAAACGCGCGCGGACGCCCGCGCTCGCCTTGAAGGCGTTCGGCAGCAGCGCGGCGCAGTCCTGCAGATCGGAGGTCAGGGCGAGGCGGTATCGCACGTTCTTTTCGTTTTGGTTTGCTGCGGGTTCGAGAGCGGCCCGAGCACTTCGCGAGCATCCCCTAAAAGGGGATTGTCCCTGCCGAGCGGCGCCAGTCAAATGCTTCGGTGATTTCGCTTAGCTCAGCGCTCGAAACCGGCTCGGACGGCCGACATCATGCCGCCGCCATTCCAAGCGCGAGCGTCAAGAGACGAAAAGAATGCGACATAAAAAGAATTTCACGCACGCGTTGGCTTCGATCCTGCTCGCAATCGCGACGGCCGCCGGTTGCTCGGGCGGCGGGGGAACCGGTTCGGGCGGCGAATCGAAGCCGACGCCGGCCGCGAGCCGAATCGACGCGATTTCGCCCTCCTCGGCGCGGCCCGGCGAGCAGGTCACGCTGACCGGCGTCGGCTTTGGCGCGCAGAACGTCGCCGTCGAGGTCGGCGGCGCGGATGCCCACGTCGTCTCCGCCACGGGCACTCGAGTCGTCTTCGAGGTGCCGTCCGGGCTCGCGCGCGGACCGACGCTCGTCACGGCATCGAACCCAGGTGAGCGCGTCGGGCAGATCGCCTTCACCGTGCTCGAAGGCATTCTGCTCCCCGGAGACCCGAACGCGCTCGCCGTCGACGCCGTGTTCTCGCTTCCGCCGACGCCCGTCGACGACTCCGAGATCCAGAACGGCTTCATCATGACGCGGCTCGACGTGCATCTTCGGCCCGACGCGACCGTGGCCGACGTCAACGCTGCGCTCCAGCGCGTCGGCGGCGGCATCGTGACGATGCTCGCGCGCTATCCGGCGATGACGATCGCGATTCCCGTTGCCGCCGATCTCGGCGCGTTGACCGACGCCGCGCGGACGCTGCGCGGCAGCCGAGGTGTGCTCTTCGCGGACGTCGGGCGCGTGCCGGCGCCGAAGCGCCTGCCGCCGGGTGAGGCCGGCGCCGTCGGGAGTCTGGACCAGCTCACGCATCTGCTTGCGGCGCGCTTTCCTGCGGCGTGGAACGTCTCGGCGCTGGCGACCGAGGGATGCGCCTCACGAAAGGTCACCGTGCTCGTCGCGGATAGGTTTGGCGGCGCCCTGATCGGAGACGAGACGAATTTCGTCGACGAAGTCCCGGGCTTCGTCGATCTCGGGCCGGAGCATAGCGGCACCGAGCTCCACGGCTACGAAGTCACGACGACGCTCGCCGCGCTTTTCGATGACGCGAATCCGACCGGAGCCAATCCGTTCACGGATTGCTTGATGGTCGAATCGTTCGACGTGAGCCGATTCACGCCCTTCGAGACGCTCTGGCTCCTGCCGACGATGTTCCCCTCCGATAAATTCGTCCTGAACTTTTCCCTGGGCTTCGACGATCGTTGCAAACACAGTCCCGATCTCGTCGATGACGCCTGCACGCCCGATCAAGTGGACACCCTCGGCCTCCCGCTGGCACGCGCCGTCGCCGCCGCCGATTGGAAAGCACTCACGGCCGACCGCCAGGCCGACTTTCTCGTCGCCGTGGCGGGGGGCAACGAAGCCGACAAGGCCGGGACCGCGATCTACCCGGGCTTGGGGCGCGCCTATTTCAGCTCCGCGATCACCGTCGCGGCGCTGCCGGATCCGTCGTTCACCTTCGTGCAGGACGGGGCGAGCTGGGATCCGCATGCGCAACCCGCCCCCGGCGGGTTCCCGTCGATGACGGCGACCGACGACGAAGCGCAGGCGTTGCAACTCTATCTGCAGCTCATCGGCGCGGACGCGCTCGGCCCGGCCGACAACGTCCTCGTCGTCGGCAGCACCACTGAGCCCGGTACGAACGGCCTCGTGGGCGAGTCCGCGTTCTCCGACAGCGCTCCCGACGTGATGGCGGTCGGCGAGACGATCCCCGTGCTCGCTGCGTCGGGGCTCGCGCTGGCGGACGGCACGAGCTTCGCTGCGCCCCAGGTCGGCGGCCTCGCGTCCTACCTCTGGCTCCTCGGGCGGGGCATTGCGGCGGCCGACCCAGCGTTTCCGGACCTCAGCGCCCTCCCCTCGGCGGTTACGCGCCAAG
Source organism: Gammaproteobacteria bacterium (assembly GCA_035760685.1). Classification (GTDB taxonomy): domain Bacteria; phylum Pseudomonadota; class Gammaproteobacteria; order Steroidobacterales; family Rariloculaceae; genus ZC4RG20. The sequence continues at coordinate 719 of DASTSM010000268.1, read as the reverse complement.
CGATTCTGAGCAACGCTCAGCAAGCGGGCCTCGATACCGGCGCCGGGCTCATCGACGCCTATGCCGCCACGCTCTCGCTCGATGCAGCGACGCGTCCGACGCCCTCGAGCGCGCCCGTGCGCCTCAAGCTTTTGAACGTCGACACGAGCGGCGCGAGCGCCGCGCGCTTCGACGAAGCCGACGTTGCGGACTTCCTGGCTCATCTCTTCGCGAAGGACGCGGACGGCAACTTCCTGCTCGACGCGAACGGCGATCCGCTCGAGCCGTCGGCGCCCGATTACGGTCGATACGATCTCAACGGCGACGGCTTTACGGGCGGCTCGCGGCACGCGCGCTTCGACCTCGATCGCGTAGGCTCCACGCAGTTCGGCGCGGCGCAGTACTCGGCCATCGCCCAAGACATCGATGGCGACGTGGCGGGTTTCGACGAAAGCGCGCTCACCGACGTCGACATCCTCTGCTACTACGCCTTCTCCGATCTCTATGAAGGCGATCAGGCGCTTCGGCACGAGCTGTTCTCGCAGCTGCCGGCGAACCACGGCTGCCTCAGGGTCGACGTAACGATCGATCCGGCGAGCGTCACCCTGACGGCCGGCGCATCCCGGCAGTTTGCGGCAACGGTGACGGGCGCGAGCGACCCGCGCGTGACGTGGAGCGTGAGCGGCGGCGGCACCATCGATACGGCGACGGGGCTCTTCACGGCGGACAGCGCCGCGGGC